>NZ_CVSU01000127.1 GCF_001180205.1 Candidatus Pelagibacter communis | reverse complement strand
GGGATAAAAAGAGGGGACGAGGTTATAACACCGCCAAATTCTTTTGTTGCTTCAACGGCAGCGATTATTCATCTTGGGGCCAAACCAATATTTGTAGATGTTTTAGAAGATCAAAATTTAGATTTTTCCAAAATAGAAAAATCTTTAACAAAAAAAACTAAGGCTATTATGCCCGTTCATCTTACAGGTAGGCCTTGTGAAATGAAAGAGATTATGAAAATCGCAAAAAAATACAATCTTAAAGTTATTGAAGATTCTGCACAATCTATAGGAACAAGATACAATCAAAAAAAAGTTGGAACTATTGGAGACATAGGCTGCTTTTCTGCCCATCCGTTAAAAAATTTAAATGCATTAGGTGATGCGGGTTATTTAGCTACTAACAGCAAAAAAATATATGAAAAAATAAAAGATTTAAGCAATCATGGAATGACAAAAAGAAATACAATTTATCGTTTTGGACATGTGTCTAGAATGGACTCGCTTCAAGCATCAATACTAGGATTTAAATTGAAAAATTTAAATTCAGTTATTCTACAAAGAAGAAAAAATTATGAAATTTACAGAAATAATTTAAACAGAAAACATATATTCTTTCCTGAAGAAAAAAAATATCAATACAACACTTACCATACTTTTGTGATTCAAGTTAAAAATAGAAATAAATTAAAAAAATTTTTAGAGGCAAAAAAAATTGAAACATCAATACATTACCCAGTTCCAATACACTTGCAGCCGGCTGCAAAATTTTTAGGTTATAAAATTGGTGATTTTCCAATCGCAGAAAATCAGTCAAAAAAAATACTTACTCTTCCAATTCATCAAGATTTGAGACAAATTGATATTTTAAGAATTTGCAAAGAAGTAAATTCGTTTTATAATTAAATTATGATCATTGATTATAAAAATTTAATTAGCCAGTATGATGAAAATTTATTATCTAAACTGAGAGGTTTTGGAGAGGAAGAATTTTTAAAGTTTTGGGTGCCTGACTCTGAAAAGTTAAAAAGTATATATAATTTAATTGATGCTCTTGTAGAAAGCCAGACATATAATGCAGAATTGATCAATCTAGATTTATCACAGGAAGAAGAAAAAGACTTACAAAAATTATTAAATATTGCAATTAATAAAATTGAATTAAATAAATTAATAATAGATATTAATAAAAAAAAATAC
Organism: Candidatus Pelagibacter communis; assembly: GCF_001180205.1. Lineage (GTDB taxonomy): Bacteria > Pseudomonadota > Alphaproteobacteria > Pelagibacterales > Pelagibacteraceae > Pelagibacter > Pelagibacter ubique_O. The sequence continues at coordinate 6,211 of NZ_CVSU01000127.1, read as the reverse complement.
ATCGATTTTAAAAAAGAAAATAAAAAAGTAATTTCTGAAGTAAAAAAGGTAAAAGATGCTGAGATATTATCAAAATTAGATGATTTAAAATATGACGAAAGTATTAGTGAAAAATATAACGAAATAGAAAGAATAATAAAAAAACTAAATTTTAATGATAAAAAAAAAAACAAAGAAAAAAACGAGGAAAGTTATGTTTTAAATCTATCTGATAATTCGACATTAGAATATTACATTAATATTGACAGTGGAGTAATAACTAATGCTTTCCACAACTCAAAGAACATAGATAAAAAATCAATTATTTTAGACACTTTATGTGATCAAATTATTAATAAAGGTATATCAGAAGTCGCTGATCATGCTGTTATATATGTAGAGCATTTTTTAAGGTCTAAAATCAAATATAAAAAAGAATTTGGAATATTTCTTCCAAGAAATTCAGGAGGAATTTTTAATTTAATTGAGAAAAACCTTAGATCATCAAGAGATCGTTTTTATAATAAAGCAAATATTGAAAAAAAAGAAATAAATAAAGAGTATAAAGATACATCAAAGGATTGGATTAAATTAAGTTTTGAAGATCAAAAGTCTAAAATTGATGAAATACTTGAGAAGAATATTTTTAGACAATTTAATGTTAATAGTTCTGACATAATTTTGAAAAGAGTTATTCAAGGAAATAGGCTTGAATTTATACTTTCTGACAATTTGAAAGGAGATTTTGAGGATAATAAATTATTTAAAATAGAAGAGGTATTTAAAGAAAAAATTGATTCAAGTATTGAGTTGCTTAGTATAGAAGAAAAAGATAGTAATAAGCTAAGATTGAGTAATGCTCCAAAAGCAATTTAAATTATGGAAGAACATAAAGAACTTATTTTAGACGGTACAAAAATAAATTGGCACCTTGAGCGTGTCCAGGCATGGGAAAGAGGTGAAAGAATCGCTCCCATCACAATCGACATGGCATTAACGAGAGCATGTAATTATTCCTGCCATTTTTGTTATGCAATGTTCCAGGAAAATGATAGAAAAAAAATTACTAAAGAGGTTATTTTTAACTTTTTAGAAGATTGTGCTGAAATCGGTGTTAAAGGTATAAGTTTCGTATCAGACGGGGAAAGCACAATTTCACCAGTTTTTATTGATGCTTGTAAAAAAGGTCATGAATTAGGAATTTCAATGGCTGTTGGAACTAATGCATTTGTATTAACTAAAAACAGACTAGAGGAATTGTTACCTTATCTTACATATCTTAGAGTTAACTTTTCAGCAGGCGAAAGAAAAAGATATGCAGAAATTATGGGAGTAAAAGAGTCTGCTTTTGATAGAGTCTGCCAAAATATAAGAGATATGATGGAAATTAAGAAAAGAGACAATCTTTCTGTTACAGTAGGTATGCAAATGGTGTTAATGCCTGAAGATGGTGATCAAATAATTCCTTTAGCAAAATTAGGAAAAGAACTAAGACCTGATTATGCTATTATTAAACATTGTTCAGACAATGAAGATGGTGGTTTGGGTGTTGATTATAGTGCTTATGAAAAGCTATATAGTCGCCTAAAAGAGGCTGAAAGTTATTCAGATGAAGAATACAAATGTGTTATAAAATGGTCAAAAATCAAAGATCAGGGAAACAATGGTAGAAGTTACCAGAGATGCTACGGCACGCCTTTCTTTCTTCAGATGTCAGGTTCGGGTATGGTTGCACCTTGTGGTTCATTATTTAATGAAAAATATAAGAAATTTCATATTGGAAATATATGTGATAAGAGATTTAAAGATATTTGGGCTTCAGATAAATATTGGGAAGTTATGAATTATCTAGCTTCACCAAATTTTAATGCTCAAAAAATGTGTGCCTCGCTATGTTTGCAGCATAAAGTTAATGAGTCACTTGATAATCATTTAAAAGGTAAATCAAAACTCGAAAAACCAAATACCTCCCCACCAGATCATATAAATTTTATCTAATATTTAAATGAAGGTTTCTGATTTTGTTGTAAAATTTTTTGAAGATCATAAATTTAAGTATGTTTTTGGAGTAACAGGTGGTGGAGCCATGCATCTTAATGATTCATTTGGCAGTAGCAAAAAAATAAAATTTATTATGCAACACCATGAACAGGCAGCTAGCATGTCTGCAGAGTCTTACGCAAGAACTACAGGAAAAGTAGGATTGTGTAATGTTACAACGGGTCCAGGAGGAACAAATGCTATAACAGGTTTAGTAGGAGCTTGGATTGATTCAATTCCAATGATTATAATTTCTGGTCAAGTAGCCACGAAGGATATGATTAATAAAACAAATACCAGGCAAATTGGAGTTCAAGAAATTAATATTTTGGACATTGTAAAGCCAGTTGTAAAATATAAAGCTATAATTACAGATGAAAAAGATATTTTATACGAACTCCAAAAAGCTCTTTTTCTATGTAAAAATGGAAGACCAGGACCAGTTTGGATTGATATTCCTCTAGATATACAAGCAAAATTAATTAATCCAAAAAAAATTAGGAGCTTTAAAGAAAAAAAATTTAAAAATATCATTAAAGATTCAGATCTAAAAAAAATAATTAGTTTAATTGATAAATCTGAAAGACCTTCGATAGTTATTGGTAATGGAATACATATTAGTAATTCTTCAAAAATTTTAAAAAAAGTAATTAAAAAACTTTCTTTTCCAGTTTTAAGTAGTTGGAATGCATCAGACATATTAGAAACATCAAACAGAAATTATATAGGAAGATTCGGTATTTTCGGTGATAGAGCTGCCAATTTTACGATTCAAAATTCAGATCTTGTTATAGTTTTAGGTTCTAGATTGTCTCAACCGCAAAGAGGTTACAACGACAATTTATTTATACCAAGTGGAAAAATTATCATGATTGATATTGATAATAATGAAATAAAAAAATTTAAAAAAAAAATAGCTTTTTCGATAAAAGCAGATCTTAATTTATTTTTAAGCAAATTTAATAAATATTTAAAAAATAAGTCTTTTTTAAATCAAAACACTAAAAAATGGTTAAAGTTTTCAAGAAGTCAAAAAAATAAATATAGTGTGTTTAACGAAAATCATAAAAATTTAGGAAAAGTTAACTCTTTTCTTTTTATCAAAACCTTAAGTAAATTAACAAAAACAAATACAAATATAGTTACTGACATGGGAACAAGTTTTACTTGTACCATGCAAAGTATGTCTTTAAAAAAAAATCAAAGATTATTTACCTCATCTGGACTAGCTGCAATGGGCTGGGGTTTGCCAGGATCAATAGGATCATATTTTGGAGATAAGAAAAAAAATATAATTTGTATAGCAGGAGATGGAGGTGTTATGTTTAATATTCAAGAATTACAAACAATTATCCATCACAAAATACCTGTTAAAATTTTTATATTATTTAATAATGGATATTTAACTATGAAATTAATGCAAAAAAAAAATTTCAAAAAATATGTTGGGTCGGATCCTGTCTCGGGTATATCTTGCCCAAATTTTATAAAAATAGGAAAAGCCTTTGGAATTAAATCTTTCAGTATAAAAAATTCAAAAAATTTAAAAGAAAAAATTAAAAAAATCCTAAATATAAATGGTCCAGTGATTTGTCAAATAGATATGCCAAATTTTCAACAATTAATTCCACGATTGCAAACGAAAATGACGAAAGAAGGTAAGTTTATACCAACTCCAATAGATAATTTATATCCATTTTTAGATGAAAAAGAATATTATTCAAATATAAAATATAAGACAAAATAATATAATTTTTAAAATTATGAAAATTAAAAAGTTTAATTTTAATGACACAAATATCGAAGACTTTTATATTAAAAATGGTTTTGTAGTAATAAGAAACTCAATTGAAAACAGATTTTTAAAAAAAATTTCAAGAAATATTTTAAGCCAAATTCAAAAGATTGAAAAGAAATCACAAAAAACAAAAAAAAGAATTGATTACCATGATATTTCAAATTTAATAATGAATAATTTTGAAAGTTCTCAAGATTATGATGATTTAATATTTCAAAATAAAACTAAATATATTATGAATAGATTGATTGGGAATGATCTTTGCGTATTGAACTATACAGCATTATGGATAAATGTTCCAACAAATACTAATCCTGTTTTAAATAAAAATGAACATGTTGATGCTTGGACAGGTACAAGCATCAACACAATTTTTTTAAAATTGCTTATTACTGATTGTGATAAATTTAATGGTGTTACAGTTTTTCCTGGAACTCATCTACATGGACTTTATCCGGTAAAAAATAGAACAATTGACTATAAAACGTTCGGAATAAAATTAGAAAAAGGTCTTAATTTAGTTTTAAAAAAAGGTGATATTTTAATTTGGCACCCGTTGTTGGTCCATTCTACAACTGGTCATTCAAAAAAAAATAAAAGAGTTTCATTTACTTTAAGATATACATCTACAGAAAATGAATTTAGCTCTCAAGAAAGAGCATTGGGATATAAAACTATTTCTGTAAGCTCAAATAATATAATTAGAAGATATATAGGTAACGATTTGTTACAGCCATTTAGAATTTATGGAGGAAAAGCGTCAATAGATAAACGTCTTGCTAAATTATATAATAAAAAATATTTTACCTCACTAAAAAAAAAATAATTAATATTTATTTACTTTCAATTTGCATTATCAAAAGCTTTTTAATTTGTTTAAAGTTCTTTAAGAGTATTTGAAGTGTTTCAGTCTTAATAATTTCTCCATAAGATATAATTTTCTGACCTTTTTTATTTTTTAAACTTCCATCAAGTATTGCTATTGTTGAATTTTTTTTATATTTCTTAATTTGATTAATTTTATTAATATACCTCAGAGTAATTTTAAGGTTTTTAAAATTATAGATATTTGGTGAATTTTGTTTTGGTTTTTTGAAAAAAAGATTATTTTTACTCATCTTTTGCAAGAAAGATTTACCCTCATAAGGCTTTGATTTTCTTCCATATTTATCTTCAAATCTAATGACGTCTTTTTTTTTATAAGGAGTTTCTAATTCCAAGACATACAATTCCCTTTTATTTGATGGATTAATTAATTTATGAAATAGACCTGGTCTAAAAATTAACCTAGATATTGGATTGTAAATTAAAGTATTTTTTTTATAAATTCCAACTTGAACTTTAGCTTTAATATTCAAAATTATAAATCCAGTTTTTTTTTCTGAGTGACAATGAAGAGAGGTTTCTTTTTTTGGATTTATTTTAAGAAGCGTTAATGCTATTTTTTTTTTATCTTGATAAATAACATATTCATTACCCCAAGGTTTAATTACATTACTATTCTCATAGTTTTTTTTACTTTTGGGATTTAACATGTTCAATAGCTGCTTTTAACCATGGAGCCATATCTTTATAGTGAGCTGTTGTAAAAATTCTTTGGTCAGCTACAACTTCATTATCAGTATAAATAGCACCAGCATTAATTATGTCATCTTTCATGCTGTAGTATCCAGAAATTTTCTTACCATTAACTACTTTTGCAGAAATTAAAAGTTGTGTACCGCTACAAATACAAGCTATTGTGTTTTTATTATTTAATTCATAAAAATCTTTTATAAACTTAATAAGCTGGTCATTTTGTCTAATTTTTTCCATTGCCTTTACACCTCCAGGCAAAACTAATAAATCATAATCACCATGAGAAATTTCATTAATATCTTTTACATTATGATCTTTATTAGGAGGCAGAACTGTACCCAAAATCCCATTTGTTGGTTTGCCACCTATAATACAAACGTCTAACTCGCATCTTTCTTCAAGTAATCTGTAATATGGATAAATAAATTCATGATCTTGTGCAAGTGGTCCCGATATAATTACAGCTTTAAACATATAAACTTTATACTAACATTGTGTTCTTTTACAACAGGATTTTGTTTTAAATTTTAAAGATATTTGTACGGAATTAATTTTTCTTTTTTAATTTTATTATAATAATGAAAACTTAATGCTGCGTAATCAAAAGGGTTAAATTTTAATTTTTTAATATTTTCAAATTTTGCAAATTTAAAATTTGACCCCTCAAATATTTTTATATTTTTTGGAATTTTATCTAAATTAAAAACAAAATAACTAATATTTCGAGTTAATCCAAGGTTTTTACCATGGATTATGAAATTTAAATTTTTTTTCGGTTTATTTATTTTAAGATTTGTTTCTTCTTTAATTTCTCTT
>NZ_CVSU01000126.1 GCF_001180205.1 Candidatus Pelagibacter communis | reverse complement strand
TGTATAATCAATCGGTGTATCAAAAATATCTATATTAAATGAAAAGAGCAAAACCCCAATCACAATAGACATTATCATTGGATTTAAAAAAAGATTCCTTAAAAATACTGATACTCGAATACTTTTTTTGGTAGTAAGTTCTAAAAAAAAAGTAATTACTGATAATAAAATTATACCATCCATTAATATTATACTTGTTACTTGAGTGATAACCTCTGTTCCAAAATAAATTTTTGTAATTGGTAATAATAAAGTCACATGATTTGATAATGCTACCATTAAAGACCAAATGATTGACTCTTGAACAGGGCGTTTAAAAAAATTAGATGTAATCAGAAAAGCTATAAGACCTAGGCTGCCTTGCATTAAAAAATATGTAATTATTTGTTTTAAATCGATTTGCCCAATTTCACTTTGAGCTACAAACTTAATTATTAATGCTGGAACAGCAATATAAAACAAAAATAAATTTAAAATTTTTGCATGGCTTAAATCGAAAATTTTGATTCTACCAAAAATGAAACCTAATACTGTTATAAAAATAAAAGGTATTAATCCAAAGAAAATTTGAAGCATAAGGTTATTTAATTGTTATTCGAT
>NZ_CVSU01000125.1 GCF_001180205.1 Candidatus Pelagibacter communis | reverse complement strand
TAATTTTCAAAAAGTGAACATAACTCAATAGTTATTTACCCTACTATTGATTATGTTCACTGAAACAAAAGGGTAAAATGTATTTTAATAAGATAAATATTTGGTTTTTGTTTTCTTTGTTGGTATCAATTATTGTTGCTATACCAATTATAACTGTATTTACTAGTTTTTTTGAGGATACATCAAATTATTATCAAATTCTAAAAGATACTTTTTTGTTTGAATATATTTTTAATTCAATAATTTTGCTTGTTGGTGTCTTAGCTTTAACTTTTCTTATTGGAACTAGTATAGCTTATTTAGTTTCTTTTTATAAATTCCCTTTAAGTAATTTTTTTAAATGGGCTCTGATATTATCTTTTGCAGTGCCTCCATACATTTATGCGTATTCTTTAACAGCTTTCTTTGAAAATTATGGAACTTTATATTCGATATTGAAAAATGTATTCGGAGAGGGAAATTATAACCAAAGCATCCCAAAGTTTGATGGTTTAATTGGTGCTGTACTTTCGCTATCTTTTTCACTATTTGCTTATGTTTATATTCTCTCAAGAGCATCATTCCAGTATCAATCTCAAAATCTAATTGATTTAGGTAGAAATTTAGGATTTTCTAAAATGAAGTCCTTTTACTCTTTAATATTGCCAGCAGCCAGACCTGCAATTGTTGCAGGTCTTTCTTTGGTAGCAATGGAAACTTTAGCTGAATTTGGAGCTGTTGATTTCTTTTCTATAAATACCTTAACTACGGGTATTTACAATTCTTGGATCACTTTTGATGATTTAGCTTTCTCAAACAGGATATCTTTTTTTCTTCTTTTATTCATTTTTGCAGTATTCATTTTAGAAAATTTATCTAGAAAAAAGGCGAGGTATCATTCAAATACAAAAGGTGGATTTAAACAAAAAGAAAAAATTCAACTTTCAGGAGCAAAAGCGTTTTATGCATTTTCAATTTGTTTGGTTGTTTTCTTTTTAAGTTTTTTATTTCCACTAAGTCAAATGTTATATTGGACTTTAAAGTTTCCAGAAAATCTTTTCGATTTACCGGTCATTACCTTGACATTAAATACACTTTACTTGGTGTTATTATCGAGTTTAGTTTTAATAACCTTTTCTTTAATTTCCAATTATGGAAATAGAGTTTCTAAAAATAAAACCTTAAATGCTTTGTCTACTTTATCTATTTCAGGTTATGCT
>NZ_CVSU01000124.1 GCF_001180205.1 Candidatus Pelagibacter communis | reverse complement strand
AAAATGAAGAATCTGCATCTGCATCTAAATCAAACTGGCTATATGGCTGCCAACCCACATGAATTCCTTCATCATCAAATATCCTCTGATTTGGAGAGCCCCATGTATTACCACCATCCGTACTTTTATAAATTTTATATCCTTCAAAATCTGTATATGTAGTTACAACATCTTTAGATACTTCAGCACCATCTGTCCAATAAATTGTCACCTTTTCATGATCTGTCTCAGCAGCCACTTGTGGAGCTGTTGGTGGTGAATAACCCTGATAATGAGCATTATACATAATTTGAGCAAATTCAGCATTACGAATTAAATCAGTATGATTTTGTCCAAAAATAATACAAAAAGAAAAAGAAACCTGTTCTCCAACCTCAAGATCAAAAGGTCCAGAACTCATTTCTAATACACAATCTAAACCATCTGGATCTGTTGTGAAAAACTCTGTTTCTGATAAACCTAATAATGAATCAAAATGAGGATTTAACATCTCACCAAGATCTGTAGATGGATCATCAGTATGAAAATACCATTTTTTTTCATTTTCAGATAGATTAGTTGTATCACCAGCCATTAATTTGTAATTAATTTCTTCTTTATTAAGAGCCTGGGGAGCACCAGCGCTACCTGCATTTGATCCTTGATTCCCTTCTCTATTTACAACCCCTGGGCGATT
>NZ_CVSU01000123.1 GCF_001180205.1 Candidatus Pelagibacter communis | reverse complement strand
TATTAGCAACGGTTATGCTGGTATCTTCTTTTCTTCTCATGTGTTTTTTTTCCTTTTCTTTAAAATAATACATATTATATAATATTTTAAAGTGTAATGCAAGTACTCTTACTTAAAATATTATATAAAACAAAAAAACGACCAAAGTACAACTTGTAGTTTTTTACTAAAAGTACTTGCATTTTTTATGTACTAATGATATAATAAATGTATAAATAAGGAAAGGAGATAATAAAAGTAAATAAAATATTATGTTTTTTTATTATGGTTTTTAGTGAATTTTTTATGCAATAAAAATATTATGAGAGGAGTTTAAAGATGAGTAAAAATAAACACAATTTCCTTGTTACATTTCATGTATTGATAGGCAAAAGATATGCTACTGAAGCTGAGATAAATGAGGTTATAGAAGAAATATTAATTATTTGTCCTTTAAGTGAAGCTGAGAGTAAAGAAGTTATTGAACTAATATATCCTGTTTTTATTCAAAAATAATATTTAAA
>NZ_CVSU01000122.1 GCF_001180205.1 Candidatus Pelagibacter communis | reverse complement strand
GTGGGGAAATGTAATTTATATATAGGTTTAATAAAATTTAGAATTTAATTGATAAAATATGGAAGAAAGAGAAACAATTAATATAAACGACGAACAGGAGGAAAGAAGTATGAAAGGATTCGTTAAAGTAATCTTAATTAGTGCTATCATGTTATTTGGTGTTGTTTTTTCCCGTGAAAAAGCAAATATTCAAACGAATACTGATATAAGTATCGAATATGATGGAAAAGAATATGTTATTGTAGAGCCTGAACCTCAACCTCATTCTGCTATTTCCAGAGAAGAGATTATCCTCTGGGAAGAAGATTTTGAAAGTAACGCAGATGGTTGGACTACTGGTTCAGGGTGGAGTTTAACTACAGATGAGTATAATAGTGAAACCCACAGTATGAACTCTCCAAATGATGCATCTACTTCAAATGGCACTTTTAATTTATTATCACCAACGTTGTCAATTGCAGCATTAGGTGATGGTGAGACCATGAATTTTGGTTTTTTTCTTAAAGTAGACACG
>NZ_CVSU01000121.1 GCF_001180205.1 Candidatus Pelagibacter communis | reverse complement strand
CACCAAAAATTTTTCTTCCATATCCTGTTCTAAACTTGTTATCTAACTCTGGTCTTACAGGATCTTCATCTGTATTACATTCTTTAAGCTCAACAAGTTTTGCGCCTTTGACCCACGCAAAAAAATTATCAATATTTTTAGTTAAAACCTGTCTATTTTTTCTTAATCTTGCTTTAATTCTTGGGTTAAATTTTTTTTTCATTCTAATAATTATCTACCATTTATTTTAAAGTTTAAATGCGTAATTAAATCATACCAGATAATCATACAAAAGCTTCACACTAGTAACAAAAATTAAAGCATATAAAATATTGTAAAATAATTTCTCTTCAATAATTTTAAGTAATTGATATCCAATCAATATTCCCAATAATGCAACTGGAAACAATGTTGCTGACTGTTTAAAAGACTCTAAGTTTGTCATAGATAAACTAATGTACAAGGGAAGTTTAATTAAATTTACGAAAGTGAAAAAAAATATTCTTGTACCTACATAAATTTCTTTTTTCATTCTAAGCGGGAGTAAATAAAGACTAGTTGGAGTTCCTCCCGCATGTACGCAAAAACTTGTAAATCCTGCTACGACTGAACAAGTACCACCTTTAAAAAAGTTTTTTTCTGACTTTTTTTCTTTATTTTTTTTAAAAAAAAAGTAATGACCAGCAAACAAGAAGCCCATAACTCCAATAATAAATTTTAATAATTCCTCTGAAAAATATGAAAAAGTTAATGATCCAATAAATATCCCGATTGCTGCAAATGGAACCATTAATTTTAAAGTTCCTAAGTCAAATTCCTTTCTATATTTATAAACAGCAATAAAATCTGAAAATATTAAAATTGGTAAAATAATTCCTAAAGCTTGGTTTAATGGCATCACTATTGTCATTAAAGGAACAGAAATTAAAGTCATGGAACCACCTAGACCTGATTTTGCAATTCCATATAAAATAATGGCAGGAACAACCGTTAAGAAAAATAAAAAGTTTACTTCCATCTATTTAATGATTTTAATAATTTCAATCCTAAAGGGCTTATCGGTTCTTGAAGTATTATTGCTTTTCCAGTTTTTTCTTTTACTAATTCTAATAATTTGGTTGCTAATCCTTTTTTTCTAAAAATCGGATTAACAAAAATATACTCTACTTCTCCTATCTCATTAAATCTAACAAAGCCTATTGTTGTATTTTTATTTTTAAAGGTAAAAACTCCATCCGTTTCCTTTATTTCAAAATTTGAAACATCAAGAATGTTCATAAATCCTAGTAATTAAGGAGCAAAAGAATTACTGCTATTGCAGCAATTATGGAGCTAACGGCAATATAATTAAGCTTAATATTGAATTTTTTTTCTACGTATTCGGTAATTTTCTCCCAGAACAAAACAATCAAAAAAATAATAATAGCTGGAAGAATATATTTAATCATTATTTATGTTTTTATATTATAACCTTTTTTAAGAAGCGTTGTTACAATCACTATACAAATAATCAAAAAGCTTAACATTAAACCAACACTTATCCATATATTAAAATCTGATACTCCATAAAATGAAAATCTTAATCCATTTATCAGATATACTACTGGATTAAAATATGTAACTATTTGCCAAAACTCTGGAAGCATATCTAAAGAATATAAGCTTCCACCTAAAAAAACCATTGGAGTTATAACAAGAGTTGGTATGATTGACATTTGTTCGAAATTAGAACTCATCAATCCAATTAAAAAACCAAATAATGCAAAAGTAAATGATACTAATACTAAAAGAAAAATCATTAATATTGGGAATTGCACTTCAACTTCAACAAAAAAAGTTGAAGTAATGAATATCATACAACCAACAATTAAAGTTTTGGTTGCTCCTGCGCCAACAAATGCAAGAACTATTTCTAGAGTTGAAATTGGTGCAGCTAAAATTTCATAAATTGTTCCATTAAATTTAGGAAAAAAAATACCAAAGGATGTGTTACTTATTGATTGGGTTAATAATGTAAGCATCAACAAACCAGGTACGATGTATGATCCATAACTAATGCCATCAATATTTTCAACATATCCTCCAATAACTGAGCCAAAAACTATAAAATATAAAGAGGTAGATAAAACTGGCGATAATAAGGATTGCATCAATGTTCTTCTAAATCTATCCATCTCATGAAGGTAAATTGCTTTAAATGCATAATAATTAAATTTCATTGTTTTCCTTTACTAAGCTTACAAAAATTTTTTCTAGTGTACTCTGTTCTGTTTTTAGATCCTTTAGTTTAAATCCTGCATCTTTTAAATCTTGAAGTAAATTTGTAATACCTGTTTGTTTTGCTTGAACATTGTAAGTATAATCAATTGACATTTTATCTTTTCCTATCTCAAGATTGTATTTTACTAAACTATTTGGTATTGCTTTGACCTCTTCCTGTAAGTCTACCGTAAGTTTCTTATGACCCAATTTCTTTAATAATTCTTTTGTTTCATCGACAACTATTATTTCTCCTTGATTGATAACTCCCACTCTATCCGCAATAGCCTCTGCTTCTTCTATGTAGTGTGTGGTTAAAATTATTGTAACGCCATTTTTCCTTAAACTCTCAACAACTTTCCACATGTCTTGTCTTAACTCAACATCTACTCCAGCAGTTGGTTCATCTAAAAACAAAATGGTTGGTTCATGAGATAATGCTTTTGCAATTAAAACCCTTCTTTTCATTCCTCCAGACAATTGTCTAAGTCTTAAATCTTTTTTATCCCATAAACTTAAATCTTTTAAAACTTTCTCAATATGTTTTGCGTCAGGTTTCTTCCCGTACAAACCTCTAGAATAGGAAACGTTATTAAATACGGTTTCAAATTGTTCCAGAGTAAGCTCTTGTGGAACTAAACCAATTTTTGACCTTGTTTCTCTATAATCATCAATTATATCAAATTCGTCTACTGTAACCTTTCCAGAAGATGGTCTTACTATTCCACAGATAATACTTATTAGAGTTGTTTTTCCTGCGCCATTTGGTCCAAGCATCGCAAAAATTTCACCCTTTTTAATATTAAGATTAATGTTTTTTAATGCTTCAAATCCATTGTCATAGGCTTTTGATAAGTTATTTATAGTAATTAGATCACTAGACATTTGATAACCATATATAGAGACAATTTATTGTATTACAATAAATTAAAATTTACGTTAAATGAAAAAACATATGAAAAAATTTTTAATATTTATTTGTTTTGTATTAGCATTGACTTCCAAAGCAACTAGTAAAGAAACGACTTATGATAAACAATTATTTGACAAAGCTTTATCGGAAGGAAAAGTTGTTGTTGTGAGTTCTTGGATTAAATATTGCTCGTCATGTGCAGGTCAAATGGAAGTGTTAAAAAAAGCAAAAAAAGATTTTGAAAATATGGAATACTTTGCTTTTGATGTAACAAATAAAGAAATTGCTAAATTTTTTAATGTTCAATATCAAACAACACTTTTAATTTTTAAAGATAATAAAGAAGTTTACAGAAGTATTGGTGAGACAACCAAAGAACTTATTTATGACGCTTTAAAATCCTCTATCTAAATTTAATTTTCAAAATTATTACTGGCAAGAAAGTTGCAACCAAAAAAGATAAAAATAATAAAGATTGAGCTATAAAAGGTGAAAATGTATCTGTAGGAAAAATTACTCCTACTAATAAACTTTTAGAAAAATCTGGAAATGGAAACATTAAAAATCCTGCAACTAGACTAATTATAATTGAAACATAAGCATTTTTTTCACCCACCTTATTATAGAAACTATAAAAAACAGTCACTACAAATGCACAACAAAATAAATCTGCAAGTAAGAATAAATATAAAATATCAAATCCTTTTGAAGCAACTCCAAAAGCAATTACAGACAAGATTAAAATAAAATACTTAGATATTTTTAAGTAATCAGTTTTTTTATCGAAGTTAAAAGTTGCTTTGCCATCAACTACAAACAAGCTTGAAATAGCATTAACTAAAGTATCAACAGTAGATATTGTTAATGCAAGACCAAGGACAACGATCAACAAGGATAAAATTTCTGTTTGATCTTTTAATAATAAATTAAAAAATCCTAAATCTGATCTAACAGATGGGTCCATTGAAAATGAAACCATTCCAATAAATCCCATTAAAAAAACTATTGGAACAATAATAAAGAAAGAAATTATCAAACCAATTTTTAATGTTTGAAAATCTTTTGCTGCATATACTCTTTGCCAATTTCCTTGATGAAATAAATTAGTTGCTGCAACTGCTATAAAAAAAGTTAATCCAGCGGTGTATCCTGGAATATATTTTGAACTTATTAATTGAGGATTTTTCTCATTAACTAAAGAAAAAGAAAAATTATCTCCTGAAGATGAACTAATGATTGAAATCAAAACAAATAATAAAACACCAATTACAATCATTTGAATATTATCAGTAAATATTGATGCTCTTAGACCCCCATAAAGGGTGTAGCTTAAGGTAGCTACCAAAACTATTAACGCTGTAATCCACAATTCTGTTCCAGATATATAATTGATTAATAAAGCAACCGCCGTTACTTCTGCACAAAGAAAAATGAACATATAAAAGATTGTCATTAACAAAATTAACTTAAATAGGCTTTTGCTAAATTTCTTTCTCATAAACTCAACTAAAGAAGACCCTTTTGGAAACTCTTTTCTAATTTTTTTTCCAAAATAAATTAAGAAAATCATTGGAAAAGCTGTGCCTAATGCATATCCAATAACAGCACCTACTCCACCCCATGTTGCAGCCGCAACTGGACCAAATAGGATCCAGGCTCCTAAAGCTGATGCTACTAGACTTGTGGTAAGTGAAAATAAACCAATGTTTCTATTTGCAGTTAAATAATTATTAATTCCTCTAAATTTTTTAGAGTGAAAAATTCCCAAGAAAGCAAATGTTAAACTAATTATAATAACTAATGTTAATGAGGTTGATTGAGTTAAAAAATATGTTTTATCCATTTTATCCCTTTCTGAATTACCGGACAGGTTCTTTGGGTATGATCTCAGTCTGTTAAGACACCCCTTGTTGATATACTTAATATATTTTGTTTATTATTGAAAGTCTTTTTAAAAATTTAATTATTTCTGATTTTTATGGTTCATTATTTCGATCATACATTGTGTAGCGTATTCTCTCCACTCAGATGAAGTTTTATTTTTTAAGCTATTAAGATGGTTTCTGTTACTTTGAATATCATCTTTATGTTTAATGTAATCAGCTCCATTTAAGTTTTTCTCCATTTCAGACAAATTTGTTTCCATTGCTTTTATCCATTCTTTACCAAGCTCAACACATTTTTGATCATCTTTTTCATCACAAATTTGTTTAAAAAAATTAAAGATTACATCATCAGTATTAACTGAAGTATTCATCAATTATTGTTTACAGGTACCGATAGATTCTGGACCACACGTTTGACCATTGGTCCAAGTAGCTCCGGTTAAATTAGCTCCATCAAAATTAGCATTGATAATGTTAGAAGATGTAAAGTTAGCTTCCATCAAATTAGAGTTTTGAAAATTAGCTTCAATCAACGTAGCACCCATAAAATCTACTCTAGTTAAGTTTGCTCCTGTGAAATTAGTTTTTTCAAAATTTGCACCTATAGAAATCGATTCATAAAGATTAGCTCTTACAAATGTAGACTCTGGGAAAGTTCCAAATGATAAATTTGAAGTCATCATAATGCTTTTATCAAAATTCACTTGAATAAAACTTGAAAAAGAAAGATTTGAATTTGGAAGATAACTTCCTTGTAGGTCTTGAGAGTCTGAAAATCTACAATTAGAATAATCTACACCTTCTGTTAAAGGATCGTCACATGCAGCATTTGAATTTGTAAAAAATAAAAAACTAAATAAAGCAAGTAAGATAATTTTTTTCATATAAAAAGTTAACAAATAAAATATGTCAAAACAATGAATGATTTAAATTTTAATAAAAAATTTATATTCTTACTTTTTTACCAGTTTTTGCACTTTTAGTTATTGCTGCAAAAATTTTAAGAGAAATTAAACCATCATTACCATTTACTTTTGGTTTAGCTTTTTTAGTCACTACATCAGCAAAATGGTCAATTTGGTTTACTAATGTATTGTCATCTTTTTTGTTTTTATCTTCATTAACAAAAATCTTGTTCCACCAGCTTCGTTCTTTTTTATAAAACCAATATTTAAGATTGGGAAACTGTAAAGAACCTTTGGTGCCTCCAATCATATAAGCAGATTGGTTGGTAATTGGGTATGCAGAATTTTCTCCAGCGGTTAATTCATAACTCCACGGTGCAACAATTGTATCTGACAAATTAAGTGTACAGAGCGCTCCTGAATAAAAGATCAAGCTTATTGTGGCTGTATCCTCTACTTGAAATTTTCTAGTTTTATTTGTTGTAAATGCTTGAACATATTTTATTGAACCCAATAAATAACAAATCATATCAATGTCATGCACTAAATTGATACCTAAAGGCCCACCACCTTTACTAACTCTCCATTTTTCTTTGTAATATGCTTTGTGTTTATATAACCAGCATAAAACGTTTGCAGAAACGATGTTGCCCAATTTACCTTTGTTAATAATGTCTTTAACTTTAGAAACTATTGAATTATGTCGACGATGATATCCAATCAATAATGGTGTTTTATTCTTCTTAGAACTGCTTATGATTTTTTTTGCAGATTGAAAATTGTGTGAAATAGGTTTTTCTAACAAAACAGGAATTTTATTTTTTAAAAAACTTACAGTATGTTTTTCATGCAATTGATTTGGGGTAGCGACTATTACAGCATCTAGTTTTTTTGAATTTAAAAGCTCTGATACATTTGAATATAATGGGATTTTATATTTTTTTGATAAATTTTTAGCATTATTACTAATATCTACTATTGAATGAAGATTTGCTTTCTTTGATTTTTTAATAGCTTTAATATGTTGTAAACCCATTAAACCAGTTCCAACAATTGATATGTTTATTTTTTTATTCATTTTATGAAATATTTATTTTTGTAAAATGCTTATAAAGTTTTTTAGGTTTAATTAAAGTACTTGGAAAATTTTTATTGTTTGGTGCATCTGGATAGTGTTGAGTTTCTAAACAAACACCTTGATAAGGAGCAAGTTTGTTTTTATATCGTAAACCTTGGCTAGTATAGAGCTGTACCCCAGGAAGATTTGAATAAAAATCTAATTGTATATTAGTTTTTTTATTTTTTAACGAGGCTAAATAGTTTTTAGAATTTTTTTTGACACAAAATGTTAAATCAAATCCTAATTGATTGATTGTATTGGATACTCTCTTTATTTTCTTATTTTTTATTATACTTATTTTTTTTCCGATATTTTGAAACTTAGTAAAGTCATTAATAGTATTTTTTACTTTTTTAATTTTACCAGTTGGGATTAATTTATTGTTTACCTCAAGATATTTTTCTGAGTTAATTTTTAGATCATGGTTAAAAATCGTCTCTTTTTTATTTTTATTTAAATTCCAATAACTATGATTTGTTAAACTGACGTGAGTAAATTGATTTGATTTGTATTGGTATTTAATAATTAAACTTTTATTTTTAATTTCATAAGAACACTCCGAATTCAAATCTCCTGGGAAACCTTGGTCAAGATTTTTAGATAATAATTGATAGATAATTTTAGTTTTTGAGCAATGGTGTATTTTCCACTTTAATCTATCAAATCCTATTTTCCCTCCATGTAAAGTATTTCTACCTTCGTTGCCATCAAGTTTATAAATCTTATTTTTAATCCTAAATTTTGAATTTGATATTCTACCTGCATACCGTCCGCAAGTAGCACCTACGTAAAAATTTTTACTACTATAATTTTTGGTAGGACCAAGATTTAAGATTAAGTTTATTTTTCTTTGTTTGTCATAAACCTCATACAAACAAGCACCGATGTTAATTGTTTTAATTCTTAAATATTTATTTTCTATTTTTGAACTTTGTGCTTTCACAAAGCCTATTACAACCAACCTTTATCAACAATGTAAGATTGATTAGTACATCCACCTGATTGTTCTGATGAAAAAAATAATACTGCTTGAGCAAGCTCATGAGGCAACAATCTCTCTTTTAAACATTGATTTTTCATCAAATCTTTCTCAGACTCCTCGTTTAACCAAAGATCAATTTGTCTTTGTGTTAAGACCCATCCTGGTACTACTGAGTTAACTCTGATGTTAAATTCACCTAAATCTCTTGCAAATGATCTAGTTAAACCAACTACCCCTGATTTTGCAGCTGTGTAAGCAGCCATACCACCTTGTCCAACCATCCAAGAGGAAGATCCTATATTTACAATTACACCACCTTTATTTTCAATCATTGATTTTTTAACTGATTGAACTGTGAAAAAATAATGCCTTAGGTTTACATTCATTCTTTCGTTCCAATATTCCTCTGTAACATCGTCAATTTTGTGTCTTGTGTCGTTAGCGGCATTATTAATTAAGATATCAATTGGGCCTTTTTGATCAATGATGTCCGCAATTGTCTTTTGAAGTTGTTTTATATTTAACAAATCACATTCAATAAAAGTTGGTATTGAATATTTTTTATTTTTTATATCTTCAATTAATTTTTCAGCTTCTGAAACTTTAATATCTATAAAGTAAACTTCAGAACCTTGTTCACAAAAATGTTCAACAATTGAAGCTCCAATTCCTGATCCCCCACCAGTGATAAATACTCTTTTATTTTCTAAATCGTAATATTTTACTTTCATTACAATTCTAATTCTTTGGCAAGATCACCTATTTTTGCACCACCTGCCATCAATCTTTTCACATCCTCGTTACCAAGTTCCGATGACAATCCTGAACCAATTACTTCTCCTAAACTTAAGAAAGTATATCGATCAGCTATAAGACGTGCATGAATTTCGTTGTGTGTAATAAGTATAATTGCAATATTTCCTAAACTTTGTACTTTTTTAATTGTCTTTAAAACCTCCATTTGCTGCTTTTGACCTAATGCTGATGTAGGTTCATCTAATATTAATATCTTTGCACCAAAGTAAATTGCTCTTGCAATAGCCAATGTTTGTCTTTGTCCACCTGACATTGTTCCAACTGGCTGATTAGGGTTTGCAATATTAATTCCAATTTTAGACATTTCTTCTGTTGTTATTCTGTCCATCTCATCCATTTGCATTAAACCAAATCCACTAGGTCCTTTTATTAATTCACGTCCAAGAAAAAAATTTCTTGTTACTGATGTTAGAGCGTTGAGTGCTAAATCTTGATAAACTGTTCCAATACCTGCATCAGATGCTTGACGTGGTGTAGTGAAGTTAACGATTTCTCCATCTACTTTTATTTCTCCACTTGTCATTGGATGAACCCCAGATAATACTTTGATCAAAGTTGACTTTCCAGCACCATTGTCACCTAAAAGTGCATGAACTTCGCCCGGATAAACATCTAATGAAACTCCGTTTAGAGCAGTAAATGTTCCAAATTTTTTTACTAGATTCTTTATTTCAATTAATGGTTTTTTGTCCATTAGATATTTCCCATAATTCGTTTTCTAATATTCTCATTTGTCAAGGCAGCAGTAACAAGAACTGCTCCAAGGAAAACTCTGTAGAACGATCCATCAATTCCTGGAATATAAAAGAAGGCTTCTTTTGCAATTCCAAAAATAATTGTGCCGAGGATTATTCCACCTATTGTTCCAAAACCTCCAGTTAGCACAACACCACCTATAACCGCCGCAGCAATTGCTTCTAATTCTTTTAAATTACCTTTTGCTGTATCCGCAGTATTAACTTCAAATACTTGGCACGCAGCAAACATAGTTGCGCAGAACGCAGTAAACATAAATAATGAAATCTTAACTTTATTAGTTGGCACACCGTTAGCTTTTGCAGCACTAAGGTTTCCACCAGTTGAATAAATCCAATTACCTGCTTGAGTTTTACTCAAAATTAAATAACAAATAAACGCTATAAGTCCCCAAATCATTAATGCAGAATACATTCCTTTAGCAAAAATGTTTCCATAGTTATTTACATTCCAATCTACCGTATAATATAACCAATTAAATACTGGCTCCATAATGTCGCCTCCAAAAAAATTAGCAACCGGTCTTGCAGTAACTATTGTATCTATGTAAGCTCTTGCTATATCAATATCAGTAACCGCTTTTGCAGCAACATCAGGAACATTAACTCCAGCTTCTATTTTCTTTGTCAAAATTTCGACCATTGAATCATTGCCAGATTTTTTTGCTCCAGCTAATGATTTTTCTAAAGTTGAAATCATTTTTTCAGCATTTGCTTCGGTTTTGTAAGCTGCAACCTTTTCGTTTATATATGTTAGTCGTTCGGTTAATTTTGCTACCGTGCTCGCTGGTACAGTGCTAAGAATTTCTAATAATTGGTCATTTGGTAAAGCTTTAGCCGCATCTCTTTCCATTTCTCCATGACCTGGAACATTTATAATGTTTTTGATATCTGGTAAATCTGTAACAGTTGTTGATCCAGCAGTTTGATCAGGAGCTCTGTTAAATGCTCTATACGAAACTTCTGTTAAACCTCGTAAAAAGAAAAGTCCACCTAGCGTTACAATGAAAGATGCTATACCACTTTTAACTATTATCCATCCTTGTATCCATCCAAAAGATAGCGTCATACATAGTGTAATTAATATTGCTAGTAGTGGTGAAACATCTTTAATTTTAAATAATGTGTATCCTTCAAAATGAAAACCTCCTTCAAAAGATATGTAAGGAATAACAACAGCAAAACCCCATTTTAGTATCATTGCCATACAACCGCCAGCAAAACCAATCATTGAACCAACAGAAAGATCAAATTCACCTGCTATAATTAACATTCCAGCAGCAAGTGCAACGATCCCTAATTGTGCAATTACCCTAAAATTATTTCTAATTCCTAAAGCGTTAAATCCTTCACCAGAAAAAGGATTAAGAGAAAATTGTCCTTCTGGAATAGAAAAGTATCCCAACATACAAAAAAGTAAAACCATAACTCCAAAAGGTCCAACCTCTGGACGAGACGTAAATGCAGAGTACCATTTTTTTTCACCTTGTCGGTCTGACTCTTGTCTTGGTTTTTTTGTTGTTGATGTATTCATTTTTAAAAGACTTGTTAATTGTGTAAAAAAAAAAGGGCCGATTGAATAATCGACCCTTTAAATTATTACAGACTATCTATCAATTCCTGCTAAAGCAGCAACTGAAGAAGCGTTAGACTTGTCAACGAAGCCAGGTCCTGATGGGATGTTAGCTCCTGGTAAAAGTCCAGCACTGTTATTGTACAAGTGTAATACGATAACTGGCATATAACCTTGTAATCTTTGTTGTTGATCGATAGTGAAAGAAACTCTTCCAGATCCGATTAAGTCCATAACTGCAGGACTCAAGTCGAAGCAAGAGTGGTGTACTGTCATACCAAGATCAACTAAAGCTTTATCAACAGCTTCACATACGTGTGGTCCTACTGAAAGGATCGCATCGATATCAGTGTTAGCTTGTAAAGCAGCAGTTGCTCTAGTTTGAATAGTTGCAGGGTCAGATGTAGTATCAGTCATTTGCATAGGAACAGCTGCACCGTAACCTTCACATCTGTCTACAAGAGCTGTGTTGTATGCTTCTTGAATCATACAAAGTGCTTTAGTAGCACCTTCAGATTTTGCTCTTTCACCAGCTTTTTGTCCAGCAAGTAATTCAGGCTGACCAACGTGCATTAAAGCACCTAGGCTAGCAGAAGACTCTAAACCAGAGTTCATTGTAATTACTGGAACACCAGCAGCAACAGCAGCTTTAATAGCTGGGCCTAATGCATCTGGATCTGGTAAAGAAATTACCATACCGTCTGGTTGAGTAGCTGCAGCAGCTTGAATTGAGCTTGCCATATCAGCCATATCAGCAGAAGGGTTGTAGATGTATTCGAAGTCAGCGCCGATTGCTCTAGCTGCATCTTCACCACCTTTTTGAACTACTGGCCAAAAAGGATCTTTTCCTTCACCATGAGTAATCATGACGTATCTTTCAGCGAACGCAGAAGTTGCAAATAATGCAAGAGCTGCAATCGAAAGTATAAGTTTTTTCATTATTTCCCTCTTATTAGTTAGTTAAGTTAATATATATATATTAATTATTAAGTCAGGATATAAACACATTCAAACATAAGTAGTAAAGTAAAAAATAAAATTAATAACAATTTATATATAATTTCTATATCTAATTCTAATTTGGTAAAATTAAAATTAAATCAACCTTTAGTTGAAATTAATTTTTTATAATTTTTTATAAATTTTTTTATATTTTTGGAAAAATTTAATTTTTTTTTATTAAATTATGAATTGAATTTTCTAATACGTCGCACTTCTTCCTAATCTTGCAGCACCACGGACACCACTTGCATCACCATACCTTGGTTTTAAAAAAACACCTTCGTACTCTCTACCAATAACAAATTTTCTAACCAGTGAGTCTATTTCATTTAAAAAATCAATTTCGTTTGAAACTCCGCCTCCAAAAATAAAAGCATCAGGATCTAAAATATTTATTATACTTGAAAGCGACATTGCTAAATTCACTTTAAAATCATCAATAAATTTTTCTGCATCTAAATCATGTTTTCTGTTCAATTCAAAAATTTCATTTGTATTTAAATTTTTTCCATAAAGTTTCTTAAATCTTTTTGCTAAACTTAAACCAGATAAAAAACTTTCAATCTCTGCTTCCCTAGCATTGCTTGAGTCAAAATTTTCTTTCTTAGCTGCAAAATATGGAATTTGGTTATGTCCCCATTCCCCTGCTACTCCATTCGAGCCAGTAATAATTTTTTTGTCTATTACTAAACCGCCTCCAACTCCTGAACCTAATATAATTCCATAAACAATTTTGTAATGTTTGCCTGATCCATCTATTGCTTCAGATAAAGCAAAACAATTTGCATCATTTTCACAAAACACTTCTTTTCCAAGAGCTTTACGAAGATCGCTTTGAAATGGTTTTTTTTCTAACCAGGTTATATTTGGAGCATTTTTTACTAATCCTGTTTGAGGAGAATGAACTCCTGGATGACAAACACCAATTGGAAGTTCTTGTTTAAACTCTTGTTCTAATTTACTGTGAATATCTCTTATAGCAGTTATAATTTGGGTATACTCCTTAGGACACGATATTCTTGATCTGTGTTTTTCGTTCCCATTCTCTTCAAGAACAACACTCTCAATTTTAGTTGCTCCTACATCAATACCTACTTGCATAACTAATATGTAGCTCTTCCACCACTTAAATCAAAAACTGCAGCTGTGGAGAATGAATTTTCTTCACTAGCTAACCAAGTTACTAATGAAGCTAATTCTTCAACTTTTGCAAATTTGTTTCTTGGAATTTTTGATAACATATAATTTATATGTTCTTCGGTCATTTGATCAAAAATTCTTGTTTTAGCTGCTGCTGGAGTTACGCAATTTACAGCTATATTTTTTTGGGCAAGTTCTTTACCTAGAGATTTTGTTAAACCGATAACGCCAGCCTTAGAAGTACTATATGCACTCGCATTAGGATTGCCCTCTTTTCCTGCAATAGATGCGATGTTTACTATTCTCCCGTAGTCATTTTTTAACATGAATGGAACAACTGCTTTACAACAATAGAAAACTGAATTTAAATTTAAGTTCATTACTTTTTTCCATTCATCTAATGGATATTCAGCGACAGTAGTATTCATACCTGCAATACCTGCGTTATTGACAAAAATATCTATTTTTCCGTATTTTTTCTCTACTTCGTCTAAATTTTTATTTACTATTTCAAAATTAGTTACGTCTACGACCTGATGACTTAGGTTTTCTGATTTAACTTTATCAATCGCTTCTTTAGCAGCATTATCATCAATATCCCAAATTATAACTTTAGCTCCTGCTTCAATAAATCTTTCAGTTATTGCTAAACCAAAACCCTGGGCTCCACCAGTAACAACTGCCACTCGATCATTTAAATCGTACTTAATCATTATTTTTTTTTATTTTCCTCGATCTTATTAAAGGAAAAGCCAAAGCAATTAAAGACAAAATAAAGAATGTTAAAGCAATTGGTCTTGTGAAAAACATCAGCCAATTACCATCGAATATAACTAGAGATTGTCTTAAAGTTCCCTCAACTAACTCACCCAAAATTAATCCAATAATAACTGGTACTACTGAAAAGCCATACCTTCTCATAAAGAAACCTAGCACTCCAAAAAATAACATTATCCAAACATCTATTATAGATTGATTTAAAGAATAAGTTCCACATACTGAAACTGCGAATATCATTGGCCATAAGATTTTGTTAGGTACTAAGGTAATTCTTGCAAATATTTTTGCTCCAAAAAATCCAAAAATAAAAAAAAGGATATTAGCTATAAGCATGGCGCCAAAAATTCCATATAGGAAATCTGGTTGTTCTCTAAACAAATCTGGTCCAGGTCTAACACCATGAATAATCAATCCCGTAAGTATAACTGCTGTTGTTGCGCTACCAGGAATACCTAGAGCTAAAGTTGGAACCATCGCGCCACCTGTTGCTGCGTTATTTGCAGCCTCAGCACCAGCAATGCCTTCAATAGATCCTTTTCCAAATTCTTCTGGATTTTTTGAAAATCTCTTTGCTTCAGAATAACCAATTAAGGATGCAACTGTTCCACCTTCTGCAGGAAGAACTCCAATAAATGATCCAATCCCACTTGATCGTAATATTGTTTTCCAAGTTTTTTTATAATCATCTTTGCTAGGAAGCTTAATTGCTTTTAAAGCTATTCTGTTAAACACTTGATTGATTAAAGTTGATTGAGTTAACATTTCACTCATTGCAAAAAGTCCAACCACTACTGGTATAAATCCTATTCCCTCAGTTAATTCATTGATCCCAAAAGTAAAACGATCAATTGAAGTCATAAAATCTTTACCAACGGTAGAAATCAATATTCCAAATGCACCTGCGATTAAATTTTTAATTGGACTACCCTCACCTATTGAAGCAAGCATCGTTAAACCAAATATAGCTAATGCAAAATATTCTGGCTGACCAAACTCATAAGCAAGTTGTGCTAGTATAGGAGCAAAGAAAACTAATATAACGACACTAAAAATACCTCCAACAGTACTTGATACTGTTGCCATACCTAAAGCTCTTCCAGCTTCGCCTTTTTGTGCTAAAGGATAGCCATCTAAACAAGTGGCTGCAGCTGCTGGGGTACCTGGTGTATTAATAAGTACTGCAGTTATTGCACCACCATAGGTTCCTGCACAATAAATAGAAGTTAATAAAACAATTGCAGATAATGGATCTAGAGTCATTGTGAAAGGTAATATCAATGCTCCACCTGTTGTTGGTCCTAACCCTGGCAACACACCTAATATCAAACCAAATAAAGTTCCAAAAAACAAAACTAATAATAGTTTAGAACTGAAAAGTGGCGCCAGCATTAATAATAAATTATCCATTTAACTATAGTAAATGTTAGTAATTATTCCTAGGGGAAATCTTAAACCTAAAATAGTTTCAAAAAATATAAAAACAATAATTGGGAAAATAATCCCAACTAGTAATAAATAAAATAATCTTTTTTCTCCCCAACAATAAGAAACAAAGATAGATAAAGCTGAGATTGCTAAAAAGAAATCAAGTGTTTTAGAAACTACTACAAAAATAACAAAACTTGATAAAGTTAGAAAAAATGATCTTGGTAATTTTTTTTCAACTTTCCAAGGATTTTTAGTTGCCAAATAATAGATTAACAATGTCATTACTATTATTAAGACTAAAAGCGCTTTTGGGAATGTTGCTGGCTGTATTCCTCTATTTAAAATTGGAGGAACAATATCAAAAGTAAAAGTTGTGATTAATAATGCTACAGATATTAAAATAATTACAAGAGAGACTCTAAACTCATCTCTAAAAAAAAAGGGCAAACTTTTGTTTGCCCTTTTTTGTTTTTGTACATTTTTCATATTCAAATGTACTTTTAATTAGATTAGTTAATGTAACCTAAAGCTTTAAGCTGCGCAGTCATCTCAGCAAGCATTTCTTCCATTTGCTTACCCCATTCATCTGCACCTACAACACTTGTCTCATCAAGACCAATTTCTGTTAAGAAATTTTTGTAGTAGTTGTGGCTCATAGCTTTCATCATTCCAGCTTCTAATTGTTTTACTCTATCTGCTGGAGCACCTTTTTTAGTTACGAAACCTCTAACAGTAGATAAAGAAACAGGTATACCTAATTCTTTTGCTGTTGGAGAGTCTCCAATTTTAGCCATTCTATTATTTGCTAATACGACTGAAACACAAAGTTTACCTTCATTAATTTCAGTTAATGCTTCACCTAAGTTTAAAACACCTACATCAATATCTCCTTTGATAAGGTTAGTTTTGATTGGCGCAACACCTTTGTAAGCAACGATAGTTGGATCTTTTAATCCACCTTTTTTTGTAAATGCGATTGCACTAACATCGTCAATACCACCAGTGTGAGTAGTTCCATATTTTAGTGATTTTGATTTTTGTGTGCTAATAAATTTTTTAGCATCTTTGATATCGTTTTTACAATTTACAACAAATAATTGAGGATCATCAGTTCCTCTAGCAAGTGGTTGCATATCACTTAACTTAACCTTAGTTTTGCCTAAAGCCATAGATACAGCATGACCTGTAGTCCAAGTTAAAGTGTGGTTACCATCTGCAGGTAAAGACATCATGTAATCCATTGATGCCGCTCCACCACCACCTTTTTTGTTCACTAATTGCATATCCTGCTTAAGAACTCTTCTTGCTCTTAATAACATCATTCTAGTAGTAACGTCAGTTCCACCACCAAAACCAGCGTGTGTAATTGCTTGTATTGGATGACCGTCAGCTTTAGCTGATGTGATCATTAATGGAAGAGCTACAACAAAAAATTCAGTTACTAGGAAAGCAGCTGCTAAAAATAGTTTAAAGCTTTTTTTCATTATTTCCCTCTTAAGTTAATTTATATTTAATAATTTAAACATAATCTGATACAAGACGTAAAGAAAAAAATGGCTCAAAACAAATCTAACATTGCTTTACTATTAGGTGATCCTGCAGGTATTGGTCCAGAATTAGTTTCAAAACTTTTAAATGATGAAATGACTAAAAAAGCAAACATAGTTATCATTGGTGAAAAGCAGGTATTTGAAACAGGAAATAATATTACAGGAATTTCACATAATATAGATATTGTTAAAAATTTCGATGAAATTGATTTTAATAAAGCAAATAGATTTCTATTAAATATTTCTAAAGGAAAAAATCATAAATATAAGTTAGCTGAACCATCAAAAGAGTCTGGTGAAAGTGTATTAGAAGCATTAGATTTAGCTTTAACTCTTGCTAAAGAAAAAAAAATTGATGCAATTAATTTTGCGCCAATGAATAAAACAAGTTTAAAACTTGGGGGAAATAAACACTCAGATGAATTGCAATTAATGGCAGAAAAACTTGAAGTAAATAGTTTCTGTTGTGAGTTTAATGTTATAGATAATTTTTGGACAGCAAGGGTAACATCGCATATTCCAATAAAAGAAGTTGCCCAACATATTACAAAAGAAAATATAATGAAGCCTATAAAATTAATTAATGAAGTTATGGAGCTAAACGGTGTTAAGAAACCTCGAATTGCTATTCAGGCACTTAATCCCCATGCAGAGTTTGGTACTGAAGAAAAAGATGAAATTATACCTGCGATTGAGGAAGCAAAAAAACTTGGTTACAATGTTGATGGTCCTTTACCATGTGACACCTCTTTTGTAGTAGCTTATAAAAATAAAAATCATGATTGTATGGTTGGTATGTATCATGATGCGCTACAATCTGGTCTTAAAGCATTTGGTTTTGATAGAGGGGTAACAGTCCAAGGTGGATTAACTGTACCAGTTACAACTACTGCTCATGGTTCTGCATTTGCTATTGCAGGAAAAAACGAGGCAAACTTAGCTCCAATTTTAAATTCATTTAAGATTGCGTTGTCCATGGCTGAAAATAAAAAGAATTAAATTTAATTATCTGTTACTTCTTTAGCAAAAGGCATAGAAGAAGCGGCACCTAATCTTGTTGTTGAAATCCCCGCAACTTTATTTGCAAATGATAAAGCTTCTTTTATATCTAGATCATTTGCTAAACCGACAGCAAAAGCTCCATTAAATGCATCTCCTGCTCCTGTTGTATCTACAACGGCTTGTTTTAGTTTATATGCTTCCAAGAAAAAGTTTTCTTTTCCGTTTGAGAAATAAATACCTTTTTCACCTAAAGTAATAATCACATTTTTTATGCCTTTTTTTAAAAACTCGTCGGCTGCATTTTTTATATCTTCAACTGTTTTAATTTTTTTATTTAAATAAAATTCAGCCTCTGTTTCATTAGGAGTAAAAAAATCTATTAATTTAAAATTACCCTCGTCAATTTTACGTGCTGGAGCAGGATTTAAAATGGTTATACATTTATGTTCTTTTGCTTTTTTTAAAGCATAAATTGTAACTTCATCAGGAGTTTCCATTTGTGTCAGAAATATTTCTGAATTTTTAATTGTTTCAATTTTATTGTCTATATCTTCACTAACAAGATGTTCAGCTGCTCCTGAAACAATACTAATTGCATTGTTTCCATCTTTATCGATCATAATGCCAGCAACTCCTGTAAAAAGTTTTTCATCCTGAATGATTGAATGAGTTTTTACTCCAGCTTCCTTATAAAGATTAAATGCCATTTCAGAATGACTATCTTTACCAACTTTGGTTATAAAACTAACTTCTCCATTTAATCTAGAGGCTGCGATCGCTTGATTTGATCCTTTTCCACCTGGACCTACTACGTGTTTTTTTCCTAAAATTGTTTGACCTTTGCTGGGAATTTTATCTCCAATAAAACACAAATCTGCTACGAAAACTCCTAATATAGAAATAGATTTCATTAATTAAATTTTATGACCAAACCTTACCGTCTGGTAAAATTACACCTTTAGTTAAAATAAAACATCCAAAAGGTCTAGCATCTGTAGTTGTAACTATACAGTATGCTTTTTTTGCTTCTTCATAAAAATTTTGCCTAGATATTGAACCAACTTTCCAATTTATCCCAGAAACATTTTTAACTACATCAATAAATTCCTTATGCGTCTCTGTTAATTCATCTGGTTTGTCATCCACCTCCATTCTCAAAGCTGGAGATCCACCTTGTGTAACAATAAAACTATCAAGAGGAAAAACGGAAAGGATTGCTGAGGCCGCTTCTTTAATCCCAACTCCGTCTAATCTTATCACTTTGTCATTAGAGGTATTTGCAGGAAAATTTGCATCAGCTAAAATTAATTTTTCTCCATGACCCATGGATCTTAGATGAAATAATAATTCAGGGCTTAAAACTGGATTTATATTTATTAACATTAAAATATTATATTACATAAAAAAAAAGGGTGGAATTAAATTCCACCCTTTTTAATTATTTATTATCTAAAGATTATTTAAAATCGTTTGCGTTTTCTTTTGTTACCAATTGTGTTCCTGTATCGATGTTTGGATCAATACTTCCACCATTAGCTAATTCAAGAGCATATTTTACTCCATATGCACCCATGTTGTAAGAAAACTGAGCAATTGTCGCTGTCATCTCTCCTTTTAAGATACTTGTAGCTGCATCTGGAGTAGCATCAAAACCTACTACAACCACATCATTCATGTCCGCATCTTTAAGAGCCTGCATAGCACCTAAGCCCATATTATCATTTGAAGCAAATATTGCTTTAATGTTTGGATTTTTTAAAATAATCGACTCAGTTACAGATCTACCTTTTGCAGTGTCCCACTCAGCAGTTTGAGTAGCAACAATATTTAATCCACAATTTTTAAAACCTTTTATTGCACCATCTCTTCTTAACAAAGCTGTAGATTGTGACTCAATACCGGTTAAAATTGCAACATCTGAACCTTTAGGAGTTTTATCACAAATAAATTTTGCAGCTAACTCTGCACCATTCATGTTGTTTGTTCCAATAAAAGTTACCCCTTCATTAATTCCTTTTGTATCCACAAATACAACTGGAACGCCACTTTTAATCGCATCGTCTACGATTGGAGCAAAAGCATTTGGATCTCCTGGCGCTAAAGCTATTGCATCAACACCTTTTGCTAGTTGGTCTTCAACTTGGTTAATCTGAGCTTGTACATCACCTTCTTGCGGTGGTGCAACCAAAACTAAATCAACACCTAATTTTGCTGCTTCTTCTTTAGCTCCTTTTTCTACAGATGCCCAAAAAGGATTTCCTGATCCAGGTCCTTTAATGCTGAATAATATTTTTTTTCCAGCAAATGCCCCTGTTGAAAAACTTGCTAATAGAAAAACAGAAGTAATAATTACACTAATTATTTTTGTTAAGTTTTTCATATATTTCCCCTTAGTTGTTTTTTAAAATTAAATTTAATCGAAAATTTAAAAAGAATTCAACAGTTAATAAGAACAGTTCTAAATTAGATTAAAACAACTAATACGTGTAAATTATTTTCTTGTTCCAATATCTCTTCTTAGCACGTCTATATAAACAGCTAAAACTATAATTGAGCCGATTAACACTTGTTGCCAAAATGAACTTACATCCATTAAGTTTAGTCCATTACGAAGAATACCCATAATCATAACTCCAGCAAAAACTCCAAGCACAGTTCCTCTTCCTCCAAAAAAACTTGCTCCACCAATAATACAAGCAGCAATCGCATCGAGTTCTGACTGAAGTCCAGCATTTGGATACCCTGAGTCAGTTCTTCCAGCTAAAATTAAAGCACCAATACCAGATAAAAAACCACACAAAGAATAAACAATAATCAAAATTTTATTTACATTTATTCCTGAAGCTCTAGCTGCATTTGGATTGCCTCCAATTGCATAAATCCATTTACCAGTTTTACTCTTATTTAAAAAAATCCAAAAAATTATATAAACAATTGCAATTAATACTAAACTTACAGGTAAATATTGAGATTTTTCTAATCCCAACCATTGAAGATCAATTCTTCCATGTCCCAAATATCTAACTTCATCTGTAAAACCACTAATAGGAGTACCACCTGAAATTAAATTTCCTGCACCTCTAAATATATAAAGTGTGCCCAAAGTCATTATAAAAGGATGAGGCATCCGTAATAAAGTAATACCTAAACCATTAAATAACCCACACAAAAAACCTGCAATCAATGGCGTAATTACTACAATGAACCAGGGGGCTCCTGCTTTTGCAACGACAGCTAAAATCATAAGAGATAACATCATTATAGAGCCAACAGAAAGATCAATTCCTGCTGTCACAATTACCATAAATACTCCTAGAGCTAGCATTGATTGCCAGGATATTTGTTTAAAAACATTGGTTACATTTCTCCATGATAAAAACACATCTGGTTGTAAAATATGCATTACCAGAATCATAAGAACTAACAAAAGAAGTATTCCATACTTTTCAAAGTACGGAATTAATTTTAAGTGCAAACTTTCTATTTTTTTATCTTTATCTTCCATATTATTTTTTACCCATAATCCATCCAATAACTTCATCTCTTGAAGTATTTGAAAGGCTAGCTTCTGCAAAATTTGTTCCTTGGAATAAAGCCATTACACGATCACAAACTGTAAAAATATCATCCATTCTATGACTTATTACAATTACTCCAACACCTGTTTTTTTTAAACTATTAATAAGATCTAAAACTTTACCAACTTCTTTGATCGCTAATGCTGCAGTTGGTTCATCCATAATTACTACTTTAGCATTAAAGGCTGTTGATCTTGCGATTGCTACAGCTTGTCTTTGACCACCTGAAAGTTCCTCTACTTTTTGATCAGCACTTTTAACATTTATTTTTAACTTATCTAAATGAGCATTAGTTAACTCTTTAATTTTATTAAAATCTAATAATTTTAAAAATCCTAAATTTTTTGTTGGCTCTCTTCCTAAAAAAATATTTTCACCAATAGGTAAATTGCCTGCTAAAGCAAGATCTTGATAAACCATTTCTAAACCTAGGTTTTGAGAGTCTCTTGGACTTTCTAGTATTTCTTCTTTACCTTGAAAAAATAAGGAACCTGCGCTTGGTTTATAAAGTCCCGACAAAACTTTCATTAAAGTTGATTTTCCTGCTCCATTATCTCCAACTACACCCAAACATTCTCCAGCATGAACTTTTAGATTAACATTTTCTAACGCAGTAATAGTTCCAAAATATTTTGTTATTCCTTTGGCTTCTAATAGTGGATTGCTAGTTGACGACATAATTTATAAAATTATTAAAATATCAATTAATTGCAACTGGTTTTGAGGCTAATAACCCCACTGTTTTCAGTTCAGCTTTTTTGCAAAATTTTGGTTTTAAATTTTTTGAAATTAGATGCATGTCCTTTAAAACTATATCCCCCATATTATAAAAGGCCTCAGTCAAAGCTCCTGCTCTATGCGCTGAAAACAAAATATTTTTGACTTTCCTAATTGGGTCATTTTTTCTCACTGGTTCTTCAGGAAATACGTCAGTAGCTACATATAAATCTCCCTTTTTAACTCTATTGATTAAATCTTTAAAATTTACAACTGCTGCTCGACTCATCAATATGAATAGCGAGTTAGGTTTCATTTTGTTAATTAAATTTTTATTAATTAAATTTTTATTCTTAGTTGTTACAGCAGCTAAAACATAAATAATTTCACATGTTTTAAACATTTGATTTAAACTTACAGGTTTAAATCCAAAGCTTTTAATTTTATTCTTTGATAACCAGGGGTCATAAATATTTATATCTTTAGTAAATGGAAGTAACATTGGATATAAAGATTTAGCTAAATCACCAAAACCCATTAATCCAATTTTTTTTCCTGATAATAACGATGCTTTTAAATTACTTTCCAAGCCATATTTTTCTTTACCTTTTATAAAATCAAAATGAGCATTATGAATATTCCTTAATAGAGAAAGTGTCATTCCTAATGCAATTTCAGCGACAGGATTTGAAAACACTGGAGAAGTTGCAATTACATAGATCCCCTTTTTAGCACAATAAACATAATCAACGTTATTCATAAAATTACTTTCAACATTGATTATTGCTTTCAATTTTTTTGCTTTTGACAAAATTTTTTTATCTAAGTCTGGCTGACCTATAATGAAAGTAGCCTTATCAATATAGTTTTCATAAAATTGTCTTTTTTTTTTATTAGGTGCTATTAAAATCTTATATTTAGTTTTTAATTCTATTAATTTTTTTTTTGTGAAAATCAGACTCAATGTTCTTGGAAAAGGATCAGAAATAACAATTGGCTTTGACACTAAATTAAAATTTTTTTTACTTCTTCTTCAGTAAATTTTTTTGGTCTATCACATTTTGTTTGAATCTTTTGAGGAATTCCAGTATTTGCTGCCCTCATGGTTGACTCGATTATATCTAATACATGTAAAGATAAATCACCTGAACACCTATGCTTTTTATTTTTCTGAATAGAATATAACATTTCAGATAAACCAACACTTCGATAGTTAGCATTAGTAGCAGCTTCATTTGATCTTCCACTAGAAGAAGTTATGTTTATTTTTCCTAAATGCATCTTATCTGTTTTATGTTCACCCCATTTTCCACCTTCTGTAACAGAAACAAAAACAGAACCACCAAACATATTAGGATCTGGAACAATTATCGATCCCTTTGTGCCATAAAGCTCCATGTGATTTCTTTGATGATTAATTACATCAAAAGAAAGTGTTACTTGAATTATAGCACCGCTGTGAAATTGGATTGTTGCTAAATATGTTGTAGGAGTTTCAACTTTAAATGATTTATTTTTTTTTGGACCCGCTCCATAAATTCTTTTTTTAAAGGCTGTTAATGTTCTTCCTTGCACTTGTTTTGCTGGTCCAAGTAAATTTACTAAAGTTGTAAAAAAGTATGGTCCCATATCTATTACTGGACCTCCTTCTTTTTTATACCATGACTCAGGTTTTGGATGAAAAGACTCTACCCCTGGAAATGCAAAAATGGCATTGCCCAATTTAATCTCTCCAATCAAATCAGAGTCAATTAATTCTCGAGCTTTTTGAATTCCTCCACCTAAAAATGTATCTGGAGCATTTCCAAGATAAAGTTTATTTTTTTTTGCTAGTGAGACGAGTTCTTTACCTTTTGCAAAATAAGTTGCTAATGGTTTTTCTGAATAAACATGTTTACCTGAAGTCAAAACTTTTTTTGAGACTGAATAATGAGATTGTGGGATTGTTAAGTTTAAAATAATTTCTATTTCATTGTCTTTTAAAATTTCCGGAACTGTTTTAGATTTAATATTATATAATTTTGCACATTTATCGGCTGCTTTTTGATCAATATCTGCACATGCAATAATTTTAAAATTATTAAAATATTGTTGCCCCCTAAAGTATGTCTCAGCGATATGACCACAGCCTATAAGACCGACTTTAAATACTTTGTTCATACAGGTTTATACACCTTGTCTTTGTTTGCCTTTTCCTTCTTTATAAAGTTTTAAAGCTTCTTCATTTTCTTTAGTAGTCGGAATTTCTAGTGTGGGACTATCCCAAAAAGCTGATCCCTCAACCCATTTATAAGCATGAGTTTTAATTGAAATAACGTATGTTACATCAGATGCTTTTGCTCTCTTAAATGCAGCTTCTAGATCTGAAATTGAATTAACATGTTCAGACTTAGCACCCATACTTTCTGCATGTTTTGCAAAATCAACATCAACTAATCCAGGAGTATTTGAGCTCTTTAATAAGTTATTATACTCTTTACCGCCTTTAAATAATTGAAGTCGATTGATAACTGCAAACCCACCATTGTCACAAACAACTATAATCAATTTATTTTTTGTAATAACTGATGAATAAATATCTGTATTATTCAGAAGATAAGAACCATCTCCTACAAAAGAAATTACTTCTTTATCTGGATTAGCCATTTTAATTCCTAGTGCTCCAGAAATTTCATAACTCATACAACTAAAGCCCCACTCTGTTTCATGAGTATTTAATTCTCTAGGTCTCCAAACTTGAACAACTTCACCAACCAAACCTCCAGCTGCAGTAACAGCAATATCTGTTGGATCAGAGTTTCTGTAAATTGCACCAATTACCTGAACATAACTTGGAACTTCTTGATTTGTCGGGGCACTCTCTTTATCTATATGTTCATTCCATGATTTGAGTTCAGTTTGAGATTTTTTATTCCATTCATCTCCAGCTTTCCAACTACCTAATGCTTGAGAAAGCTCAGTTAATGAAACTTTAGCATCTCCAATGACAGCTTGAGCTAAATGTTTGTTAGCATCAAATCTTGATACATTTATTGAAACAAGTTTAAAATTTTTGTTTTCAAAATTTGCCCATGATCCAGTTGTAAAATCTGCAAGTTTGGTCCCAACTGCAATTGCTAAATCTGTTTCTTTTGCCAAAGTATTTGTATTTTTTCCACCTAAACCACCAATCTGGCCTGCGAAATGAGAATGATCTCTTTTCATTGTAGAATATCCCATTACAGTTTGAGTGACTGGTATGTTATGTTTAATTGCAAACTGACTCAACTCATCCATTGCATGTGAGTAAAAAACCCCGCCACCAGAAATTATAATTGGATTTTTAGATGACTTAATTTTTTCTGCTGCCTCTTTAATTTGAAATTCATCTGGTCTTGGTCTTCTAATCGCGTGTACTCTTTCATTAAAAAATTCTTCAGGATAATCAAAAGTTTGGCCTTGTATATCTTGACTTAAAGCAATACATGCAGGACCACAATCTGCAGGATCTAACATTGTTTGAACTGCTGCTGGAAATGATTGAATAATTTGTTCTGGTCTAGTTATTCGATCAAAATATCTTGTTACAGGTTTAAACGCATCATTAGCTGTAATATTAGGATTATTAAAATGCTCAACTTGTTGCAATACTGGATCTGGCATTCTATTTGCATAAGTGTCTCCAGGTAAAAATAAAATTGGCAATCTGTTACTCATAGCAACTGCTGCAGCCGTAACCATATTTGTTGCACCAGGTCCAACTGAGGATGTTGCTACAAAAATTTGTTGTCTTCTTTTTGCTCTAGCATAACCAATTCCTGTAAGAGCCATATTTTGTTCATGGTGCCCTCTATATGTTGGAAGTTCTTTTTGATTTTCCTCTAATGCTTGACCTAAGCAAGCTACGTTTCCGTGTCCAAAAATTCCAAAGACACCTGGAAATAATGGTTCTTTTTTGCCGTTAATTAATATTTTCTGAGCAATTAAATATTTAACTATTGCATGAGCACATGTGAGGGTAATTTTTTTCATAAATATGTTTATCTTTTAATATGTATAGTGTTTATATATAATTCTATTTATAAATTAAAAAACCTAATAAAGTAAACTTAAAAATAAATTCTATGTACGAAAAATTTGGACAATTCATTGATGGTAAATGGCAACAAGCTGAAAAGAAAGAAACTTACGATGTAATCAATCCTGCAACAGAAGAGGTGATTGGAAAAGCATCGAAAGCTTCATCTATTGAAGTACAAAAAGCATTAAAGTCTGCAGAAAAAGGTTTGGAAGTTTGGAAAAACACTGCACCATGGCAAAGAGCTTATGTTCTTAGAAAAATTGCAGACATGATGAGAGAGAAAAAAGATATTATAGCAAAATGGTTAACTCTTGAAGTTGGAAAACCTCTTGCAGAAGCAGTTGGTGAAGTTGGTGGTGGAGCTGATATTTTTGAGTGGAATGCTGAAGAAACAAAAAGAATTTATGGACAAACACAACAAAGTAGATTTCCAGATACTAGAGTTCATGTGTATTATCAACCTGTTGGAGTTGTTGCAGCTTTAGTTCCTTGGAATTTCCCAATAGTTTTAGCATCTAGAAAAATTTCTACTGCCCTAGCTGCAGGATGTTCTGTAATTTGTAAGCCAGATGTAATTACACCTGGTGCTGTAATGGAATTAGTAAACATTTGTAAAGAAGCTGGAGTACCAGATGGTGTGGTTAGTCTTTTGTCAGGTGATCCAGCTGAAATATCAAATGAATTAATGGAGTCGGATATAATTAAAAAAGTTTCAGTTACTGGATCAACTAGAGTTGGTAAAATTATTTTAAAAAAAGCAGCTGATAAAGTTCAAAGAGTTACTATGGAGCTTAGCGGACACTCTCCTTTTATTGTATGTGAAGATGTGGATATGAACAAAGTAGCTGATATAGCAATAACTGGTAAATTTAGAAATAACGGTCAGGTTTGTATCTCACCGAATAGATTTTATATCCAAGAAAACAGAAAAGAGGAGTTTGTTGATGCTTTTATCGAAAGAGCAAAAAAATTAAAAATTGGAAACGGTATGGATAAAGGTGTGGATCTAGGACCTTTAACAACAGCCAAAAGATTGGAAGAAATAGAAAAACTAGTTGAAACTACTAAAAAAGAAGGAGCAAAAGTATTAATGGGTGGACAAAGACCTTCTGGTTTTAATAAAGGATATTATTACGAACCAACTGTTTTTGATGATGTAAAAGATAATTTTACAATAATGAAAGAAGAACCTTTTGGTCCACTAGTTCCAATATTAACTTTTAAAACCTTTGATGAAGTAATTGAAAGAGCAAATGATAACGACTTAGGTTTATGTAGTTACCTTTATACAAATTCCATGGATAAAGCTCATATTGGATCTGAAAAACTAGAGTCTGGTTGTGTTGCAGTTAATACTGGAGTTGTTGCTATTGCTGAAGCGCCTTTTGGAGGAATAAAACAAACTGGTTATGGTCGTGAAGGTGGATCAGGTGCTATCAAAGATTATCTAAATGTGAAATATACTCACATGGGCTTAAAAATCTAAAAATGAGAAAAAATAAAGCTAAAGAAATGATGAAAGCAGGGGAACCTGTTATCAATGGTTGGCTTCAAATACCTAGTACTGTTTCAGCAGAAGTAATGGCTCACCAAGGATGGGATTCTCTGACAATTGATATGCAGCATGGTTTAGTTGATTACACTAATGCACTTCCAATGCTTCAAACAATTTCAACAACAGATGTAACTCCTTTGGCTAGAGTAAACTGGAATGAACCAGGTCAAATAATGAAAATTCTAGATGCGGGTTGTTATGGAATTATATGTCCGATGGTAAGTAATAAAGAAGAAGCAGAAAGATTTGTTCAAGCCTGCATGTACCCTCCTCATGGTTATAGAAGTTTTGGTCCCGTTAGAGGGTTAATCTATGGTGGTTCAGATTATGCAAAACATTCCAATGACGAAATGCTCAAATTAGCAATGATAGAAACAAAAGAATCTTTAGAAAAGCTAGATGAAATTATGTCAACACCTGGTGTTG
The DNA here is from genome assembly GCF_001180205.1 of Candidatus Pelagibacter communis. Taxonomy (GTDB): domain Bacteria; phylum Pseudomonadota; class Alphaproteobacteria; order Pelagibacterales; family Pelagibacteraceae; genus Pelagibacter; species Pelagibacter ubique_O. The sequence goes on along the minus strand of NZ_CVSU01000121.1, from coordinate 7,634 downwards.
ATGGAATTTATATTGGACCAGCCGATTTAAGTTTAGCAATAGGTGAAGAGCCTGGCTTTGATAGAGCAGAAAACACAAAGGCTTATTCGGAAATATTAAGAATATTAGAGCATGCAAAGAAGAACAATATATTTGCAGGTATTCATAATGGTACACCTGAATATGCACAAAAAATGATAGGTAAAGGTTTTAATTTTGTAACTATTGGAGCTGATCAAAGAGCTTTAAGTGCTGGTGCAAAAGCGGTTGTAGAAAAAATGAAAGGTTCTTCAAAAAAAGAAGAGTCTAAAGCTTATTAATCTAGTTGATTTATAAATTCTTCAAATTGTTTCTTTTCTAAATTTGAAGATTGTTTCTTTCCTGGAAATTTTCCATTCATTGAATCTTTTTTAAAAGCCTTAAGAGCTTTTACTCTTTCTAGTTTTATTTCATTTCTAAGTTTCAATAAATTTCCATACGCTTTTGAATGTCTCGGGGGATTTTCTGTATCGCCACAGATGTCTTCCATAAATAAATACATTACATCAGCGTTTTTACCTGAACCTAATGAAACAGTAACTATGTCTGTACGCTTTGAAATTTCTCCCATTACATTCTCAGGTATGACTTCACACTCAGCCGAAAAAGCACCTGCATCTTCTAATCTTTTAAACTTTTGAAAGAGTTCGTACGCTTCATCAGCAGTTTTACCCACGGCTCTTAAGCCACCAATCCAAGTAGATTTTCTTGGAACTAAACCTAAATGCCCCATCACTGGAACATCTTCCTTAGCCAGCATTTCAACTATATCCATACTTCTTGGTGTCATAACTGCATCTGCACCATTCTCTAATGCTTTAAAAGCTCCACGCATAATATCGTCTGCAGTTACAAACTCATTTAATACTAAAGCAGCTGTTAAAAATAAATTTTTTGATCCTTCTCTTACAGGAATTACATTTTTTGCATTTGATATAATCATATCAAACCCTGCCTTTTCAGCTGCATCGGCTTCTTCAATACTATTCGCTGTAACTTGTGTAAATTTTCTTTTTCCTTTTGCTGCTTTTAAATCCCCAACAGTCAAAGTTCGTTTTGCTGGTTTAGCAGCCCAAGTATAGATATTCTTCATCTTACACCTTTATAAAGAATATCTCTTCTATCAATAAATTCCTCAAAGGTTTTAATGGTGATTACTGAAGGTAATATGAATATAGATCTTTTGTCTCTCTCATTTCTTATAATTCTAAAATAACCTTTTTTAATTGCTGTATCGATATAAACATTAGAGGTTAAATATGATTTCTCAATTACTTTGAGCAATTGATTTTTAGTAATTGATTTATTTTTATAATAAGCAAGCATAACCATGTGCAACATTATCCAATGTTGTGGAGTTAAGGAAAACCAATTCAATAATTCATTGGCTAATCTTCCTTCAAAATCTCCAAGTGATATTTCTGCTAATTGAATTCTTTTTTGAGTAAGTTTTGGTATTTTTTTTTGTTCTTCAAAGTGCTTAGGATATTTGAACTGTCTTTTCATTTAATAAATTTAAACTCATTGAGTTTTCTATTCAATACTATTTTTACTTAATAGTTCTTTATAAATGTTATTTACTCTATGTACTTCTGTAGCGGTATTAAAATAACCTTCATATTCTATTTCCTCAGGTGTGACGTCAAAATGATAATGCCCAGCATCTCTGTCATGTTCGTAAGAATGAAAGTGAGTATGTTCACCGGACTCTCTTAGATTTAATTCTCCTCCAGTAGGATCACCGGTCCAAAGAACAGTATAACATTGTAATTTTGGTCCAACAGGTTCATAAAATTGAAGAAAATCTTTTACACATTTCATTTGTTTTGGATCATAATACTCATGTTTAATATCTTTATAATCAGGTTGCACGTGTGATCTTATTTTTCCATCTAATACTCTAAATACTCCCCCGAGAGACAAGTGTTCATTATCTTTAATTTTTAAATTTTTTGATAAAGAATACCTCATTGCTTGGGGTAAAGAACCTTGTTCTCCATTTCTACCTTTGATTTTTATTTTAATTACTTTTCCTTGTTTACCATCTGTGTAATAAATGTTTCCAAGTCCACCATGTTTTTTTGCAGAATACTTTTCAACAATACATTTTTTGTCTGGGCTTACTCTTGCTATGATTGACTTAGATTCATCCGTGATTAAATTTTCATTTATTACTAATTCTCCACAATGACCATCTAAACATGACATTGCACCTGATCCAGCCCCTAAAGCATAAGATTTTTCAGAGTTGATCATTTTGGATATTTCTTGATAGTCAAACTCTGCACCAATAAATTTTGGATCATGCATGTAAGGCTCTCCACCAACGTCAATTATTTTTTGATTTCCACTTATTCCTTCTGATGGACAATCCCAATCTCTAAGATTAGGGCACTCTACTAATTCTACTTCAACTTTTTTGAAATTTTCAGATAATCCTTTTCTTAATGCATCTGAAATATCTTCTAATGAGTAATCTTTAAAAGTTCCTTTTTCTATTTTTAATTGCATGATGTAAATAAGCTATAATTTATTTTGCATAATGTCTATAGATAATATATATAATTTCTATACATAAATAATTTTAAATAAGGTAACGATGATTAATAAAGATTTGAAAGTAGCTGTTCTTGGTGCAGGAGCAATGGGTTGCTTGTTTGGCGGTTTGCTTGCTGAAAAAGGTTTAAATGTAATTTTAATTGATGTTTGGAAAGAACATGTAGATGCAATTAATAAAGATGGTTTGAAAATGGATGGTCATGGTGGAGATCGTGTAATCAAAGTTAAAGCCACTTCAGATCCATCATCGTTAGGAAAAGTAGATGCTGTAATTGTTATGTGTAAAGCGACAGCCTTAGAGCCGGCATTAAATAGTATTAAAAATATCATAGGAGACAAAACAGTATTCATGTCTTTTCAAAATGGTATTGGTCATGAAGCAATTATTCAAAGTATTGTGGGCAATGAAAAGGTAATTGGTGGAACCACAACTCAGGCTTCAAATATTTTAGGACCAGGTCATATAATGAATCATGGTTCGTTACCATCTTGGATTGGTGAGTACGAGGGTGGAATTACTGATCGTATTAAAGAAATAGCTGATACTTTTACAGCACATAATCTTGAAATGATTGCAGCAGAAGATGTAAAGAAAAGAAAATGGATGAAGCTTTTTGCTTTAACAGCAATTGGACCATTATCTGCAATTTTTGATCTTCATCATACTGATTTATACATAAACAATAAATCAAACGAAGTATCTAGAGGTTTGGGTAAAGAAATAATTTTAGAGACGAGAGAAGTTGCACTTGCAGATGGAGTAAATGTGTCTAAAGACGAATGCTTATTCATGTTCAACAAAATTGTAGATTCTATGCAAACCAATAAATCTTCAATGGCTTTTGACATTCAATACAAAAGAAAAACTGAAATAGACTTTATAAGTGGAGCTGTTTCAAAAATAGGTAAAAAACATGGGATTAAAACACCATTAAACGATCTGATGTATAAAATGATTAAAGTAAAAGAAGGAATGTACAGCTAAATGCTCAGTACAAATAAATTAAAAAAAATCAAAAGTAACTTTCCTATTTTAGTTGGAGACAACGTTGTTTCAAAAAATATCTGTAATTTATTAATTAAAGAAATAAGTAACTCAAAATCATTTGATGATATGATTATGGGAGGTAGAAGCAGGATTAATAAAGGTTCTAAAAATTTTAATTTATATATTAAAAAATCAGTTAACTCTGCAAAACTTTTTAAACTTTTTAATAGCAAGTCTTTTTATAAAAAAATTGAAAATCTTTTTACAAAAAATTTTAAGGATGGATCGTGGGTAAATTTACATAAACCAAAATCATTTAATCCTAAAAAGTTCACTGTTAAAAAAAAATTAAATTCTATTGAATTAAAAAAAATGTTGGGTAACAATTATACTAATCCTAAAGTAAATTTAGATATAGATTTTTCAGTATCAAAGGGAGGGTATAGATTAAGACCTCATCGAGATGATATAACTAGATTATATAATTTCTTAATTTATTTAACAGACATTCCAAAAAAGAATGGTGGCTCTCTTACTATCTATAGAAAAAAAGCAAAAAAAAATTTAAGAAAAAGTTTTAGAAGATTTCCAAAAATAACTGAGCTTGAAATAGTAAAATCTTTTACACCCAAAAAAGGAACTGTTGTTTTTTTCCAATCTACTCCAAATTCCTACCATGGAGTTAAGCGTTTTGTAGAAAAAAATTGTCCAAAGCGTTTTTTTATTTATGGAAGTTATGCATTAAATAAACCAGTTATATGGAATTACAAAGGTATCTCATATTATCCTCACATAATTAGTACCAAAAAAAGAATGTTAACCTCTTTTCATGATGCGAACTATTTAACCACAGCACCAAAACATTGAAATATTGTGAATGATAAAATAAATTTTAATGATGACAAATAGTCTTCAAAAAAAATTATATGAGAATGGGTACTTGATTGTTAAAAATGTACTTAACTTTAGAAGAGACTTAAAACCAATTCTAAATGATATGGAATTTGTTATGGATTGTCTCATCCAAAAATATGCAAAAAAGAAAGACGTAAAAAAAGTCCTTAATTTCGATTTTAAAAAAAAATACTCTTATATTTCAAAACTTAATATTTATGATTTGGATCAATATTTTAATACTCGATTACCAAGAGACCACGTAAAAAAAGATAGTGATTATTTTGCTACTCAATCATTATGGAATTTAATTACTAATAAAAATATTCTGGATGTAGTAGAAAATATTTTGGGTAAAGAAATAATGTCTAACCCTGTTCAAAATACTAGAATTAAACAGCCCGAAAAAAAATTACCAAAGGGTTCAATTCATGATGGTCTAAGCGGAAGAACGCCTTGGCATCAGGATGCGGCTGTATTAAATACAAGAGGGCAAAAATTAACTGACATGGTTACTGTGTGGATTCCTTTTACTAAAACTACAAAAAAAAATGGATGTATGATTACTGTTAAAAAAATCAATAAAATAGGATTACTAAATCACGTTTCAGGATACAGAGGACAAGTAGAATTAAAAAATAGTGAATTGTTAGATGACATGAAACATGTTTATTTAGAAGCTAACATTGGTGATGTGATACTTCTGCACAAACATTCGATACACTGTTCTTTACCAAATAGATCAAATGATTTTAGAATAAGTGCTGATCTAAGGTATAATGTTGCGGGACAACCATCTGGACGAGAGCCTCTTCCCAATTTTTACGTTAGAAGTAATAATAAAAAAAATCTTAAAATTAAAAATTTTAAACAATGGCTAGCTCTCTGGGAAAAAGCTAAAGAAAAATGTATTCCAAGAAAATTTGCTTTTAAATATCCTCTGCCTACTTTCAAAAATAACAAAAGAGATTTATCTAATTTAATTTAATATTAATATTTTATAAAACTTATATTTGTGTATAAGTGCTTATGAAAAAAATATTAGTAATCCAACCTATACATGAAGCTGGGATAGAGCTTATTAAAAATAATCCTGATTATGAGTTCGAAGTTGTAGAAAATACAGATATTGAATTTCTTAAATCAAAAATAAAAGATTGTGATGGCGTTTCAATTAGAACTGCAAAACTAGCTGGAGAAGTAATTGATTGTGCAAACAAACTTAAAATAATATCAAGACATGGTGTAGGTTATGACAATATAAATTTGGAAATCACTAAAAAAAATAATATCACTCTTGCAATCACAGCAACTGCAAATGCAGTAGCAGTAGCTGAACATGTAATGTTTATGCTGCTAAATATTTCTAAAAAAGGAAATATGTATGATGAAACTGTTAAAAGCGGCAAATTCAATGATCGAAATAAATTGCCCAAAACAGTTGAGTTGTGGAATAAAAATATATTGATTGCAGGGTTTGGTCGTATTGGACAAGCTTTGATAAAAAGATGTCATGGATTTGAAATGAAAGTTTTTGTTTATGATCCATTTGTATCTAAAGAAATGATTGAAAAGCTTGGCGGTATAAAAGTCGATAATTTAGAGGAAGCCTCAAAAGATATGGACGCAATATCTCTTCATGTACCACTTAATGAAAAAACTAAAAATATTATCAATTATGACTTGCTAAAAAATATGAAAAAAAATTGCATTATAATCAATGCTGCAAGAGGTGGGGTTATAAATGAAATTGATCTTGATAAAGCTTTAAATGAAAACTTAATTCTTGGAGCTGGTTTAGATGTTTTTGAAATTGAGCCACCTGATCCAAACAATCCTTTACTTAAAAATAATAAAGTATTTTTAAGTCCACATACAGCTGCGTTCACCGAGGAATGTATGACCAGGATGGGAAAAGAAACAATTCAAAATATTATTGATTTTTTTGATGATAAATTAGAAAAATCTAAGATTGTAAAATTATAATATAAAAAATTTAGTTTAAATCACTTTTTGATATTTTAGAAAATGATAAATTATTTTCTATTTATCGATCTCAATATTACTACTATTTAAAGTTTTGGTTAAATATTTGTACCCTATTTTTGCGTATTCAAATGGGTTTGCTTTTGCAGGATCTTGTTCTGCCTCTACTACCAACCATCCAGAATAATTTTTTTTCTTCAATACATCAAACAATGGCTTGTAATCAATACATCCATCACCAGGAACTGTAAATGCACCCTCTAAAAATGCTCCTCTAAAACTTAAATCTTCTTTTAAAGATTTTTCTAAAACACCTTTTCTAATATCTTTACAATGCACATGAATTAATCTTTCACTAAAGTCGTTTAATATTTTTAAGGAGTCCCCTTGAGCAAACAACATGTGACCTGTATCTAATGTAAGTTTTACACTATCATGAGTGTTCTCAAGCAATCTTACTGTATCTTCTTCAGTCTCTATTACAGTGCCCATGTGATGATGATAAGCAAGCGGCATACCTTCATCCTCAAGATATTTACCCATTTCAGAAATTTTTTCATAATATTTTTTAGACTCTTCAAGATCCATTTGAGGTCTTGTAGATAATTTTCGATTTGGATCTCCTTGAATTGAGCCAGACACTTCAGCAAAAACCATACAAGGTGAGTTACAGTCTTTAAAAAGTTTTAACTGATCTTGAATAACTTTTTTTTCTTCATCAACACTATTTGTTCTTAAATTAGCTCCATACCATCCTGAGCAAAGATTTAGATTAAATTCGTTAAGTTTAGGGATTAATTCCTCTGATTTTTTTGGAAATTTACCACCAGATTCAATTCCAATAAATCCTGCTTGACTAGCTTCAGACAAACATTGTTCTAAAGGAGTATCACCACCCAATTCTGGCATATCATCATTACTCCATGCTATTGGTGCAATTCCTAATTTTACTGTCATACAAATTATTTAAAATTTATATTCTTTTAGAATATGATGTTTTGTGCATCAAGAGAATTATATTTGAAATTGATGTTTAATTCATCATTAAAAATGTTTCTTGATTTTGTTTTTTAATTCTGCTCTATATTCTTATGCTTAATTTTTCTTTGATGGGTGCGGGACGGATTGGAAAAATGAAGAAGCTTTAAAACTTTATAAAGAAGGAAAAGGCAAACAAAGACAAGGTGTA
>NZ_CVSU01000120.1 GCF_001180205.1 Candidatus Pelagibacter communis | reverse complement strand
CATCCCAATATAAGTAATCCATCCAGCTTTTATGTAAAAAATTCGGTGGAAAATTTTTACCATTTTTATGTAGATCCTCTGTTGACGGTCGATAAGGATGTTGATGTAACTTCATGCCTGAATGTTTTAATAGTTTTCCACCCTTTTTTACATTGCATGCAGAACAAGCTGTAACAACATTATCCCAATTAGTTTCGCCTCCTTTTGATCTAGGTAATAAATGATCAAAAGTTAACTCTTCATTGCTTCCACAATATTGGCAGGAAAATTTATCTCTTAAAAACACATTAAATCTAGTAAAACTTGGCTTGCTTTGAGGAACAATATAATCCTTTAATGCGATGACACTTGGTAATTTCATATTGAATGATGGACTTCTTATAATTCTATCGTAATTACTAACAATAATAACTCGATCAAGAAAAACTGATTTAACAGTATCCTGCCATGACCATAAAGATAAAGGGTAGTAACTCAAAGGTCTATAGTCAGCATTAAGTACTAATGCTGGACACTTTTCTAATGAAACATCTTGTTCAATAAAATTGTTCATAAACTAATTTTAACTTAGTTAAACAATTTTATCAATAATAAGAGATGTTAAATTTTTTTTAAAATAAAATTTAAAGCTGTACTTGATGCTTCAATAGGAATATGATGATCACAATTTTTTATTAATAATGTATCAACTTTAACGTTGTTTCTGATTAAAAAATCTTTTGCTTCTAGCAAATGTGTTGATGGGACAATTTGATCAGCTTCTCCATGAATAAGTAATGTTTCAGTATTATTTTTGATTCTGTTTTTCAAATCTTTTTGATTTATTATCTTTCCAGAAAAACCAACTATACATGAAAATTTTTCTTCGTGTGTAAGACCAACATTTAAAGACATCATACATCCCTGACTAAATCCAGACAAACAAATTTGATTATTTGATAAATTGAACTCTTGTTTTATTTCATAAATAAATTTCTTTAAAACTTCTTCAGCCTTTACTGATTGCTCTAATATGTAATCAGTATCATCTTTTGTTAAATCAAACCACTGATAACCAGAAGGATTTATAGCGCATGGCTCGTGACCATTTGGACAAATAAAAACTGTATTGGGCATATGTCTTTTCCAGTTTAAAGACAACATGCTAATATCCTTTCCATCACCTCCATAACCATGAAGCAAAATAATAGCATTTTTAATTTCAACACCATTTTCTGGTTTAATAATTATGGAATCTAGGCAAAATGTCATAGTGGATAAATTATGTTTTTTATGTCAAAACACAATCTAAAATAAAAAAATGATTTCAGGAATATTAGTAAAAGTTTTATCAATAGCTCTTTTGAAAGCCGTAGGGATAGTTCTAATCTT
>NZ_CVSU01000119.1 GCF_001180205.1 Candidatus Pelagibacter communis | reverse complement strand
TTATCCGGTATTTTTCATTGCAGCAGATATACCTGCTATAGATGTCATTAAAGCATCATCAAGAAATTTTTTATCTAACTTTTTGTATTGGGATATTTATCTAATTACTTATCAAAGTATGCTAAAAGTAAAAAAATTTGGAAAGTAATTAATATATTTATTATAGGTTTTATGACTGTCATAATTTTTTTTATTATTAAGGAAATGTTGTGAGTAATATTTATGTGGAGGACGTAGGCAAAGGGTTTCCACTTGTTTTTGTTCATGGTTATTTAGGCTCATCTGAAATGTGGAACTTTCAAAAAGAATTTTTTTCAAAACATTATCGTGTAATAATTCCAGCTCTTCCAGGGTTTGGTGAAAGTCATAATGTTAAATCTTTAGACTCTATAAATAAAATGGCCAGACAAGTAATAGATTTATTAGATCAAAAAAATATTGATAAATTTAATTTAATTGGACATTCAATGGGAGGAATGATTGTTCAAGAAATTACAAAACTAATTGGCGATAAAGTTAATAAATTAGTTTGTTTTGCTACTGGATCAATTGGAGAAATACCTGGTAGATTTGAAACAATAGACGAAACAAGAGAAAAATTAAAAAAAGATGGAATTGAGTTTTCATTTTCTAGAGTTCCAAAAAAATGGTTTGTTAAAGGAGATAAAGATAAAAATTATTATTTATGCAAAAATGCAGTTAAAGATGTTTCTTTAGAGACTGCTGACAATGCTTTATTGGCAATGAAAAATTGGAGAGGTAAAGAAGATTTAAAAAATATAAAGAATGAAACTTTGATTATCTGGGGTGATAAAGATACATCGTACAATTTTGATCAGGTTGATACATTAAAAAAAAATATTAAGAATAGTCGTTTAGAAATTTTTAAGGATTGTGCTCATAATGTTCATTTAGAACAGCCTGATCAATTTAATAATTTAGTACAAAAATTTATCTCAGAATAATATTTTTATTCAGTCTATAAACT
>NZ_CVSU01000118.1 GCF_001180205.1 Candidatus Pelagibacter communis | reverse complement strand
CTTTATAATTATATAAAAAATGGTGAACTTAAGTCAGAAGGTGGATCAATTACTGAAGGGATTGGTTCAAGCAGAGTAACAGCTAACTTTAATGAAGCAAAAATTGATGACGCCTATTCGATAGATGATCATGAAGCATTGCCTATACTTTATGATTTAATTCAAAATGAGGGCCTTAGCCTAGGTACTAGTTGCGGTATCAATATTGCTGGAGCAATAAGAATGGGTAAAGAATTAGGTCCAGGTAAAACTATCGTTACAATTCTTTGTGATAGAAGTGATAAGTACGCAACTAAAATGTTCAATAAAAAATTTTTAGAAGAAAAAGGTCTTCCAGCACCTAGTTGGTTTTAAATATAAATTTTATCAGCTAATCCGTAACAAAGTATTGCACTTAACAAAGTTAAAATACCTGGTGCAATAATTCCTTCATTAGATGTTTGTGGAGTATGGCCTAATTTATTTATTTTAATTGTATAAATACCTACACAAAAAGCTGAAAGGTTTTGTAGAAATACTAAATTAAAAAATGCCCATGTTCCTTGAAGTCCATCAGGCCTAATAAAACCAACCCATAT
>NZ_CVSU01000117.1 GCF_001180205.1 Candidatus Pelagibacter communis | reverse complement strand
GGTGATTGGTGGAGCAGCAATCATTATGTTTGGGATGATTGTAGCTGCTGGTATTAAATTGATTTCAAGGGCAGAAATGGATCAAAGAAATTTATTAATCTTAGCTCTTTCATTGTCTTTTGGAATTGGGATGTCATTGTTACCAGACTTTGTGAAAAATATTCCAGATTTTGGGATAAGTTTAAAACTACTGTTAACAACTGGACTTATACCTGCTGGATTATTAGCATTTGTTTTAAATGCTATAATGGCAAAGAAATAATTAATTTAAACTTGTGGGGAGAAATCCCCACAAGCAAGGTTTAAGACTTATTTAATTTCAATAAGCTTCTTTTTTTTATGTTCTGGAATTATTCTTTCACAAGATATTGTTAAAAGACCATCTTTAAGCTCAGCACCATTAACTTTTACATCATCAGCTATAGTGAATGATCTTGCAAATTGTCTTTGAGAAATCCCTTTATGAATAATTTCTCCATTTACATCACTGTCCTCAGACTTATTAACTTGTTTTGTTCTAACTGTTAATAAATTGTCCTCGAACTCAACCTCAACGTCTTTTTTGCTAAAGCCAGCCAATGCTACTTCAATTGCATAGTTGTCTTTACCTGTCTTTCGGATGTTGTATGGTGGATAATTTGACTGCATCGTCAAATTTCCATTTCCTAACATATTTTCGAATTGGTCGAACATATCATCAAAACCAATTGAAAAAGGTCTAAGTGAGTTAAATATAGATAGATCCTTACTTGTCATAATATCCTCCTTTTTTAAGCAAGTTTATTTATGCAAGCCCCATTAGGCGACTTACCTAACTTATATGGGAATTAATTTTTTTTTTTCAAGATTGAATATGTACTAAATTTTATTTGAAATTTTTAATGCAAATGCATAATCAATCGCAATTTCTTCTATTGCGCCATCTCTTCCTGATTTTCCACCATGACCAGCATTCATTTCGGTTTTTAAAAGAAGTAAATTATTATCTGTTTTATAGTCTCTAAGTTTTGCTGTGAACTTTGCAGGTTCATCAAATAAAACTCTATTATCACTTAAACTTGTTGTAATCAAAATATGTGGATAATCCATTTTTTTAATATTGTTGTAGGGCGCATATGAAAAAATATAATCAAAGTGTTCTTTATTCTCTTTTGCATTTCCAAATTCGTCAAATTCTCCCACAGTTAAAGGTAAAGAATGATCAAGATTTGTTGTTAAAGAATCCACAAAAGGAACAGCCATGATAATTCCTAAAAATAATTCAGGAGATTGATTGACTACAGCTCCCATCAATAATCCTCCAGCCGATCCACCCATTCCAATAATATTTCCTTTTGAAGTATAATTCTTTTCAATTAAATATTTTGCTGCGTAAATATAATCTTCAAAAGTATTTTTTTTGTTTGTTAATTTTCCCTCTTTCCACCATTTCATCCCTTTTTCCATACCACCTCTAATGTGAGCTGTCGCCCAAATTATATCCCTATTGATAAGACTTAATCTTGTGGAAGAGAAACTTGGTGACATAGAATTTCCATAAGACCCATATCCATATAATAAAACATTTGCAGACCCATCAATTTTTGTTTTTTTGTGTCTAGTAATTGTTAGTGGAACCATTCTTCCGTCATGAGATTTAAACTCAACTCTCTCAACAATATAATCATCTTTATTATGACCAGATGGGATCTCTTGCTCTTTAACAAGTTCTTTAGATTTTGTTCTTAAATTATATTTAAATACTCTAGAAGGAGTTTTGGGGGATGAGTATCCTAAATAAACTTCATCAGTATTTCTATCTTTTTGAGTTAAGCTCACTCCTGGAACATAAACAGACTCATCAGAGAAAACTAATTCTTCTTCTTTATTCGTAGAAATATTTTTGACAAATAATTTATCTAGTGCATCTGATGTTTCACCACGAATAATCCAATTTTTAAGGAATGTTAATCCACCAATTAAAACTTCATCTTTTGCTGGAATATATGCTTTCCAATTTTGATTTTCTAAATTGTCACAAATATCAATTTTAAAGTCTTCAGCATTTTTATTTGTATGATTATAAAATTTACCATCCCATGAATTAACAGAATATAGAACACCTCTTTCTCTTTTAATAATCAGTTTTGGAGATGGATTTAATTCATCTGATTTAAAGTAATATTGTTCTGAAGTATTATGGTCAGAAGTATTTATAAAAAAATATTTTTCATCTGAGCTTTTTCCAATTCCTACTGTAAAAGCCTCGCTTTTCTCCTCAAATATTAATTCATCTTTGGCCTCAAAATCTCCTATTTTGTGCCTGTATATTGTTCTTGCTCTATGATTTTCATCAAGTTTAGAATAAAAAATATATTTATCATCTAAACTAAATGTTATTCCCCCTGATGTTTCCGTAATTTCTTTTGAAATAATTTTGTTTGTTTTTATATCTCTTAAATAAATTGTATAATATTCAGAACCCTTAAGATCTAAAGAGTACCCAAGATATTTATCATTATTACTTACTTCTAAATCTCCAACCCCAAAATATTCAGTTTTAAGTTTTTCTTTTTCTTGATCTCCATTCCATATTTCCTCAATATTTTCTGAACCAATTTTTTTTCTAAGTTTTATGGAATAATTTCCTGTTGTTGTAGTTTTTGTCCAATACTCATAGGTGTGATCTTTATAGGGCAAAGATTCATCATCTAATTTAATTCTTCCTTTAATTTCATCGAATAATTTTTTTTGAATATCTTTTGTATCTTTTAAATGATGATCTGTGTAAGCATTTTCATCTTCTAAATATTTTTTCACTTCAGGATCTAACTTGCTTTTATCTCTGAGAACTTCCAAAATATTATCTTGATGAATCCAGCTGTAATTGTCTTCCCAATCAATATTGTGACAAGTTTTTATCTCTAGTTTTTTTTTAAGTTGTGGTACTTTCATCTAATAAGGAAATATATGAATATTATTATTTATCTACTTGTAATTTTAGTCATCTTATATTTTTTATTAAGATGG
>NZ_CVSU01000116.1 GCF_001180205.1 Candidatus Pelagibacter communis | reverse complement strand
GGAATGTTTGTAATATATAATTTTAAAGATCATAATCAAAAAAGAGCAATCGATGCATGTATTGCTGGTAGTCAAAAACTAGAAAAACCAATGACAGTTCCTGAAGCTAAAATATTTTGTGAAGAAAAAATTAAAAATAATAAATGAGTGATATCAAAGAAGTTCTTTCTAAATATAAATCAATTGCAATGGTAGGAGTTAGTAACGATCCAACAAAAGCATCAACTATAGTTATGAAATATATGCAAAAATATGGATTTAAAGTTTATCCTGTCAATCCTAGAGCTGAGGGTCAAAAAATTTTAGGAGAAGAAGTTTTTGCTAAAATATCTGATATTAATGATCAGGTTGATATTGTAGATGTTTTTAGACCATCAAAAGAAGTTTATGCTATTGCAGAAGATGCAGTTAAAATTGGTGCTAAAGTTTTATGGTTACAGCTCGGTATACGAGACGAAAAAGCAAAAGAATTGATGGAAAAAAATGATATTGAGTATATTGAAAATAAATGTACTAAAATGGAATATCAAAAATATTTTTTAAAAGTTAGACAAGCTTTTCCAGTTTTAAGTGACTAATGAGCAAAATAATTAAATTTTTAGACAGCACATTTTTAGATTTGGGTCGTCAATTTAAATGGACTTATCTACCTCCATTAATGGTTTATATGGCTGCAGGTATTTCTGGTTTAACAGGTATTGTTGGTACATTTTTTGTTAAAGATTATTTAAATTTATCAGCAGCATTTTTAGCAGGCCTAGGTTTTTGGGCTGGAATTCCCTGGGCATTAAAAATGCCGTTAGGACATTTAGTAGATCTTATCTGGGAGAGAAAAAATTACATGGTCTACTTCGGAGCTTCATTGATAGCTTTTAGTTTACTAATTATGTATGGATTGATTATTCATACTGAAGATATGTCCCAGGTATTTTCGGTAGAAACATGGTTTGTGATAAGTGTGATTTTAGCTCCAGTTGGTTATGTGGTTCAGGACGTTGTAGCCGATGCTATGACAGTTGAGGCAGTTCCTTTGGTTGATGAAACAGGAAATCATTATTCTAGAAATCAAATAAAAATAATGCATACAACAATGCAGACACTTGGAAGGTTTGCTATTATTGGCGGTACAGTACTTGTTGCGTTAGTTAATGTAATATTGTTTAGAGATGTGGAAAGCCTTGAGCAGACCGATAAGATAAATTTATATGGAACTATCTACATTTATGCTCTTGTAATACCTTTAGTTTCTATACTAGGTGTAATTTTAGCAAATTATTTAAGACATAAAAAAATACAAACTTTAAAATCTAGAGGTATAGAATTTAAAGATGAGAGAGGTAACGAAAAAACAAAAATAAACTGGTGGATATTAGGAGGAAGTTTGGTTTTTGTTATTTTCACATTGTCTATTGGTTCCTTTAAGGTTCCATTTGCACAAGAAATTGTGTTTATTGGCTCAGTCATAATCATTTTGTTTTTAATGTTTAAACTAATTAAGGAATTACCTCAGGAACTAAGATTAACAATTGTAGGTACAGCAGTAATTATTTTTGTATTTAGAGCCATGCCAGGTCCTGGACCAGGATTAACTTGGTTTGAAATTGATGAGCTTGGATTTAATGAACAGTTTTTTTCTGTTCTATCATTATTGGCATCAATTTTAACATTAGCAGGAATTGTATTGTTAAGACCTTTTATGGCAAATAATTCAATTGCTAAAATAATTGTAGTTCTAAGTATTGCAGGTGCGATTTTGTTTTTACCAAGTGTTGGAATGTATTATGGTTTTCATAACTGGACATCCTCGTTAACAGGTGGAGTTGTTGATGCTAAGTTTATTGCATTAATTAATACTGCATTAGAGTCTCCTCTTGGGCAAGTATCAATGATACCTTTACTCGCCTGGATAGCAAAAAATGCTCCTGCACATTTAAAGGCAACCTTTTTTGCAGTTTTTGCATCTTTTACAAATCTCGCATTATCAGCGAGTGCGTTAGGAACAAAATATTTAAATGAAATATTTACTGTAACAAGAGAAGTGAAAGATAAAGTTTCAGGTGAAATACAAACTACAGCAGATTATTCCGAACTTGGAATACTGTTAATTTTTGTAACACTTTTAACATTAATTCTTCCAATTTTATTTGTATTTATAATTAATAATAGTAAATACAAAACTACTGAATAAAAATTTTATAAAATGAAAAAAATTTTCCTAGTGTATGGGCACTACAATGACAATTCATTTAATGCAGCAATTCGAGATGAATTTGTTAAACAATCAAAAGTAAATGGAAATCAAGTTGATGTTGTTGATTTATATAAAGAAAAATTTGATCCTGTTTTTGCTGGAGAGGAACCTGATCAAGAAGTTTTAGATCATAGAAAAAGAATCGAAGAAAGTGATACAATTGTTTTAATTGCTCCAATTTGGAATTTTAGGATGCCAGCGATAGTTGAGGGTTGGATAGATAAAGTTTTAGCCCCACCTTGGGCGTTTAGATTTAAACAGTTGGTTGGAAATTACGGTTATCCAATTGGAAACTTAAGAGATAAAAAAGCTATAATATTCTGCACTTATGGTTCACCAAGATTAGCAATTACAACTTTTTTTTTAAACTTACCAATTAGAAGATTAAAAAGAGGAGTATTCCATATGTGTGGCATATATAACATTGTCTATAGAAGATATTTTGCAGTACCCTTTGTAAGTGATGCAAAGAGACAAGAATTTTTGAATGATGTTAGAAAAACCGCTAATAATCTTTAAAGCTGTAATCTTATATTTTTTCTTTATCTCATTTTCTTACGCTGAATTATTAAGCCCCAATAGCACTATAAGCCCGAAAGAAGTTATTAAAATTCAATTGAGTGGGCTTCAAAAAAATGATCTTGAATATAAAGATAGCGGCATAGAACAAACTTGGAAATTTGCTCACCCAAACAATAAGAGAGTAACAGGACCATTAAGCAACTTTAAGATGATGATAAAAAGCGACTCTTATGGGATGATGATTAACCACCTAAGTCACACAATAACTGAGCTTGGAAGTAGTGACAAATGGGCTCAATTTGAAGTTATAATTCTTGATAAGGACAAAATTTATCACAAATTTAATTGGCAGGTCGAAAAGTACACCTCTGAGGGAATTTTGAAAGACTGTTGGTTAACCACAATGGTATCCAGTCCAATCCCTCTTGGAAGCTCAATTTGATTTTTCACATATACATTTTTGTTTCGTAACAATTAAAAATTTAGTAGGAATCGCAGAATGAAAACAAAAACTAAAGTTGTAGTAGTTGGTGGAGGAGTTGTAGGGGTAAGTGCCCTGTATCATTTAGCAAAAAAGGGTTGGTCTGATGTTGTTCTAGTTGAAAGAAAAGAATTAACCTCAGGATCAACTTGGCATGCAGCAGGACTACTACCTTTATTTAATATGAGTTATTCAGTTGGACAACTTCATAAATATGCAGTTAATCTTTACAAAACATTAGAGGAAGAAACTGGAAAAAATGTTGGCTTTAGTGTTGTTTCAAATATTCGTCTAGCAAGTACAAAAGATAGAATGGATGAATACCATCAATACGCAGGCGTAGCTCGAACTATCGGAGTAGATGTTAAATTTTTGAAACCAGAACAAGTAAAAGAAATTTGGCCATTATGTCATACAGATGATTTAGTTGGCGCAATACAACACCCTGAAGATGGATATATTCAACCAGCAGATTTAACACAAGCATTAGCAACAGGTGCAAGAAATAGAGGAGCAGAAATTTATAGAAACACAACTGTCCTATCAATGAGGCAAACTAAAGATGGATGGATTGTGGAAACAGATAAGGGATCAATAGAGTGCGAACATGTTATTTCTTGTTCTGGAAATTTTGCGAGACAAACAGGTGAAATGGTAGGATTAGATATTCCAGTAATACCTGTTGAACATCAATACATTGTTACAGAACCACATCCTTTAATTCAAAAAAGAAAAAAAGATGGCTTACCAGAAATGGGAGTCTTAAGAGATAGTGATAGCAGATGGTATATGAGAGAAGAAGCTGGAGGATTAATTTTAGGCCCTTATGAAGATGGTGCACCAGCTTGTTATGTAGAGGGGCCATCAAAAAATTCTGAATATGAATTATTTCAAGAAGACTTAGACAGATTAGCTCCACATATAGAGGGAGCAATTCATAGAGTTCCTGCATTTGGAGAGGTTGGGGTAAAAAAAGTTTATAACGGAGCAATTTGTTATACTCCTGATGGAAATCCAATTGTTGGTCCTGCTTGGGGACTTAAGAATTTTTGGATTAATGAAGGACATAGTTTTGGAATAACAGCAGCAGGTGGTGCAGGTTGGCAATTAGCAGAATGGATCGTTGATGGTGAACCTACAATTGACATGTTAGGAGTTGAACCAAGACGTTATGGTAACTATGCAACTAAATCTTATTTAAAAGCAAAAAATGAAGAAGCATACAGCCATGTATTTATTGTTCACTATCCAGATGAAGAAAGACCAGCAGCAAGACCATTAAGAACAGCCCCTTGTTATGAACGAATGAAAAACTTAGGAGCAGTTTTTGGACAGAAATTTGGTTGGGAAAGACCTAATTTTTTTGCAACAGATGGAATGGAGCAAAAAGATGATTGGTCATTTAGAAGATCAAAATGGTTTGATGCAATTAAAAAAGAATGTCAAAATGTAAAAGAAAACGTGGGTCTTTTAGATATGACTGCGTTTGCAAAATGTAGAATTAGAGGACCTAAAGCTGAGGAATTTTTAGATTATTTGGTAGCTAATAAACTTCCAAAAAAGATTGGAAGGATAAATCTGTGTCATGCTTTGAACACTAAAGGTGGAGTACATTCAGAATTTACGATAATGAAAGAAGCAGAGAATAGTTACTATTTAGTTTCTGCTGGAGCAAATTTAAGATTAGATCATGATTGGATACAAAAATGGATGCCAGATGATGGATCTGTAATATTTGAAGATCTAACAAATAGTACAGGAGTTCTGGTAGTAGCTGGTCCAAAAGCAAGACAATTAATGCAAAAAGTTTCAACAGATGATTTTTCTAATGAAAATTTCAAATGGCTAACTGCAAAGAATGTAAATGTTGGATACGCCCCAGTAAATGCAATGCGAGTAAACTTTGTTGGTGAACTTGGTTGGGAACTACATCATCCAATTGAATATCAAAACCATATTTTTTAGTAATAAAATTTTGTCTTGGTTTTATCTCAGGAACTATTTTTCTACTAAATCTCATATTTAATTTAAAAATTTTTTTTCAAAAGGGAATTTTGACAAAATTTCAATTTCATTTTTCTTAACTAATATTTGTTGCTCTAATTTAACTCCCTCTTTTCCATCTTTTTCTCCAATGTAACTTTCTACACATAATGTCATATTGTTTTTAATTATTCCATCATAACCAGACTCTTGGTAATCATTTTTATGATAAAGGTACGGATATTCACCTGTCATCCCACAACCATGAGCAGACAGATAATATCTGTTGGCTCGATATTTATCTGGAATATTCCAAGCTTTTTCTGAATATTCTTTAAAACTCATGCCCTCTTTTATAATATTTATGTTATGCTCTACTTGATCTTTTGCAATATTATAAAGTTCTTTTTGCGTCTTTGTTGGATCATCGGGACCACTATGAAAGGTTCTAGAAAAATCACTATAATATCCATAGCAACCTACTACATCTGTATCAAATGCAACTAATTCATTTTGATTTATTATTTTTTTACCTGTCTCTTGAAACCACGGATTAGTTTTTTCACCTGAGGAAAGAAGTCTAGTCTCACAATAATCTCCATCTTGTTCAATAATTGATTTATAAAAAATAGACCAAAGTTGATTTTCTGAAATACCCGGCATCAAAGACTCTTTTAATTCACAAATTGCGTTCTCAGTTGCTATTAAAGAATTTTTTATACAAATAATTTCCTCATCAGATTTTATAGATCTTGCTAGCTCTATAGGTAACTGTGCGTCAACCACTTTAAATCCATTTTCCTGCAAACCAATTCCTATTGCGGCATTCATGCGTTCGAGACCTATAGTTTTTTTTACTCCAATTAAATTAATCAATGTATTTGAAATATCTTTTACCCATTCTTTTTCTTTAATTTTTATATTGTGACCACTTGCAACAAATGAAGCTGTTGAAGAAGTTCTTATCTCGTCAATAGTGGATAAATGATCTGACAAGTGTTCACAGCCCTTAAACTCAAAAAGAATAGATTTATTATTTGTTAAAATTAAATATCTAGAAGGTGAATTTCTAGAAGTAAATATTTGCATATTTCTGGCATCTGTTGCATATCTTATATTTACTGCATCGCTCAATATACATGCGTCTATATTGTTTAATTCCATTTGAGTTCTTAACGAACTTAACCTGTAAGACCTTAGTTTTTTAATATCATTATCTGTAATATCTAATTTATTTAAAACAAATTCTGAACTCATGTTGTAACTTTATAAATACCCAACCAAGCATTCACATCTTTGCTTGCAATATAATCAGATTTAAAAAATTCTACTTCCTCCCATTTATTATTTTGTTTTAGTAAATCAATTTTTTTATCAAAACCATACTCTTCATGAATTCCTTCATTTATAGTAAAGCAAATCAATCCTCCTGGTTTTGTTATTCTTATAAACTCATCTAATGCATTGGGTTTTACATGCCCGAAAGTAAATGTTCCAACGCACATCACTCCACCATAAAAGTTGTCCTCAACTTCTATTGGTTGATTTAAATCTACCTTTATTAATTTTTGATAAAGATCTTTTGGTACGGTATCTAGTAAAGTTTGTGATAAATCGGCTCCGTGAAAATTTTTAAAATTGTATTTTTTAAGCTCCAAACCAACTAAACCAGTTCCACATCCAGCATCAAAAATTAAAGTATCTTTATTTTTCTCATGTTTGTTAAATGTTTCTGCGGTTTCTTTAGGTCCTGTATAGTTCCAATCAACCATGTCTTTATTATACTTATCTTTGTCTCCCCACTCATCGTAATACTTCATAACCTCATCGGTAGTTTTAAGTTTATAAATTGGAATTTTGTTGCCTACATCTTTCTGAGACATTTTATTTTTTTCCTAAGTTAATAGAAATTAAACAGATAATTTCAAACATTATAGAAGCAGCAACCATTGCTGTTATTTGATTTGGACTATCTTTTGTTGGCATCAAACAAGCAACGTCTCCACCAATAACATTTTTTCCTTTAAAGGACTGAATAAGTTTTCTTACTTCGTCCATATTAAATCCTTTATAAGCAGGCTCTATATTAGCTACTCCCGGTGCAACGGTTGGATCTAAACAGTCTAAATCAAATGTAACATAAATTGGATTGTCCCCTAATCTATCTAAAATCATTTTAACACATTTTTCATGGCCCCATTCTCTATATTCATCCATTGTAATTACTTGATAACCAATATCATAACTTGCTTGTAACCAATCTAGTGTTCTAGGATTTCCTCTTATCCCTATCTGAGTACTTGTGTGTGGATCAACGTTTCCTTGTTTGACTAAAAAAGAAGCCCAATGAGCTGCCGATTTTTTTGCACCTAAAAAATGATCTAATTTTTCAAAACAATCTGTGTGCGCATCAAAATGAACAAGAGTAATTTTTTTTCCTTTAGTCAATTTTGAATTTTTTTTAGCCAAGCTTTGAACAATTCCTCCCGTTACTGAATGATCACCACCAATTGATACAACTGGCTTTTCTGCTTGTTCAATATGATCGTAAAAAGCTGATATTCTCTCTATACATTTTTCATTATCATTAGCTTCTGGAAAAGGAACATCTCCCAAGTCATGAATTTTATTTTCTTTCCAAGGATCAATTTTGAAATCAAAGTGAGATCGTCTCAACATTGCAGAAATATTTCTAACTGCTCTTGGGCCCAAATGTTGATCTCTTTCGGTCGTTCCGTTCCCAGTACTGTGTGGAACACCTACTAAAGCAATATCACAATTTTTTGGATCTGGATCATTTTTACATCTGAATAAAGTTGGAATACCCCACCAATAGAGGGTTTCCATCATTATTTTATCTTCCTCAGAAATCATTTAGCTTCTCATTTTTTGACCACTTGGATCATAAAGTGGTTCTTTAATTATTGAACAATTAAATAAATCTCCATTTATCTCTACTTGAATTTTATTTTCAGAATTAATGTTTTTTTGATCAATAAAAGTAAAAGCTACACTTTTATTTACAAAGTGAGCAAAACCACCTGAAGTTACATAACCAATACTTCGATCGCCATTCATCACGGCTTCATTATTTGTTACATCAATATCATTTGTTTCAACAATTAATGGTATAAGTTTATTTGAAGAATTTTCCTTTTGTGCACTTTCTTTACCAATAAACTCTTTATCCCAATTAATAAAAGCATCTAAGCCTGTCTCTTTTGCAGTAAAATCTGGTCTATAATCTAAAGTCCAAGCCCCCCAATTTTTCTCCAACCTCATTGACATTAATGCTCTTCCACCAAAAGGTTTAATATTAAATTCTTTTCCAGCTTCAATTAATTCTTCATAAAGTTTTAATTGATAATGGGGTGCTACATAAATTTCATAACCAAGTTCACCTGTGAATGAAATTCTATTAATTATTGCTGGTACACCACCAACAAACATTCTTCTTGTGTCTCTAAATTTAAATTTTTCATTTGAAAAATCATCTCTTACAATTTTTTCTAAAACTTTTCGTGAGTTAGGTCCTGCAATAGACAATCCATGATAATCGTCAGATCTATTAGAGTAACTTAAATCAAATTTATCTAGATGACTCTCAAACCAACGTCTGTGCATTTCTTGAGCAGCTCCAGATCCAAATACCATGAACTCATTTTCATCTAAACAAGCTACCGTTAAATCACCACATAATTTCCCTCTATATGACAACATTGGAGATAAAGATATTCTTCCTGGTCTTGGAAGTCTTCCAGCCATTATGTGATCTAAAAATTTTCTAGCATCAGGACCTTTGAATTCATGTTTTGAAAAATTTGCAACTTCAATTAAACCAACATTTTCTCTTACATTAATAACTTCTTTTGAAACATAGTCATGAGATCTTGATCTTTTAATAGTAGGCTCTTCATGAGCATCTTCTTTATTGTTTGCAAACCACAAAACATTTTCCAAACCAAAACTATCTCCCATAACAGCACCTTGGTTTACAAAACGATCATATAGGGCAGTAGTTTTTTGTTTTCTTCCTTTTGGCAAAGTTTCATTTGGAAATGTCATAATAAATCTTCGCTCATAATTTTCTGAAGACTTTATTGTTCCATATTGAGGTGATGCATAATCTCCAAACCTTGCAACATCCATTGCCCAAACATCAATTGAAGGTTCTCCATCAATAATCCATTCTGCTATACATTTACCAACCCCTCCACCTTGACAGAAACCAGCCATCACACCAACCGCAACCCAATAATTCTTCATTCCTGGCACTGGACCAATCAGAGGACTTCCATCTGGACCAAAAGTAAAAGGTCCGTTAACTATATTCTTAATACCTGCACGTTCTAACGCTGGCATTCTTTCAAAACCAATTGCAAGTCTATCTTCAATATTATCTAACTTTGGCTCAAGTAACTCATGGCCAAAATTCATTGGCGTACCTTCTACTTTCCAAGGAGTTGATTTTGGCTCATAAGTTCCAAGCAACATTCCTTTACCTTCTTGTCTAAAATAAATATTTCCCTCAAAATCTGTTCCGATTGGCAATCTTTGGTCACCCATTGCTTCAATTTCTGGAATAGGTTCTGTAATCAAATAATGATGCTCCATTGGTTGAACAGGGAGATTAAGTCCAGCTAATTGTCCAACTTCTCTTGCCCACAAACCGCCAGCGTTAATTACTATTTCGGCATTGATGTTTCCTTTTTCAGTAAAGACATCCCAAGTTCCATCCTCTTTTTGTTTCGTGTCTTTTACGACAGTATGAGTGTAATATTTTCCACCATGGACTTTTGCTGCTTTTGCAAAAGCATAAGTAA
>NZ_CVSU01000115.1 GCF_001180205.1 Candidatus Pelagibacter communis | reverse complement strand
TGAGAGTTTGAATATCTATTTTAATATTCTTGTTTAATCTCATATCTTCGTTATCTTTCCAGATACCAGCAGCTAAATGCATAATTCCAATTTTATAATTAGGTAAATAAGGCTCTACCCATGTATCTTTATCTTCATCAAACTTTGGCAAAAGATTACTGGTAATCCAATTACAGTTTAAAGGAAGAAATTCAGTTTCGACATTATCAACATAAACAGACATATTCATCGCTAATTGTTCAGAGCCAAATATTTCTCCACCTTTAAGTGTTTGCTTTAAGTTTTCCTGCCATGAATTCCAACACATTGAATTTTTTTCTAATGAAAAAACACCAATATTGATATGAGGAGCAAAGGCTAACTTTCTAGCTTTTTCTAAACTAATATTGGATTTTATTGCGTGTTTAAAATTTTGAGATTTAATAATTGCTAGTTTTCCAAAAACCCAATTCACTCTTGAAGTAATCTTGTAACCAGGTCCGATAGTTTGTGTAATTCCTAACTTACCATTTTCACACGCTTTAAAATAAAGCTCAACTGATTGCCAATCATTTACCCAAGCATCACAATCAATCCATAAATATTTTTCATAGCTTGGAAAATATTTCGGTAAAAAAGCCCTAGATACTTGGCTCTTTAACCATTCACGTCCTTTGATTTTACTATCTGGAACTTTAATATCCCATTCTGCTGGTTTTATTTCATCTACTTTTGATGATAATTCTGTTTTTTGATCATCTGATAAACCAGCATCCAAAATACATATTGCAACTTCAGAGCTCTCTTTAAATCTTTTAATAGAGTCTATTAGCTCATTTAATAAAGGGAAATAATTTGAATCAGCTAATGATACAATGACATTTTTTTTCATCACAAAATATCTTCAAGATCGTCATCTTCATCTTTATAATACCGATCTTCGTTTTGTTTTTTTAATTTTTGATAATGAAAAAAACTTATTGGAAGCATACATAAGTATATGATTGCACTAATAGATATAACATTAAATGGATATATTAAAAGTAATCCAAAAAATAAAACTATTCCAAATAATAGAAAAATAGTTGCCTTTCTTTGAATTACAATTTTTTTAAATGAATAACTTGGAAATTTGCTGATCAATAACAGAGATGTTGCAATAAAAAAAACTGGAACGACAACATCATAATTTATCTTTATAAAATCAAAGCTTGTAAGACTAAATATCAATGGAGTTAAAACTAAAATACCTCCTGCAGGTGATGGAACTCCTTCAAAAAAATTATCTCTCCAAGAAGGTGCTTGACCTGCATTTACATTGAAACGAGCTAAACGTAATGCAACACAAATTACATATATTAAACATAACAACCATCCAAACCTTCCAAGTGTATTTAATTTCCAGAAATACATAATAAATGCTGGGGCTACTCCAAAACTTATCATATCCGTAAGAGAGTCTAGTTCTTTACCAACTTTTGATGTTCCTTTAATTAATCTTGCTATTCTTCCATCTAATCCATCAATAAGAGCAGCAAACATAATTGCTATAATTGCAAATTCAAATTTTCCATCTAATGCAAATCTTATTGATGACAAACCTATACAAACTCCAATAAGAGTTAGCATGTTAGGCAAAATCACTCTTGCGTTAGTTTTTTTATCTGTAACAATTTTTAAATTGTTTTTTGGTTGTTCCATAAGTTAATTTTTAGCCAGCAGTGTTTCTCCTGAAATTGCTGTTTGACCAACTTTTACTAGTGGTTCATAATTTTCATAATAAACGTCTGCTCTACTACCAAATCTAATCATCCCAATTCTATCACCTTGATTTAATTCCTGATTTTTATTTGTTTCGCAAACTATTCTTCTTGCAACTAATCCTGCAATTTGAACGACTACAATATCATTCCCATGTTTATCTTTAATTTTATAATAATTCCTCTCATTGTCTTCACTTGCTTTATCTAAAGATGCATTTAAAAATTTACCTGGTTTATATAAAATATCCTCAACAATACCTGAGCAAGGTGTTCTGTTTACATGACAATCAAATACGTTCATAAAAATACTTATTTTTTTAAATTTTTTATTTTCTAGTCCAAGTTCTTTTGGTCCATCCACTTCCTCAACTTTAATCACTTCTCCATCTGCAGGGCTGACTAGATAGCTATCATTGCCTATAATTGTTCTTTCC
>NZ_CVSU01000114.1 GCF_001180205.1 Candidatus Pelagibacter communis | reverse complement strand
AACAAACAAGCATACCAGAAGGCTCTCACTTAGTTAAAGATGATAAAGCACCGTTACCAAATCCAAAATTAGGTCATATCTCTGCATCTTGTTGGAGTGTTGAATATGATAATCCTTTTTCCTTAGCAATTTTGAAAGATGGAAAAAATATGATCGGTCAAAAACTTTTTGCGATGTCACCACTTAAAAACAAGGTAATACCAGTTGAGATAGTTTCATCACATTATGTAGACCCGAAAGGTGAAAGAGTTAGATCATGACATTAATTTCAGCTTTATCAAATGTTCATGCAAAAGGTCAATTCGGAGATTATGAAGGTAAAAATGAAAATGATATTCTTAAAATATCTGAAATCAAAAATTTATTAATTGTTCAAATAGTTCAGTACAAAAATTCTTCAGTTTCATTTGAGGGTATTGATATTGATGGTTTAAAATTAAAAAATGAACCATTGGCAGTAGTATTTAATGAAAATACAAGGATTATGTGGAATGGACCAAAAAACTGGCTTTTAGTCTCAATAAAAAAAGATTTAATAAAAAATGTAGTAGATAAATTTAAAGATACAGATTTTGCTGTAACAGATTTATCTCATTCTAGAGCTATTATAGAAATCGAAGGAAATGATACGATAGAAGTTTTGAAA
>NZ_CVSU01000113.1 GCF_001180205.1 Candidatus Pelagibacter communis | reverse complement strand
AAAGTGATTTAATTATCTCTTTTATTCTTTTTGAGGAATAGATATAGTTTTTGCACTTAAATTATAATTTAACTAACAAATATAGAGAGAAAAATATGAGAAAAATACTAGTTACTTTATTGTTTCTACTATTTGGAACTTCTGCTTTTGCAGATTGTAACATTAAAAGTGGTTCAATAAATATTTTGGCTAATGATTTTCCTGCATTAAGAACTTTCGTTGAAACTTCTAAACAATGTAAAGGAAGTGCTGATTTTAAAGTGACTCACTCATCAGAGCACAATAAAATTGCAGTGCCAGCATTAACTGCGAATCCCTCTGAGTTTTCAGCAAGGATCGCTGCTAATAGTTCAATTGTTCCTTTAATGAACCAAGATTTAATTAGACCATTAGACGATCTTGTTAAAAAATATGGTAAAGGAATTCAGGACTCACAATTAATTACTATTGATGGAAAAGTAATGGCTGTAGCATTTATGGCTAATACACAACACTTATACTACAGAGAAGATGTTTTAAAAGATCTTGGTATAGCTGTTCCAAAAACATACGAGGAAGTAGTTGCTGCATCTGAAAAAATCAGAGCCTCAGGTAAAATGCAATATCCTTATGCTGCAGCTTATAAAGCAGGTTGGAACTTAGCAGAAGAGTTTGTAAACATGTTTATTGGTCATGGTGGTGAATTCTTTAAAGCTGGTGGCGC
>NZ_CVSU01000112.1 GCF_001180205.1 Candidatus Pelagibacter communis | reverse complement strand
GAGGGTAATTGTGATAATGGATATGGCAAGTGGGTTTATACTGATAAAACAACTTATGAAGGAGAATGGGTTGCAACAAAAAAAGAAGGACAAGGTATAGAGACTTGGCCAAATGGATATATTTATAAAGGAGAATTTAAAAATAGTGTTTGGAGCGGAATTGGAACATTAACATTCCCTGATGGTTCTACTTATGAAGGGGAGTGGGCTAACGGTTTTATGAATGGCCAAGGAACATTTACTTGGGCAGATGGAAAACAAAAATCAGGTATTTGGAAAAACGGTAAGTTACAAGAATAATGTCAAAAGAAAATTATATTAATAAAATAAAAGATTTACCTGAGTCTCTAAGGCAATTTATTGGTCTTATATTTATCACTCTAATAGTAATTGTATCTTTTAGTATTTTAAATGGAATTTTTGGACAAGGTGACGATTTAGTAAAAAGAATGAAGTTAGAAGAGGAGAGAATTGCTGAAGAAAAAAAACTTAGCGAACTAATATCTAAATTACCTTCTGGAATATTAGTTTCATTTGATGGAACTGATCATTACAAATTAACGGATGATGTATATGAGCAAGTATGTAAGGCTACTAAACTAATTCCACAAAGAGCAATTATGGGTGCTAATTTTTTAAATTTTAGAGCACATGAGCTTTATACAATTAATGGAAATAAAATTGATGAGACTTTTGTTAAATGGGATGAAGAAAAAAGTAAATGTTTTGCGGGTTTTACAGTTAGTGGAAATAACGTAGGTGTTGATGAAAGTATTACTATAAGTGGAGAAGCTTTAAGTTTTTTAAGTACTGGAATTGATACTAGAGTTTATTTTATTAAAAATTTTTAATGAGGAAAGGCAACAATTATTAACATTTTAATTTTATAGAATTTAATATAACTTTAAAACAATTTATGTCTGAAACTGTAATCAAATGCGAGTCGGTTTATAAAATTTTTGGAGAAAATGCCAAAAAGATGCTTGAAGAGTCTAATGGCAATGTAGATGCAAAAACCTTTCAGGAAAAAGGATGTATTGTTGGAGTAAATAATGCTTCTTTTGAAGTTGCAAAAGGAGAAATGTTAGTAGTAATGGGTTTATCTGGTTCAGGTAAATCAACACTTCTTAGATGTATTTCAAGATTAACGGATGCTACCGGTGGAAAAATTTTTATCGAAGGTCAAGATTTATTAGAATTAAATAATAAAGAGCTTATTGAGCTTAGAAGAAATAAAATGGGAATGGTTTTTCAAAGCTTTGCTTTATTGCCTCATAAAACAGTTGTTGAAAACATTGCTTTTCCACTTCAGATAAAAGGCACTAATACTCAAGAGAGCATAAGTAGAGCAATGGAAATGGTTAAACTAGTTGGACTAGACGGAAGAGAGAATTATTTTCCAAGAGAACTTTCAGGTGGACAACAACAGAGGGTAGGAATCGCAAGGTCATTAGCAGTAGAGCCTGATATATGGTTTTTAGACGAACCTTTTTCTGCATTAGATCCATTGATTAGAAAAGAAATGCAAGATGAGTTTTTAAGACTTCAGGAAAAATTACAGAAAACCATCATGTTCATTACTCATGATTTTGATGAAGCATTAAAGTTAGCTGATCGAATAGCAATCATGAAAGATGGTATAATTGAACAATTAGATACACCGGCCAATATCGTACTAAATCCAGCAACTGAATATGTAAGAAAGTTTACTGAAGAAGTACCGAGAGAGAAGGTTTTGATTATTGAGGATGTAATGGATACTTCAAGTAAAGATAATTTAGGAGATTTAAAAGTATCAAAAGATGAAATTATAGAAAATGTTGCAGAAAAAATACTTACTCAAGAAAAATTAGTGGGAGTAGTTGACTCTAGTAATAATATTGTAGGATCAATTAAACCTTCAAAAATAATAGATACAGTTTTTGGAGGAAGAAAAAACGGTAGTTAAAATATGGAGTATTTAAAAAAATATCCAAAATTATTTCAATGGTTATTTTTATTAATTGTATTTTTTGCTTTATGCTTTGCTATCGATGTTCCTGAAACTTATAAATTTATAAGAGGTCAGGCTGAATTTGTTAAAGATCCAAACCAAAGTGTTTACTTTTTTCTAGGCAAAGAGGTTAGGTATTATGCCTTTGATGTATTTTGGAGATTGCCTCCACTTCTAGGATGGCTGCCTATTTGGATAAATGACTCTTTATTTTTCTTAATGAATGAATGGATGCCAATGGAGTTTTGGAACGAAGATACCCAAGAATTTAAAACTCGACCATTATTATTAGAGATAAGTAGAAATTTAACTTCATTTATGACTTTTCTAATTGAATTAATAAGGGAGATTTTACTTGGAGGTTTAGAAACTATTGTTGCATTTACAAGTTGGGATTTTATTGATGCTTATCCATGGTTAGAGTTGCCAGGTTTACCTTGGACCATTGTTGCAGCTGGAGCAGCTATACTATCTTATAAATTAAGTGGAAAAGGATTGGCTTTGTTTGCAGGTTTAACAATGATCTATATATCTATATTTGGTCAATGGAAACCATCAATGCAAACGCTTTCTTTTATACTTGTTGCAGCTCCACTTTCATTTATTTTTGGTTTAGGCCTTGGTATTGCAGCTTACAAAAGTAAACGTGTTGAAAAAGCATTGTACCCAATTCTTTTAGTAATGCAGACTATGCCACAATACGCTGTATTAGTTCCTGCACTTGTTTTATTTGGAGTAGGTGATCACGCTGCTGTAATTATTACTATGGTTGTTGCGGTTCCACCAATGATATTATTAACAATATTAGGTTTAAGAGCCATACCTCCAGAAGTTATTGAAGCTGGAAGAATGAGTGGTTGTACCAATTGGCAATTAATGTTCAAGGTACTAATTCCAACAGCAAGAAGGGATATTTTAATTGGAGTTAACCAAGTTATTATGGTTTGTTTTTCAATGGCAGTTATATCTGCTTTCATTGGTGCCAAAGGTTTAGGATTTAATTTATTATTAGCTTTGAACCAACTTAATATTGGATTAGCATTGGAAGCAGGATTGTGTATTAGTCTAATTGCAATTTTACTTGATAAAATGTCTTTAGCTTGGGCAAATAAACAAACAGATTATTTTGGTAATCTGACATTTTTCCAAAGAAATAAAAACGTAATATTTTTTGCAGCTTCATTCGTAATTGGAATAATTCTTGCATATGTTGGGACTTTTATTTTCAAAGGTAGTTTTAATTACTTGTTTGAAATTCCTCATAATAAAGGAATATCAACAGCAGATTTTTGGAATAAAGGAGTTGATTGGATTTTTGATACTTTCTTCGTTTATATTAAGGCATTTAATACATGGTTAATTCAAGATGTGCTTCAGCCGATGAGAGCGTTGTATTTAAGAATGCCTGCAGTTGCTACATTGGTACTAGCAGTTGGTGCAGGATATTTAATTGGAGGAATTCGATCAGCATTAGTTGTTGCTGCTTTGACTTTATTTATAGCATTAAGTCCATGGTGGGATAGAGCACTAGTAACGTTATACATGGCAACTTTTGGTGTAGTTATTTCTTGTTTAATAGGATTTACAGTTGGAACATTATGTTTTCAAAACAAAAAATCTGCAGCATTTATGCTAGGTGTTTGCGATATATTTCAAACATTCCCATCATTTGTATATTTAATTCCTGTAATGATGCTTTTTGGAATAACAGATACATCTGTTTTAATTGCTGTAATTGTCTATGCAACAATTCCTGCAACTAGATATACAATAGAAGGACTTCGAAGTGTTCCTGTTGGCTTACATGAAGCTGCAACAATGTCTGGTGTGAATAAATTTCAAAGATTAACAAAAATTGAGTTTCCATTAGCATTTCCACACATGATGCTTGGTTTAAATCAAACAATAGTTTTTGCTCTATTTATGGTGATAATTGGTGCCTTCATTGGAACAGAAGATCTTGGTCAATACATTTTAAAAGCACTTTCAGATAAAAATGGAGCAGGAATCGGTTTAACTTTAGGTATCTGTGTTGCGTTTATAGGATTGATCTTTGATAATTTGATTAGAACTTGGGTTGGAAAAAGAAAAAAACATCTTGGTATAGCTTAGTATTTTGAAAAAATTTATAGTCTCTATCGATCAAGGAACGACCTCATCAAGAGTTGTTTTATTTGATACTAAGGGGAACATTAAATTTATTTCACAATATGAATTTAAACAATACTTTCCTAGAAATGGATGGGTAGAACATAATCCAAATGAAATTTGGTCGACAACACTTAAAGCATTAAAGCAAGTAATTAAAAAAGCCAAAAGTTTAAAAGGTAATATACTTACTATTGGAATTACAAATCAAAGGGAAACTACAATTTTGTGGAATAAAAAAACTGGAAAACCTATTTATAATGCAATCGTTTGGCAAGATAGAAGAACCCAGGAATATTGTAAATCTCTAAAGAATAAAAATTATGAAAATACTTTTAGAAAAAAAACAGGGTTATTTATAGATCCTTATTTTTCTGCCACTAAAATAAAATGGATTTTAGATAATGTTAAAGTTTCAAAAAAATTACTAAAAACTAATAATTTATTGTTTGGTACGGTGGATACCTTCTTGATTTGGAAATTAACCAAAAGTAAACAGCATTTAACCGAAGCTACCAATGCAAGTAGAACCATGTTGTTTAATATCAATAACAATAAATGGGATAATGAAATTTTACAGAAATTAAAAATTCCAAGGAGTATCTTGCCTGAGGTAAAAAATTCTGCAGATAATTTTGGAAAAACAGATAAGAGAGTTACAGGAAAAGAAATACCCATTTCAGCTGTTTTAGGAGATCAACAAGCAGCAGCTGTAGGACAAGCTTGTTTTGAAAAAGGATCTATAAAAAGTACTTATGGTACTGGTGCTTTTGTAATAATGAACACTGGATCAAAAAAAATAAATTCAAAAAATAAGTTATTAACTACAATTTGTTACCGATTGAATAATAAGACTACGTATGCTCTTGAAGGATCTATTTTCATAGCAGGAGCAGGCGTACAATGGTTAAGGGATAAAATTAAATTAATAAACAATGCTTATGAAACTGAAAAAATAGCTAAATCAACAAAAAGCAATAATGAAGTTTATGTTGTTCCAGCTTTTAGTGGAATAGGCGCACCTTATTGGAGACCTGACGCTAGAGGTTTAATAACTGGACTTACAAGAGATAGTGATTGGAAAACTTTAGTGAGAGCAACCGTCGAGTCTGTTGCTTATCAAAGTTATGACTTATTTTATTCAATGAATAAAGATGGTTTAAAGCCCAGAATAGTAAAGATTGATGGGGGCATGGTAGCTAATAATTGGTTTTCACAATTTTTGGCAGATGTAATTAATCTAAAAGTAATTCGACCGAAAGTCTTAGAAACTACCGCACTAGGAGCTGCGCTGTTTGCAGGATATCAAGTAGGAGAATTCAAATCATTAAATCAGATAAAAAATACATGGAAAAAAGATAAAGCTTTTAAACCAAAAATTAATAAAAAACTTAGAAATCATATATTGCATGGTTGGAAGCAAGCAATTAAAAAAACCTTAGCATAAAGATAAAAATGAAAAAAATATTAATTGTTGGTGCGGGAGCTATGGGAGCTGCTTTCTCAATACCATTGTTGGATAATGGTCATTCGGTTGTGTTAACGGAGCCATACAACTTTAAATTATTAAAAAAATTAAACTCAAAAAAAAAATATCACTCATCATTAAATATAAATTTACCAAAAAAATTAAAAATAAATAAATTTTCAAGTGACATTTTAAATCGCAATTGGGACTTAATTGTAATAGCTGTGAGCTCTATTGGAATAGACTTGATTGGAAAAAATCTATCAAAAATTAAAAATAAATCACCTATTTTGGTATTAACAAAAGGTCTTAAATTAGATGGTAGAAATTTAATTTCAATGTCTAGCTTATTAAGAAAATATAATAAAAATTTAAATATCTCAGTTTTGAAAGGCCCATGTTTAGCAAAAGAATTAGCTAAAAAAGTTAAAAGCTTCACTGTTGTTGCAAATAAAAATATAAATACTGCAAAAAAAATACGAAAATTAATTTCAACAAATTATTATCAAACTGAATTTAGTAGAGATGTTAATGGGGTTGAGTTTTTATCTGCAATAAAAAATATTTATTCTATGATAATTGGAGCTGGGCAATGGCACAATACATCATCGGCTTTATTCAGAAAATCAATTGATGAAATGAAATATCTTGCAAATTATTTTAAAGGAAAAAAGGAAACTGTTTATGGTCTGGCAGGTTTAGGAGATTTATACGTAAGTGCAATGGGAGGAAGAAATAGTAAAAGTAACAGGATTTAAAAGAGGAAGTAACAGTCAAGCTGTTACAGGAGTAGAGACAGA
>NZ_CVSU01000111.1 GCF_001180205.1 Candidatus Pelagibacter communis | reverse complement strand
GCAATAATAATTAATACAATTGAAGGAGGTATAATTTGTCCAAGAGTTCCTGAAGAACAAACGATCCCACTTGCTAGACTTTTATCATATTTATTATTAAGCATTGTGGGTAGTGATATTAGTCCCATTGCTATAACTGTTGCACCAACAATACCTGTGGTAGCTGCAAGTAATGCTCCAACAAAAATTACTGATATTCCTAGACCTCCAGGGATGGGTCCAAATAACTGCCCCATTGTAACTAAAAGATCTTCCGCAATTTTTGATTTTTGCAACATGATCCCCATGAAAATAAATAAAGGAATTGCAATTAAAGTATCAGTTTCTACATCCCAGTAGTTACTCCTAAAATTTGTAATACCAGCGGTTAACCATTCTTTAGGGCCATCAACAGCAAAATAAGCACTGCTGTCCCCTGCAAACAAATAACCAAAAAAAGCTGCAAGCCCAATTGAAATTATTGCAGATCCAGGTAGAGCAAAAGCTACAGGAAAACCAGAAGCTAAAGCACCAATCATTATAATTACAAGTAAAGCTAAAAATAAGTGTTCCATTTTTTAGTTCTTTAAAAGTTTGTGACTACTACTCATAAAGTAGCTAGTAAATTGAGTTAACATGCTTACAGCAAATACTGCTAAATAAACTGCCATCAAGTAAAGCAAATATAATCCATTTGAACCTTGTTGAGTGATTTCAAATGAAATTACAGGGCCATTAATGATACTAGCTTTACCACCCATACCTAAAAATATTACAATCAAACATAAAGGAAAAAAAGATGCTTACTATCCAATTATAA
>NZ_CVSU01000110.1 GCF_001180205.1 Candidatus Pelagibacter communis | reverse complement strand
CAAACCTACAACACACGGTGACCCAACTTATATAGTAGATGATGTAGTTCATTATTGTGTGGCAAATATGCCAGGAGGTGTACCTAGAACATCAACATTGGCATTAAATAATGCAACTTTACCTTTCTTAGTTAAGCTTGCTAATAAAGGTTATCAAAAAGCATTAAGTGAAGATAAAAACTTCTTAGCAGGGTTAAATGTTCATAAAGGTCAAGTAACTTACAAAGCAGTTGCTGATGTCTTTGGACATAATTTTGTTGAACCTGGAGAAGCTATCAAACATTAGAAATGGAAAAAAACTATCCTTCAAGCGCAAAGGTAGTTGTAGTAGGGGGTGGAGTTGCTGGCACTTCTTGTGCTTATCATTTAGCTAAATTTGGCTGGAAAGATATAATTTTATTAGAAAGAGACCAACTCACTTCTGGAACGACATGGCATGCTGCAGGATTAATAGGTCAATTAGGAGCCACTTCTACTATAACCAAATTAAGAAAATATTCTTTAGATCTTTACAAAGAGCTAGAAAAAACAACAGGTTTATCAACTGGGCTTAAACAGAATGGAGCAATAACAGTAGCTTCTTCCAAAGAAAGAATGCAGGAATTATTAAGACAAGCTACAACTGCACAACTATCTAATGTTGAGGTAGAGGTTTTAAACAAAGAGAGAATAAAAGAACTGTATCCAGTAGTAAAAAACGAAGATCTAGTAGGTGGTGTTTATATGCCAAAAGATGGTCAGGCAGATCCTGTTGGGGTTACAAATGTATTGGCTAAAGCTGCTAAAATGTTGGGTGTTCAAATATTTGAGAAGTCACCAGTAAATAAAATTTTGATAAAAAATAAAAGAATATGTGGTGTTGAAACTTCTGAAGGAAAAATAGATTGTGAATATGTAGTTTTAGCTACAGGAATGTGGTCTCGACAAATTGGAGAAGATATTGGTGTTAGTGTTCCGCTATATCCTAATGAGCACTTCTATGTGATTACGGAGCCAATGAGAGATCTTCCAAAAGATTTACCTGTTTTGAGGGATTACAATGCTTGTCTTTATTTGAAAGAAGATGCTGGAAAAATGTTGGTTGGAATTTTCGAACCTAATGCAAAACCTGCATTTAAAGATGATGGAAGAGTTCCAGATGATTTTTCATTTGGAGAATTTCCTGACGATTTTGAACATTTAGAACCTTACCTTGAAAAATCATTTCATAGACTCCCAATGTTAGAAAATGCAGGTATAAGAAAATTTTTTTCAGGCCCTGAGTCATTTACACCTGACACACAGTATTTGCTTGGAGAAACTCCAGAAGTAAAAAATCTTTATACATGCTGTGGTTTCAATAGTATCGGAATTGCAAGTTCTGGAGGAGCGGGAAGAGTAACTGCTGAATGGATGATTAATGGTCATATAAATGAGGATTTATTTTCACTTGATATAAAAAGATTTCAAAAGTTTCATTCATCTAAAAAATTTATAATGGATAGAGTTACTGAAACCTTAGGGGACTTATATGGTATGCATTGGCCTTATAAACAACACTCAACTTCTAGAAATGAAAAATTATTACCTTATCATGATGAATTAAAAAAAGCTGGTGCATGTTTTGGTGTAGCAGGAGGGTTTGAAAGACCTATGTGGTATTCCTTAAATGGAGAAAAATCAGATTATGAACATAGTTTTAACTATCAAAATTGGTATCCATCAGCAAAACATGAAACCATAAATGCTAGAAAAAATGTAGGACTTTTTGATTTTTCTACTTTTTCTAAATTTGATTTAAAAGGTGAGAAAGTTCATAGCGATTTACAAAAAATTTGTACAGCTAACATTAAAAATGAAATTGGCAAATCTACTTATACTCACATGCTAAATGAAGACGGTGGTATTGAAACGGATGTAACAGTTGTCTGTATTGATAAAAATTATTTTAGAATAGTTAGTTCAGCAGCAACTAGAGAAAGAGATAAATTTCATATTTTAAAATATTTATCTGAAGATGTTAAATTTATTGATGTTACAGAAGAGATTTGCTGTCTTGGTTTATTTGGTCCTAAAAGTAGAGAAATGATTCAAAAAATTAGTGATGAAGATTATTCACCAGAAAATTTTCAATTTGGATCAGGAAAAAATGTATTGATTAAGAATATAAAAGTTTGGGCACAAAGAATATCTTATGTAGGTGAACTTGGCTTTGAATTATATGTAAATAAAAACTATGCTTTGGATTTATATAAAATTTTAACTAATGAAGGTAAAAACTTTCGCTTATCTCATTGTGGTATGCATGCAATGGATATAATGAGAATGGAAAGTGGTTTTTTACATTGGGGCCATGATATTTCACCAGAAGAAAATCAGTATCAAGCAGGTTTAAATTTTACTATTAGTTATAAAAAAAATTTTAATTTTATAGGTAAAGACGCATTGTTAAAAATTAAAGATAAACCTTTAGAAAAGACAATGATGATGTTTACATTAAAAGATAGTAAACCAGGCCAACCTTTGTTGTTACATGAAGAACCTATTTATTTAGATGATAAAATCATTGGAAGGACAACTTCAGGAAATTATTCATTCTGCTATGATAAAAATTTATCATTTGGCTATGTTAATTCAGGAAACACAATAGATACGCTTAAAGATAAAAATTTGTTCATAGAAGTGGAGAAGATCAAATATCCAATCGAAATACTTTCAAAACCACTAAATACAAAAGATTTTAGAAAAATTTAATTATAATTTTATTGTATTTAAGTTAATTAGCTGGTTAGATAAATTGTGAAAAAAAAAGATCAAGACTCATCATTATTTAATACCGAAATTACTAGAAATAAAGATTTTGAAGTAGATAAAATTAAAACTACTAATGTAAATATTTTACTAAACAGAGTTAGATTAGATCAAAAAAGAACTTTAAAAAAAAGAATTGTTTTTTCAATTATTTTGGCTGGTTTAGTTAGCTCATTAGCTATTTATTTTATTATTTAGTTTAGGATTTGATTTAAAAAAAGTTTATTGAAACAATAAAGATATATATTATAAATCATTTATCAATTATGGCGGGGTAGCTCAGTTGGTTAGAGCGCGGGACTCATAAGCCCGAGGTCAGTGGTTCGATCCCACTTCCCGCTACCATTCTAGAAGCATTAGTCTGTTTTGTGTATCTGAGGCGTCAATGAAATTGGTTCAAAACTAGGATTAAATAAAAAAAATAGCTACTTAGCTTGAAGCTATTTTCTTTTTTGGATCGTAAAAAGGTTTTTCAACAACAATAGATTTAAAATTCTTATCTCCAATTTTTACATCCAATTCTGTACCAATTTCTGAATATTCTAAATTAATCATTGCTAATGCAATGTTCTTTTTTAATCTTGGTGAATAAACAGCCGAAGTAACTTTTCCAATCTGTTCATTATCCTTAAATATTTTCCAAAAAGTAGTATTAGGTCCTTGTAAAGGTTCACATTCAATTATGATCCCAACTTGTTTTCTTTTAATTCCTTCTTCCTTAATTTTTCTTAAGGCATCTTTACCAATATAATTTACGTCTGTATCAAAACTTACTAATCGATCTAAGCCTACTTCAAATGGATTGGTGTAAATATCTGCGTCAGCATGATATGAAAGCATAGCTGCTTCTATTCTTCTTATTGATGATGTGTGGCCTGGTTTTAAATTATAATTTTTTCCAGCTGCCATTATTTTTTCCCATAGAACATCACCTTTAGTTCCATCTCTCAAATAAATTTCATATCCAAGTTCACTTGACCAACCAGTTCTAGATACAATCAAAGGTATTCCATCTAAATTATATTCTCTTAACCAATAATATTTTAAATCATTAATACTATCACCAAATAACTTTTGCATTATTTTACCTGAGTTAGGTCCTTGAAGTTGCAGAGGTGAAACATCAGGTTCGGAAATTTTAACATCCAATCCTGAATTAATAGCAACTCCTTGTGCCCATAACAAAATATCGCTATCTCCTAAAGATAACCAAAAATGATTTTCTGCTAATCTTAAAAGCACAGGGTCGTTTAAAATTCCACCTTCATGATTAGTAATTAAAACATATTTACATTGTCCAACAGATAATTTTGCAAGATCTCTAGGTGTAAGTAACTGAATAAATTTATACGCATCTGGTCCTGTTATTTCTACTTGTCTTTCAACAGCCACATCACATAAAATTGCATCATTAATTAGGTTCCAAAAGTTTTCTTCAGGACTGCCAAAATCTCTTGGGATATACATGTGATTATATACGGAAAAATCTTTTGCTCCCCATCTAACAGTTGCATCAAAATATGGAGATTTTCTAATCTGAGTCCCAAAACCAAATTCTTTTTTTGTCATCATGGCTTTTACTATGATAAAAATTTAATTTAAAGAAAATTTTCCTGCTCCATATACGCGTCAATGAGATTGGTTCTTGACTAAGATTCTTTAATTTGATTCAATATCATTAGAAAGGAAAGAGAGCATTTACAGGGGTAATTGTTCTAGAGTAGGTGAACAGGGTTCATGGCGATAGACTCATAAGCCCGAGGTCAGTGGTTCGATCCCACTTCCCGCTACCAAAAATTATGAAAGATATTTATATAACTTGGGAAGATTATCATAAAAAGATAGAGCAATTAGCTAAAAAAATTCATGAGGATAATTTAAAATTTAATCAAATAATTTGTATTGCAAAAGGTGGATTAAGGGTTGGAGATATTTTTAGTAGACTTTTTAATGTTCCTTTAGCCATTTTATCTGTTGAGTCTTACCATGGTGATAGTGATGATATTAAAAATCAACAGGGACAGTTTACTTTTTCAAGAGATTTAGCAAAAACTACTCCAAACTTAGGTTCACATGTTTTGTTAGTTGATGATTTAGCTGATTCTGGAAAAACTTTAATAAAAAGTATTAAATGGTTAGAACATTTTTATGGATTTTATTTTGATAAAAAAATTAAAACTGCAGTTATATGGCACAAGTCAACTTCAAAATTTAAACCTGATTATTCTGTAGATTATTTAAAAGACTCTCCTTGGATACATATGCCTTTTGAGAAATATGAAACTACAAATATTAAAGATTTTAAGTTTGAAAAATAAATTATTTAATTAAACTATCATTAAATTGATTAGAAACTCTTACGAATGTAGTGCATTTGCTTAATTGTTTAAGTGAGGGCGCACCAACATAAGTACAACTACTTCTTACACCCCCAAGAATATTTAAAATAGTATCGTTTATTTTACCTCTGTATTTTACTCTTACTTTTCTTCCCTCACTACTTCGATAATCTGAAAGTCCACCATAGTGTTTTTTATTAGCAACTTCAGAGCTAGATCCATAAAACTCTATATATTTTTCTCCATTTAATTTAACAATTTTACCGTTTCCTTCATCATGTCCTGCAAGCATACCGCCGAGCATTACAAAATCAGCACCACCTCCAAAACCTTTAGCCACATCACCAGGACAAGTACATCCACCATCCGCAATTACATGTGCACCAAGTCCATGAGCAGCATCGGCACATTCGATTACCGCACTCAATTGTGGATAACCAACACCAGTTTGAATTCTTGTAGTACAAACGCTGCCTGGTCCTATTCCAACTTTAACAATATCCGCTCCACTAAGAACTAATTCTTGAGTCATATCAGCAGTTACTACATTACCTGCAATTATTGTTTTAGTTGGGTATTTATCTCTTACAGATTTAATGAAATTAGTGAAATGTTCTGTGTATCCATTCGCAACATCAATACAAATGAATTTAAAAAAACTAAATTCTTTTAATACTTTATCTAAATTTTGAAAATCTTCTTTTTTAATACCAACGCTAAGTGCGATATTAGGATAGATTTTTTTAATATTTTTATTTTGTTTGATTTTTTTAACATCATGTTGTTTTGTTAATGATGTAATCATTCCATATTCATTTAATTTTTCAGCAACACCTAATTCTCCAACACCATCCATGTTTGCTGCCATAATTGGAATACCTGACCATTCATTTTTGCTGTATTTAAATCTATATGTTCTAAGAAGATTTACGTCTTTACGACTTTTTAATGTACTTCTTTTAGGTCTAAATAGTACATCTGAATAATCTAACTTAAGCTCTTCTTCAATTCTCATCGTTGATTAAGTTATAATCATAAAATTTTATTTCAAACATTATATGGCCTGTGGATAAGTTTTTTGCTTTTTAATGCCCTGGAAATTCAATTAAATTCTCAACTTTATAATTATTTTTTACTAAATTATCTGATCCACCTAGATCAAATAGGTTAATTACAAATACAAATGCTGAAACTTTACCTTTCGAAATCTCAACTAATTTTGCAGCTGCTTCAGCTGTACCTCCAGTTGCAATTAAATCGTCTATAATTAGAACTTCATCTTTTTCATTTATAGAGTCTTTATGAACCTCAATCGTTGCCGTTCCATATTCAAGCTCAAAATCAACAGAATGAACATCTGCTGGTAACTTATTTTTTTTTCTTAACATTATAAAGGGTTTTTTAAGAATATAGGAGACAGCAGAAGCAAATACAAAACCTCTAGACTCAATGGCTGCTATTTTTGTAAAATTATATTTTTTTGATCTTTCAATAATTTGATTAATTGTTTCTGCAAATGCATTTTCGTCTTTAATTAAAGTTGTTATATCTCTAAATAGAATACCTTTTTTTGGATAATCAGGAATAGATCTAATATAATCTTTTAAATTCATAATAGTTAAATATAAAAGTATAAATAAATAATTTTTTAATTATGACAACAAATAAATTGGCAATAATTGGCGGCAGTGGCCTTTATGATGTTGAGGAATTCAAAGAAAGAGAGTTACTTGATTTACATACACCTTGGGGAAAACCTTCTGATCAGATTTTAAAAACTAAATATAATAGTAAGGAAATTTATTTTTTACCAAGACACGGCAGGGGGCATTTTGTTTCTCCTTCAAATATAAATTTTAGAGCAAATATAGATGCTCTGAAACAATTAGGTGTTACAGATATTGTTTCTGTATCAGCTGTTGGTTCTCTTAAAGAAAATTTACCTCCTGGAAAATTTGTAATTGTAGACCAATTTATTGATAGAACTTTTGCAAGAAATAAAACTTTTTTTGATGATGAGATTGTTGCCCATGTATCAATGGCTCACCCAACCTCTAACGGATTAATGAATGCTTGTGAAGATGCAATTAAAAAATCAAAAATAGATTATCAGAGAAACGGTACTTATGTTGTAATGGAAGGACCACAATTTTCAACACTGGCAGAGTCTAATTTGTACAGATCTTGGAAAGCAGATGTAATAGGTATGACTAACATGCCCGAAGCAAAACTTGCTAGAGAAGCTGAAATTAGGTATGCATCAGTATCAATGGTAACTGATTTTGATTGTTGGCATCCAGATCATGAGAATGTTGACGTACAACAAGTTATTAAAGTATTATTAGAAAACGCTGAAAAAGCCAAAGTAATGATAAAAAATTTAATTGATAATTTTGAAGATCATATTGATCCAAATGATCCAACTAATAATTGTTTAGATGTAGCAATAATAACAGCCCCAGAAAAAAGAACACAAAAAACAAAAGATAAACTTAAAACAGTAGCAGGAAGGGTACTTTTAAAAAAATGAGAAAAATATTATTAATTTTTACTTTTATATTATTTTCAACTCTAGCTTATGCAGGACCTTACGATAAGATTAATGAAAGCGGTTTCATTAATAAAGAGGTTAGATTGATTAAGAATTTTGAAATTAAGGATCCTAAAAATAAAATTATTTTAATTTATAATCACGGACAAGACGAAAATGATATCGCAATAAATTGTACATGGGTATCAATGTTAAGAAATCATGCATCTTTGATAGACCAAGAGGTTAATGGAAAAAAAATAATGGTTTATAATTTATGCTCAACTCATCTTAGAGGAGATATGTCTAAAAATATGTCTAAAA
Source organism: Candidatus Pelagibacter communis (assembly GCF_001180205.1). GTDB lineage: Bacteria > Pseudomonadota > Alphaproteobacteria > Pelagibacterales > Pelagibacteraceae > Pelagibacter > Pelagibacter ubique_O. The sequence continues at coordinate 52,608 of NZ_CVSU01000110.1, read as the reverse complement.
AAAAGGATTGGTGGTGGTTAAAGCCTGTACCAAAAATTTATGAAGGTAAGCATATATTGGATAAAAGAGTAGAATTAAATTTAGAATTAATTGAAAAATTTGTAGATGCGGGAGTACCAAGAAAACAAGTTTTTGTTACTGGACATTCTTGTGGCGGTTTAACCACGTTATTGTTTATGTCTAGGTACCCAGATAAGGCGGGTGGAGGCATATCTTATATGCAAGCATGTTTTGGAAAATTATCTTCTAAATATAAAGTAAAAAAAAATGGTGTAGAAAAAGCAATGGCTAAATTTAGAAAAAAATATCAAGGACCTCATGATTTGCGACAAAAGATGAATGACGAAATTAAAAATAATTTAAAAGTTCCTATATTAGCCTTCACACATCCAAAGGATAAATATGAAGGATTATTATCTGATTGGTTAGAACAAATTCCTGGGATGAAAAGAATAGTAATTTCAGAAAATTATAAAATTAATGGAAAGAGCTGTAAGAGAAAAGGAGATGACTGGGAGGAACCAGTAAAAAAAGGTCATAATATGGATGTTGGACTTTGTTTTCAATATTATAATCCAACAATATTAGATTATATTGCATCAAGATTGAAATGAAAATTGAAGGAAAGGAATATCGAACAATTTGGTTTGATGAGAAAAGCCAAACTGTTAAAATCATTGATCAAACAAAACTTCCACATCAATTTATAATTAAAGATCTCAAAACTGTAAAAGATGCAATCAATGCCATCAAAATTATGGAGGTAAGAGGAGCGCCATTAATTGGTGGAACCGCTGCTTACGGTATTGTTTTAGCTATTATGGAAAAAAATGATCCTAATTTTATTAAAAAAAGTTCAGAAGATTTAATCCAATCAAGACCTACAGCTATTAATTTAAAATGGGCAGTAGATCGAATGATGAAAAAATTATCAAGGTTAAATAATAACGAATTATTAAATGTAGCTTTAAATGAGGCAAAAGAAATATGTGATGAAGATGAAAAGTTTTGTAAAAATATAGGTATCAATGGATTAAAAATAATTGAGGAAATTTATAATAAAAAGAAAAATACTGTGAACATATTAACACATTGTAATGCTGGCTGGTTAGCAACTATTAATTGGGGAACAGCAACTTCGCCCATTTATCATGCTCATAAAAAAGGAATTCCAATTCATGTCTGGGTAGATGAGACAAGACCAAGAAACCAAGGTGCAAATTTAACCTCCTATGAATTAAATGAAGAAGAAATTCCTAATACTATTATTGCTGATAATACAGGGGGTATTTTAATGCAAAGGGGTGAAGTTGATATATGTATTGTAGGTACAGATAGGACATTATCCAATGGGGACGTTTGCAATAAAATTGGAACTTATCTTAAAGCATTAGCTGCTCATGATAATAACGTTCCTTTTTATGTAGCTCTTCCAAGCTCAACAATTGATTGGGATATTAAAGATGCAAAAGATATTCCTATTGAAGAAAGAAATTCAGATGAATTATCTCATGTCGAAGGTATTGATGAGAATAATCAAATTAAGAAAGTTTTGATATACCCAAGCAAAAGTAAAGCAATGAACTTAGCATTTGATGTTACGCCTGCAAAATATGTGACAGGATTAATTACTGAAAAAGGGATTTCGGATGCTTCTTCCGAAGGTCTAAAAAAATTATTTAAATAAGTTATCTAAGTGAAGCAGCTATATTTCCACCATCAACAGTTAGTACTGCACCAGTTGTTTTTTTTGATACGGCTAAATGAAAAAAGGCTTTTGCAACATCTTCAGCTTTTACTTCGTTTAAAAGTAAGTTTCCTTTCATATATTCATCCGTTGAAACTTCTCTGGCCTTAGCTCGAGATTTAATCATTACATCATTTAAAAGACCACTTCTAATTCTGTCAGCATTAACTCCATTTGATCTAATTCCTAACGCACCATAATCTAATGCATATTGTTTACATAAACTTAATAAAGCTGTTTTTGGAAGACCATAAGGACCAAAGTTTTTTCCAGGATTTACTGATTGTTTTGAAATATTAAACAATAAGCATCCCTGTATATTTTGTTTTTTCATTATTTTAATAGTTTCTGAAGCACAATTTTGATGAGAAAAAAAATTATCTTCGAAACTTTCTCTTAAAATTTTATCATCAACTTCAGCAATAGATCCACCAACCGCTGTTCCAGCATTTGATATTAAAATATCTATACCACCATATTGTTCACTTATTATTTTAAAAGCATTTTTTACGCTATTTTTATTTCTTACATCACAGTGCAAACATAGATCTTTAATTTTACTTTGCATTTCTTTTACTTTTTTAGAATCGTAATCAAGCAATACAATTTCTGCACCATAACTTTTAAATAGTTTATAAGTGGCTGAACCAATTGCACCAAATCCACCAGTTATTACAACAACATTTCCTTGAAGAATTTTTTTAGCTTTTTTAATTTTAGCTTGTTCTAGCGACCAATATTCAACATCAAATAAATCTTTTTCAGGTATAAACTTGTATTTTGTTGTTTCTTCAACTGATGAAATTACTCTGGCATTTGTTTCAGTTAGGTCTCCAGCTATTTTTGAAGCATTTAAACTATCACCCACACTAAATAAACCAACGTTTTGTACCAAGATTACCCTAGGAGATGTATCTAACATTGTTTTTTTACCTTTAACTTTTTTCTTATTCGTATTGAAATACTTCACATATTTTTTTCTATAATCTTTAAAACTTTTCTTTGCAATTTTTTTGAAATCTTCAATACTTGAATTTTGTTTTGGAGTGATTACTAATGGAAATGGTTTTACTCTTATTACATGATCTGGTGTAGCAGTTCCAATACCAGAATATCTTTTGACTTCTTTACCATTTATAAAATAATCTAAGGTTTTGTTTGACCTAAAATTAAGTATAAATTTCTGATCTTTTTTTTCAGTTAATAAACCTCTTAAAATTGGTGCAATTTCATGTGGCTTAAACTTTGTATTATAATTTTTGATTTGCTTTATTTTTTTTCGTTTTAATTTTCTAATTGTTTTCTCTGCAATAGAAACATATTTAATCATTAAGTCATATGATTTTTTAGCATCATTATCAAAAGTGAATATTCCATGGTTTAAAAGTATTAAACAGTTAATATTTGGATTTTTATTATAAACCTCATTAATTTTTTGAGCCAAACCAAATCCGGGCATTACGTAAGGTACAATACTAACCTTGGTTCCAAAAATTTTTTTACAAAGATCTTTACCATTTGGCCTATTTGTTACATCCATAATTGCATCAGAATGCGTGTGATCAACAAATTTAAAAGGTAGAAATGCATGCAAAAAAGTTTCTACAGATGGGTTAGGTGACTTAATATCTATTAAGTTTCTTTTTTGATAAGCAACCATATCTTCATCACTTAAATATTTTTTATTTTTAAGAGCTAAAAGTGGATTTAATTTCACTGCAGGTAAACCAGCTGGTTCTATTTCAGCCATGTCCCAACCACTTCCTTTAACACAGAGTACCTCGTAATTTTTACCATCAATATCTTTAATTGAGGTTTTTACAGATGTATTTCCACCTCCATGAAGAACAAGTTCACTATTTCTTCCCAATAGTCTTGTTGTATAAACTCTTAAAGCCATATCTTTTGAATGACCAAGTTTTGTATACTTTTTGATGTATTTTTTTGCTTCTAAATTTGACCAATTGTTTTTCACAGTTACAACCTCAGCGAAGTATTATAATAGTTTTTTGTTTGAAAGAAGCAAAAAATTTGATTAGTAAGGTTTCATCAAGGTTATTATGACAAAAGTTGGTGAACACATTACCCTAGATATTATTGGAACTACAAAAGAATATGATCCTGTTTTATTTGAAAAGGTAATTCATGATATTGCAAAAGCTGCTAAAGTTACAATTCTTAATATTTCAAAATATAAATTTGAACCACAAGGTTTTACAATTTTAGCTTTATTGGCTGAAAGTCACATTAGCTTTCATACTTTTCCAGAAAAGGGGATTATTAGTTTTGATTTTTTTACTTGTGGAAAGGTAAACCCTTCCGTTGCAATAGATATTATTAAAAAAGAATTCGAACATAAAAGAATAGTTAAAAAAGAGTTTAACAGAGATACAAAATCTCTTTATCATGACATTTATAGTTCGCCAGGTTTACAAAAGTCATATGTTGTAAACGATGTATTAGAGGACTTTAAATCTAAAGTAGGTCAACATATTGAAATACTAGATTTAGAGCAGTTCGGAAAATCATTATTTATAGATGGAGAAATTCAAGTTGCTTCAACAGATGAACATTTGTACAGCTCAACTTTTGTTGGTTCTGGTTTAGATTTAAATAAAGACAATGAAAGGGCTGCTATCATTGGAGGAGGTGACGGTGGTGTAGCAAGAGAATGTATTTCTAAAAAATTTAATTTTATAGATTGGTACGAACTAGATCCAGAAGTAGTTGATGTTTGTAATAAGCATCTTGGAGAAATTGGTAAGAAGGCAACAGAAAAAAATTCTGTTAAATGTGTCTGGGGCGATGCTTTTGAAAGTATTAAATCTGTAAATGATGATACTTACGATCATATATTTGTAGATCTTAATGATGATCAATTTTGCATAGATTTAGCTTCTAACAATATGGATTCCTTGGTAAGAATTTTAAAACCCAAAGGAGTTATTACTGCACAAGTTGGAAGTCAGGATAAAAAACCACAGCAGGTTGAAAATTGGTTAAATGTTTTTAATCAAAATTTTGGGAACGCAAAATTAACAAGAGTTTACATACCTAGTTTTGATTGCTCTTGGAATTTTTCTTCATCAATTAATCATTAATTTTTCTTTTTTCTTATTTAAAATTGTGAAATAATTCTACTTAATTAAAGGAGAAAATAATGAATATATTCAAAAAAACTATTTTAACAGTTCTTGCTTCTTTATTTATCATTGGAAATGTTTCTGCTGAAAAAATAAAAATAGGAACTGAAGGCGCTTACCCTCCATGGAATTCAAAAGATGCATCAGGTAATCTTATTGGTTTTGAGGTAGAGCTTGCTCAAGAACTTTGTGCAATTATGAAGTATGAGTGTACAATCGTTGAACAAGACTGGGACGGCATGATACCAGCTCTAGTAATGAGAAAGTTTGATGCAATAATGGCTGGAATGTCAATTACTGCTGAACGACAAAAGACAATTACTTTTTCACAAGGTTATGCTGACGAAGTAGCTTCTCTTGCAGTAATGAAAGGTTCAAGTTTAGAAGGAATGGATACACCAGAAGGTATTAATTTATCATTAGGTGGATCTGATGTTAAGAAAGCTCTTAAAACATTAACAGGAGCACTTGCTGGTAAAACTGTTTGTACTCAAACAGGTACAATTCACCAAAACTTTTTAGAGTCAGGTGATGTAGGAAGTGTAAATGTAAGAACTTATAAAACTCAAGATGAAGTTAATCTAGATTTAACATCTGGAAGATGCGATGTTGCTTTAGCAGCAGCAGTAGCATTTACTGATTATGCTGATAAATCTGGTAAACCAGTAGTATTAGTTGGACCAACTTTTTCAGGTGGTGCATTTGGTAATGGTGTAGGTGTTGGTATTCGACAAGCTAGCGATAGTGCTATTGGAAAAAGAGATGCCAAAATTTTAAAAGACTTCAATAAAGCAATTAACAAGGCTAGAAAACAAGGAATTATTAGCAAACTTGCTATTAAGCACTTCGGTTTCGACGCTTCTATGTAATTCGTTTCAGATCTGGCGACTATAATATATAGTCGCCAATCTATATGGAACTTCTCGCATTTGGTAAAACTGGTTGGGGTGATGAGTTATTTTATGCAACCTTAATGACAATTGCTGTATCGATTACAGCAATGTTTGTTGGTTTCTTTTTTGCATTAATTTTTACACCTTTAAAACTCTCCAAATATAAAACTTTAAATTTAGTTGGTAATTTTTATACAACAGTGATCCGTGGAGTACCTGAATTACTCGTCATATACCTGTTCTTTTTTGGTGGCAGTGGAGCAATCATGTATGTAGCTTCAATTTTTGGTTATTACGAATACATAGAGATTAACGCATTTATTACTGGCTCATTGGCTATTGGAATTATTTCTGGAGCTTATTCAACTGAAGTATTTCGAGGTGCAATTCAATCAATAGATAAAGGTCAATTTGAAGCTGCAAAGGTACTTGGAATAAATAAGTTTGGGCAATTTTATAAAATAATACTACCCCAGATGTTAAGATTAGCTATTCCAAATTTAAGTAATGTTTGGCAAATAACTTTAAAAGACACTTCTCTTATCTCAGTTACGGGTTTGGTTGAAATAATGAGACAGTCTTATATTTCGGCAGGATCTACTAGAGATCCATTATTCTTCTATTCATTTGCAGCAGTTTTATATCTGATGCTTACTTATGTGAGCATGAAATTAATCAATAAGTTAGAAGTTAGGTATAGCAGGGGGTTTTAATGGATTTTGATTTAATGATCACTAGTTTCCCTAAACTTTTAGGAGCAACAGTAGTTACTTTAAAATTATTATCTGCATCATTATTCTTTGGATTATTCCTAGGTCTTTTTTTTGCAATTTTAAGATTAAATAAAAATATTTTTATTAATAAATTTGCTTATGGCTATTCATATATATTTAGAGGAACACCATTACTGGTACAGATTTTTATAATATATTTTGGATTAGGACAAATCGAATATTTAAGAACAACATTTCTGTGGATTATTTTAAAAGAACCTTACTGGTGTGCAATAATTGCATTTACTTTAAATACTGGTGCTTATACCTCTGAAATTTTAAGATCTGCATTTCAAACGATAAAACCAGGCATTATTGAAGCTGGAAAAAGTTTAGGTATATCAAATAAGATAATCTTTTATAAAATTCAAATTCCAATTGCTATTCGACAATCACTCCCAGCATATGGAAATGAAATCATATTGATGATGAAAGGAACATCATTAGCAAGCACGGTAACCTTAATGGATTTAACTGGTGTTGCTAAATATATAATTTCAACAACTTTTAAACCAATCGAAGTATTTATTGTTGCTGGTGGAATTTATTTGTTCATGACTTTTATCATCCATAATGTAATTAAATATTTAGAGAAAAAGTATAGCTTTCAATAATAAAATGTTTTTATCTCATAAACAAATTAAAGAGTATCAAAATGATGGTGTAATAGTAGTTAAGGATGTATTCAAAGATTGGATTGAGCCACTTAGAAAAGGATTTCAAAAAGTTTTAGATAATCCAAGTAAGCATGGGCGTGAGAATGTAGCTAATGATAATGGAAGATTTTTTGAAGATTATTGTAACTGGGAAAGAATAGACGAATTTAAGGATTGTTTATTTAATTCACCTGGAGCTCAAATATTTGCAGAAGCAACTAACTCTAAATCTACTCAAATTTTTCATGAACACATTTTTATAAAGGACCCAGGCACTCACAAAGAAACACCATGGCATCAAGATATGCCATATTACTGTGTTGATGGTAACGATACAGGAAGTTTTTGGATTCCATTAGATGAAGTTGATCAAAAAAATAATCTTAAATTAATCTTAGGTTCTCACAAATGGTCTAAATTAATCAAACCTACAAAATGGTCTAATAACCAATCCTGGTATGATGATGATGGTTCTTTTATGGATTTACCTTCAGAAGAAGAATTTAAAAAAAATATTTTAATCCCAGAACTAAGTTTAGGTGATTCTGTTTTGTTTAATTTTAAAACTATACATGGATCAACAGGAAACAATACTTCTAAAGCTAGAAGGGCATTTTCTATGAGATTTATAGGGGACGATGTTAAATATATTGATAGAGGAGGACCTACTTCGCCACCATTTGATGGTATTAATTTAAAAACAGGAGATTCGATGAGAGAAGATTGGTTTCCTAAAATTTTATAGATTTACTAAATCTAATTTTTGTTTACCTAATCTTTCGTTACCATTCTCCGTTACTAGATATGTCTCACCTAAATTCATTGCTAACTTATTATCCGAGTCCATCAAGATCATATGCATGAAAAAGATATTACCTGTTTTTATGATATAAGGATTATCGGTATATAGCATAGGCCAGTCCATCCAATTTGGTGAAAATGTTGATCCTAGTGAATATCCACAAGCATTCATTCTTGATTTATTATATCCAAGATCGTCAAAAGTTTTTGCATGAATATCAAAAACTTCACCAACTTTACTTCCAGGTATTAATTTTTTTTCACAATTTTTTAATGCTTCTAAACATGCATCGTACATTTTAAAGTGTTTAGCATCAGGTTTTCCTACAGTAATAGTTCTAAACATTGCAGAGTGATAGTGTTTGTAAGTACCTGCCCATTCAATACTCAATTGGTCTGTATTTGATAAAACTCTTTTTTCTGATTGGTATCTACACAGCAAGGCATTATGGCCTGATCCAATAATATATTCATTAGCAGGATAATCTCCGCCACCCTCCAAGACAACTTTTTGCATCTCGCCTAAAATTTTAGCCTCACTTTCACCAGCTTTAGTATATTTCCAAGCTTGATCTAAAGCTAAGTCAGCTAGCTCTGCAGCTTTTTTTACATAAGTAATTTCTTCTGGAGATTTAATAACTCTAAGTTTTGTTATCAATTCTGATTGATCCTCTATATTGCAATAACCTTCTAACGATTTATTTAATCTTAAAGCATTACGCCCGGTTAAACCATAAGCTTCATACTCAATACCAATTTTTTTTCCTTTCAAAGACAATTCCTCTAAAATTTTCTTAAGGTCATAAACAGGGTTTGAGTTATCTTTATCAACCCAAATTCTAATATCTTCAATATTAGATGTATTTTGAGCTTGTCTTAAATCTGGAGCTCTAGTTAAAAGAATTACATTACCTTTGTTATCGAGAACTAATGTTTGAAAGAAAACATAACCAAAAGTATCATAACCAGTTAACCAATACATTGACTCTTGTCTGAACATTAATAAGGCATCAAGACTTTGTTCTTTCATTGACTGAAGTACTTTGGTTTTTCTTTGTAAAAATTCTTGCTTTGAAAAATGAAGCGCCATTAATTAATAACTAGTGTATTCTTTAATTTCTTTTATTTTTGATCCAGTATGCTCATTTATTTCTAATTTAATTTTAGCTCGATCATCATTCAGAAAATGGACATCTCTTGAAAGTTTTACAAATTTTTCAGTAAAATCTTTATCTTTTTCACAAAGTCTTTTAGCATCTTCAATAACCCAAAGTTTAGAGTTAATATCTTTTAGTGATTGAAATAAGTTATTAAGTTTATCATCTGATTTGACATTTTTGTTTAATTGCTCTTTTAAAACAGAGTGCTCATCTGAAATGAATTTTAACTTATCAGGATCTTTAATTTTATCTTTCTTAATTTCTAGTATAGAAATTTTGTCTAAAAGCTCACCTACCGATACTTCTACTATAATTTTATTCATTAAATCTTATACTATGTTAAATTGTTAAAAATATGTCTAATATTTTAATTATTAAACACGGATCATTGGGTGATATAGCTCAAGCTTGTGGTGCAATTCAAGATATATCAGAGAATCATAAAGAAGATGAAATTTATTTGCTCACAACTAAACCATACTTTGATTTATTTAAAAAAAATCCACATATTTCTGATGTTATTTTAGATAAAAGATTATCAAGACTTAACCTGATTTACTTATATTCATTAATGAAAAACATAAAAAAATATAATTTCTCTAAAGTTTATGATCTTCAAAACTCAAGCAGAACAGCTTTTTATAAAAAAATTTTATTTCCAAAAGCTACAAAAGATATTTGGTCTTCTACAGAAACCACTTTACCTGAAGGAACCACAAAAGAAGATTTTGATAAAGATTCTGTTCTATCTAGATTTGATTTTCAATTAAAAAGTTCAGGCATAAATACAAATCATACTTTGAAACCTGATTTTTCTTGGAGTGCTACAGACATATCTCAAATAAAAAAATACTATGAATTAGATAAATATATTCTTCTTTTTCCTTTCTGTTCGCCTCATTTAACTTCAAAGAAATGGCCTTATTATAATGAATTAATTTCTAAGATTAATAAAAAGTCAGGTAACAAATTTAAAGTAGTTATTGCACCTGGACCGAGTGAAATTAAGGAAGGATCAAATATAAATGCACTTTGTGTTTTAGATAATGGTAAAGCTTTAGATATTTCTCAGTTATCAACATTAATTAAAGATAGTTCATTTGTTATTGCAAATGATACTGGACCAGCACATATGACAGCACACTTAGGATCAAAAGGAATTGCTTTATTTGGATCTCACACAACTCCTTTTAAAGTAAGTATCGAAAGAGAAAATTTTAAAGCAATACAAGCTCCTGAATTATCTAAACTTTCAGCAGAAAAAGTTTTTGAAAGACTTTCTGAAATTATTTCTTAATTTTTTCTAATACTCTTATTTACAAAACCTTTAAAAGAAAAATTAAGATTTTATATCTATACGCTTTCTAATAATTTCTTTATCAAGTTTCATTTCACGATATGACATGATTAAAACACCTAAAAATATAACACTAGCACCAATCCAAGTGAAGAGATCAGGGGTTTCACTAAAAACATAATATCCAATTAAAGAAGCAAAAACTAAACTTAGAAACGAGTATGGTTGTGTCATACTAACATCTACTAATTTGTATGCGTGATTTATGCAAAGATGTAGCAACGTACCAAACAAACCTGCAAAAAATAAATAAATCAAAGTTTGAAAACTAGGTGTTTGCCAATAAAACAACGCAATAATCAAACTAAAAAGTGTCATATACGTGTATCCATAAGATAAAATCGTAATCGAACTATCATCTTTTGCGATAGTTTTTGTAATTATAATTACTATCGACCACAAAAAAGAAGATGCCAGTGCCATATAAACTCCAAGAGAGATTTCAATTATTCCTGGTCTTAAAATTATTAACATTCCAATAAATCCTAAAACTAGTGCAAAACTTCTATATATGTAAATTTTTTCTCCCAGAAACAAAACTGCCAATATTGTTACTATGAAAGGAACTACAAAAGATATAGCTGTAGCTTTTTCAATTGGCATCATTACTAAAGCTGAGAAATATAATAACATTGAGGGCAAGTTTAAAACTGCTCTAAGTAAATGTTTTTTATGATGATTTGTTTTAAAAACTGTAAATTTAGATTTTAGCATATATGGAAAAATAATTAGTAAACCAAATAAAAATCTAAAAAATCCAGCAACATAAACATTAACTTCTTCTTGTGCTAATTTTAAAAAGGTTAACATCAATGTTCCACAAAAAACTGAGATTATAATTAAAAAAATTGCTAATTTATTATTTGAAATCAATTAAGTATCTTTTTGTAATCTTCAATTATTTTTGACCATTGAAATTTATTAACAAATTCTTTTGCATTTTTCCCAAGGTTTAAATACTTTTTATTTTCTAACATTGAAGTAATCGAAGAATAAATATCATCAAGACTATTTCCATCACATATTAAACCAGTTTTTTCATGATCAATTGCATCTGCTGCACCACCATCTTTACCACCAATTGATGGAATACCGTATTGTGCAGCTTCAACGTAAGCTATACCAAAACCTTCAACTGATTTTTTATAGATTATGGATGGCATTACAAAGATATTTGATTTTGAAACTAAAGCATTTTTTAAATCATTACTAATATCTTTAAAAAACATAACTTGTGCTTCAAGATCTAGTTCTTTTACCAGTTTCTTAATATTTTCCTCTTCTTCTCCATATCCAACACAAATGTAAACAATATCTGGATAAATTTGTTTTAAATTCCTTAAAGCCATTACGATTTTTTCATGATTTTTACGTTTATCAAATCTTGAAACTGTAATTAATCTTGGATTTTTAACTTTAAGTATACTTTCAACTTTATCTAAAGTTTTTTTATTTAATTCTTCAGCAGGATCTACACCTGGATTTATAACAATTACTTTATTTTTATTAACACCAAGTTCTATTGCTAGATTTTTTGTAAACTGAGAATTTGCTATAACTTTTTCAACATTATTTAAAACACTAATCACTTTTTTATTTTGACTAGAACCTTTAGGATGGTTAATTTCTTTACTATGAATTAAACAGTATTTGTTCTTAGAAGTTTTAATAAATTCTAAACTTTTCCAATGATCAGCAATAACACCATCAATTTTATTTTCTTTGATATATTCATTAATTAATTGTGCTTTTCTATATTTTCTAAGCAATTTTATTCCTCCAACTCTTTCTATCGAAAAAGAGGCTTGTTCATCAAATTCTTTATGACCTTCTATATGATCTGCAAAAACTTTTATCATAAAGTTTTTAGATAGTTCTCTTGAAAGGCCCCACATTAGATTTTGCATACCACCAACTTCAGGTGGGAATGATCTAGTTACAATTAGATACATTAATCATACTTCCATTTAATACCACAGCCTGCGCTCGGTATTTGATCTTCAGGACCTTTTCCGGTTTTAGCTATTTCTTTCATAGCTGTTAGTAGATCACTTTCTCCGTCTTTAACTGGGATAAACTTTTTAAGTTCTCTTAATCTTCCTCTGTATTGAAGTTCTAAATTTTTATTATAGCCAAAGAAATCAGGAGTACATACAGCTTCATATGCTTTAGCAATTTCTTGGTTTTCATCATGTAAGTAAGGAAAATTGAAATAATTTTCATGTGAAAACTTGATCATGTTAACAAATGAGTCTTCTGGATAATTAACAAAGTCATTTGAGCAGATAGCAACTGAGTTGATACCAATTTTTTTTTAATTCACTACAATCTTCAACTAATTCTTTTGTAATAGCTTTTACATATGGACAATGATTACAAATGAACATTATCAAAGTTCCATTTTCACCCTTGATATCATTTAAAGACAGAATTTTATTATCAGTGGATTTTAATTCAAATGGAATAGCTTTTTGACCAAAATCACATATTGGAGTTTGTATAGGCATAATGTAAAATATATAGATTATGTTTTATGATTTAAAAGATAAAAAACCAAAAAACTCTGGCGAAAATTGGGTAGCTCCTAATGCAACGATAATAGGAGATGTTACCTTAGAAAAAAATACAAGTATTTGGTTTAATGCAGTGCTTAGAGGCGATATTGAAAATATTCATATTGGTGAAGGATCTAATGTACAAGATGGGAGCGTTTTACACACAGATCCTGGATGTCCTTTAAAAGTTGGAAAAAATGTTACCATTGGTCATTTAGTTATGCTCCACGGGTGTACTATAGGAGACAATAGTTTAATTGGAATTGGCGCTGTCATTCTTAATAAAGCTAATATTGGCAAGAATTGTATTATTGGTGCTAAAGCTTTGATAACAGAAAATAAAATCATACCAGATAACTCTTTGGTTGTTGGTTCACCAGGTAAAGTTATTAGAGAAGTTTCAGAAGAAGAAAAAAAAGCAGTATTTGAAAACACAAAACATTATCAAGATAATTGGAAAAAATATTCGAAATCAATTTTTTAAAGGAGTTAAATGTCGGCAGGATATGTAATAGCACAATTGAAAATAACTAATCCTGAAAATTATAAAGAGTATATTGAAAAAGTGAATCCAATTATAAAAAAATTTGGTGGAGAATATTTGGTTAGAGCTGGTGAATTTCAAATTTTTGATGGGGAAACAAAATTTCCAAGAATAATTATTCTTAAATTTCCGAGCTATGAAAGAGCTCTTGATTGGTATAATTCTGAAGAGTACAAACCAATAAAACAAATAAGATTAGATAATGCTGAGGGAACAAATATAATAATTAAAGGATTATGAAAAAAATATTTATAGTTTTTATCGCTTTAGTTTTTTATTCTACTTCAGTTGTCGCTGTTGAAAAATTTAAGTTCAAATATAACTTGCATGAAAATTTACCAAAGAAGTGGATTTCAGAATTCAATAATATAATGAATATTGTTCAAGAAGTTATGCCTATAAATGAGAACACTAACCATTGGGTTAAAAATAATATGACATTAATGAACATGAAACAGGGCTATGGAATGGACATTTATGCATGGAAAAGTACAAAAAATCCTTTTCCAGAAAAGCGTGCTAATATGAAGTACTCAGGTCTTGAAGGAATTAATTCACCCGCACCATGGGTGCAATTAGACATAAACCCAAATGATTTAAAAAGTTCAGCAAATAAAATTCGTACTTACTCTGTTATTGTTCATGAATATTTTCATGTTTATCAAAGAGCACTTTCTCATGACAAAATTTTAGATAGAAACTCTCCAAAATGGTTATTTGAGGGGGGTGCTAAGGTTTTAGAGGAGATTTATTTAAAGCAATATTATGAAAAATACCTTTTAAAGAATGATCTTAAGCAAAGTGATAATTGGAGTATTAAAAGGGTTTCCAAAGAACCTAAATTATATGAAAAATATAATACATCACCACAAAAAAAAGGATTTGATAACAATTACTCAGGCTCTGCATTCATAGTTCTGGCCCTAGTTAACGAGTTAAAAAAAAATAATATTTCTGAAGAAAAAGCATTTGAGTTGGTTTTTAGAGAATTCTGGATACAGAGAGGCAAGCAGCCTCAAGGCTGGAATTGGCAACCATCTTTTAAAAATACTTTTGGAATGAGTCATGATGAATTTTATGAAAGATTAAGTAAATACAAAAGAAAAGATCTTAAAAAAATACTCCCAAGGAAGACATTAAAGATACAGGATATTTTTAGTTAATGAAAAAACTTTTAGTAATTTTAACAATTTCTTTAATTTCTCAATTATCTCAAGCAAACGAAAGATTTATACCACTTGAACTATTTACAGGTGGAGAAATTCGTGATGATACAGAAATTAAATTTACAAAAGCCAATTTGGTCTTTGGAGAAAAGAAAAGAAAAAAAATAGTAGGACCTGAAGATTGGAAATATCCAAATACAGGTAAGATAATTAAAGTTTATAAAAGAACAAGAAAAGGTCAAAGTGGAGTAAAAACCCAATATTTTACTGTTACTAATGATGGACAATGTATTGGAAGAGTTTGGGATAGTAGGCGTGGAGGAAGAATAATTGTAAACGGATGTAAATTTCCCTTAGGATTTTGGAAAGAAGGTGAAAAAAGATCATTTAACGGATCTTCTGGAGGAAAGACAAGAAAAATTGAATTAACTATTTTAAAACTAGGAAAAAAACAAAAAGATAAAATAAAATTTAATTGGAAACTTTACGATGGAGCTGGAAAATTAATGGATGACAATGATTATACATTTTCTGCTGGTAGAGCAATGACAAAGCTTAATGATAAAAAAATATCAAAATGAAAAAAATAGTTAGTTATTTAATTAAATAAGAGATCGTTAATTGAATAAACTATCAACCCAATAATAATAATTAATAGAATTAAAAAAGAAATTGTTCCACTTAAATGAGCTTTTATTCTTGTTTTTCCTTCTTTAAATTTTTTAAAATGAATGCTGCCAAATCTCATTACAGCTAAACCTAAAATAATAAGAAATGCTGTAAATATATATCCAGTAACCATCTATGGAACTAACCAGGTGTCTTTATTGTTTTCCAGATTAAACTTTGCTCTTCGGTGGCCTTTAGCTGCTAAATAAAGCCATTCTATAGATTTGATCTTACACTGAATGACAGTAAAGTTTTTGTAACCTTCTTCACTTTGTTCTTTTGTATAATCAAAATTATCTAATTCTGGTTTTAAACCTGAAGTTGGAATATCAGACTCTGTTCCGGGCCCATTATCAACTAAATAACATTTTCTACTTATATGCTGTGTTTTAGACCAAGATTCTTTTGTTACATCATTATTGTGATTAATAATACATTCTACTTTTAATCTGACCTGTATCTTTTCATCTTTATCATAAAATAACATTGCAGCATTTTTATTTGCATTTAGTTTTTCTATTTTGTCTGATCGAATGTCACTATGATATTGTACTAAATTATTTAATTGGTCTGACTTTCTTAAAACTACAATTCTTCCATCTAGATCAGATTGATCGCCACAAATAAATACTGGTATTCTAAAAGGTGAACTTCTGTCTTTAACAGCATTGTCTAGCATTGACCAAATTTTCTTTTTGATCTCTGCAAAGTCCTCGTAATACGGAACTGTATCAGTCACGAAATTATTTTTTCTTTTTTAGTCTAGCAATTAAACCTGAACTATCCCAACGATTTCCACCCATTTGTTGAACTTCAGCATAATAACCATCAATAATTTCTGTTATAGGAACAGGTGAACCATTTTTCTTTGCTTCTTCAATTGCAATTTTTAAATCTTTTCTCATCCAATCAATAGCAAAACCATAATCAAACTTATCATCCGTCATAGTTCTGTATCTATTCTCCATCTGCCATGATTGAGCAGCACCCTTAGATATTGTTTCCATAACTTTATCCATATCTAAACCAGCGTTTATTCCAAAATTAATTGCCTCTGATAAACCTTGAACTGTTCCAGCAATACACATTTGGTTCATCATCTTTGTTAACTGCCCACTTCCACAAGGACCAATTAATTTTACTTTTTTACTGTAACAATTAATTACAGGTTCAGCCTTTTTAAACACTTCTTCATCACCGCCAACCATTACTGTTAGTATTCCGCCTTCAGCGCCAGCTTGTCCTCCCGAAATAGGAGCATCTAAAAAACTAAACCCTTTATCATTTGCTTTTTTATTTAATTCTCTTGATACTTCTGCAGATACAGTTGAGTTATCAATAAAAATAGACCCAGCTTTTGCTGTATTAAATAATCCATTTGCCCCAGTTGCTACTTCTCTTAAATCATCATCATTACCAACGCATGTAAAAATGAAATCAGCTCCATCTGCAGCCTCCGCAGGTGTATTGGCCATTTTACCTTTATATTCACCAATCCATTTTTCAGCTTTAGATTTAGTTCTATTAAAAACAGTTACATTGTGTCCGGCTTTTGATATATATCCAGCCATTGGGTAGCCCATAACCCCAAGACCTATGAAAGCAACATTACAAGTCATAATTTTTTTATATGTTTAAAAGTTTAAGTTTAAAAGTAATTGTATTTGGATTTATTTTTACATTTTTTTCAAGTTTTGGACAGAGTTTTTTTCTTGGCCTATTTAATTCTAGTATTAGAGACGCCTTATCAATTACACATGGACAATTTGGCTCAATTTATGCATCAGCCACTTTATTAAGTAGTATTATTTTAGTTTGGATTGGAAAAAAAATTGATGACGTAAACATATTAAAATTTGCATCTTATGTAATAATTTTTTTATCAGCTTCTTGTTTTATATTTTCAAAAATTTCATCAGTTATTTTTTTATTCGTAGGAATTTTTTTGATGCGATTAGCTGGACAAGGTTTATCAAGTCATACAGCAACAACAACCATATCTCGTTTTTTTGAAAAAAATAGAGGCAGAGCTTTAAGCACAGGATGGTTAGGATTGTCATTGGCTGAATTTATAATGCCAGTTTTAATTGTTTTTTTATTAACTTTTATAGAATGGAGAGATATTTGGGTCTCAATATCTATTTTAGTTATAATTGTTTTACCTGTTGCAGCTTTTCTTTTAGTTAAAGACGTTAAGCTTGATACTAGAGAAGAATCTAAAATTGAAGAGAATAATAAAGAAATTAAACAATGGAAAAGAATAGAAGTTTTAAAAGATTATAGATTTTATATCATTTGTATGACGATGTTAGCAATGCCATGGATTGCAACAGGATCTTTTGTTTATCAGTCATTTATATCCTCTTCTAAAGAGTGGGGACCTTATGTGATTGCACAATCATTTATGGCTTACTCTATTTTATCAGTAATTACTCTTTTTATATCTGGTTTTTTAATTGATAAATTTTCAAGTAGAAAATTATTAATCTATATGAATATCCCACTTCTTTTTGGTACTATAGTTCTTTACTATTTTAATGCACCGATTTCTTCTTTTGTATTTTTTGGTTTAGTTGGTGTCACCAATGGTTTGGCAAACGTACTTGGTTCTTCAACTTGGGCTGAGATTTATGGTGTTAAATATATCGGATCTATAAAAGCCTTAACAACTGCTCTAATGGTATTTTCAACAGCCTTTGGTACAGCTTTATTTGGTTTTTTGATTGATATTGGTTTTTCAATTGAGCAGATAGCCGTTGTTTCAGGAACTTATATCTTTGGCTCAATTACCCTTCTTTATTTGGTTAAAAATAAACTAAATCCAAATTATTTATAAAAAAGCCCTTGATTTTTAAAGACTCACTGTGTAGATACTCCGCATGGCTAGAGTTACCGTTGAAGATTGTATAGATAAAGTAGAGAGCCCATACGAATTAGTACTTGTTGCTAAAGAAAGAGCTACTCAACTTAATGCAGGAATAGAACCAACAATTGACAGAGATAACGATAAAAATACGGTTATTTCATTAAGAGAAATTGCTGAAGAAAAAATTAAAGTTTCAGATTTAACAGATAGCGCTGTTTACAAACTTAGAAAACATGTTGAACAAGTTGATGATAGTGTAGAGGATGATGAAGAAATAGGTGATGATTTTGAAAATCTATACAAAGGTGAAATTTCAAAAAGTGGTACGCCAATTTTACCATCTAAAAGAGCAAGAAAAACTCCAGAAAAAATTCAAGTAACAAAAGAGGATTTGGCTGAGCTATCTGAAACAGCTAAAGCAGAAGTTGATAATTCAGTAGGAGAAGAAACGATGAATGAGCAAGGAGAAGTCTCTTTAGATGAAGTATCAGAATCGGAAAACCAAGAAGCAGACGTATCTTCAGATGACGCTGAAGCTTCAAACTCATAAAAAAATAATATAAAGTTATACCATGAATAGGAAAGTATCAGTTGCTCCTATGATGGATTGCACAGATCGTCATGAACGATTTTTTCTAAGATTAATATCCAAAAACACTCTTCTTTACACTGAGATGGTAGTCGATGAAGCTATAAATAGAGGAGATAAAAAAAAGTTATTGGAGTTTAATATTAATGAGAAACCTGTAGCACTTCAATTAGGAGGCTCTTCTCCAAAACTTTTAGCTGAAGCCACTAAAGTAGGCGAAAATTTTGGTTATGATGAAATTAATCTAAACTTAGGTTGTCCTAGTAAAAAAGTTGAAAAAAATAGATTTGGTGCTTGTTTAATGAAAGAGCCAAATTTAGTGGCAGATTGTTTAAGTAAAATGCAATCAGTTACAAAACTACCAGTAACTATAAAAACAAGAATTGGTTACGATGATGTAGAAGATTATGAAAATTTACATAGTTTTATTTCTACCTTAAAAGCAACTGGAGTTAAAACTTTTATCATTCATGCAAGAAAAGCAATGTTAGGTAAATTTACACCTAAACAAAATTTAAATATTCCTCCTCTAAAATACGAATATGTTTATCAATTAAAAAAAGATTTTCCTAATGAAGAGATCATAATTAACGGAGGAATAATCACAGTGGATGAAATAAAACCTCATTTAGAAAAAACAGATGGTGTAATGATAGGAAGAGCTGCGTATCATACACCTTACTTATTAGCAGATATTGAAAGAGAAATATTTAATAATGACAATGTTCCAAGTAGACAAGATGTAATTGAACAACTCATTCCTTATGTTAAAGAAGAATTAAAAAAAGGAACAAGATTGAATCAAATTATGAGACATACTCTTGGTTTATTTCATGGTCAAACAGGTGCAAGTTATTGGAAAAGATATTTAAGTGAAAACATGTGTGTGAGAGATGCTGATGTGAAAAAAATTGATCACATCATGGATAAAATTAAATACAACAATGTAGATACTAGAGTAGGACAGTCTGCTTAATTCAATTCTAACAAACGAATACAGTTATATTATTTTATTAATGGCTTTAACAGCTATTCCAGTAGGTTTTGTGGCTGGATTATTTGGTATAGGTGGAGGGTTGATAACTGTTCCATTTTTGTATTTTATTTTTGGTTCATTAGAAATTGATCCTCAATATGTTATGCACCTTGCCGTCGGAACTTCCTTTGCAATTATAATACCAACCTCTACAGTCTCAGTTTTAACACATCATAAATTTAAAGCAGTTGATTTTGATATTGTTAGGAATTACGGTCTGTTTGTTGTACTAGGAGTTATTGTTGGTACTGTTTTTGCAGCCTCTTTAAAAACCAAATCTTTGGTTTTATTTTTTTCAATTATAATCTTATTTTTAGGTATTTACTTATTGTTAATAAAAGAAAAGGAACAAAACATAATTGTTAAAATGAAATTACATTTAAAAGTAATACTTGGTTTTCTTGTTGGGTTTATATCTGCCCCTATGGGTATTGGAGGAGCTGTAATGAATGTTCCTATTCTAAAATTCTTTGGTTATTCAATAAATAAAGCTATAGGAAGTGCAGCAGCCATAGGATTTTTAATTGCTCTATTTGGAGCAATAGGATTTCTTCTTTCAGGAAGTTTTTTAAATTCTAGTCTTCCACTAAGTGTTGGTTTTATAAACATACCAGCCTTTTTAATTTTTATACCAATCACAACTTTCATGGCTCGAATAGGAGCTAAAACAGTTCATAGTATTGATAAGAATAAAATTAGTAAGTTTTTTGGAATTTTTCTTTTAGTCGTTTCGATTAAATTTTTTTATGAATACTTGAAACTATAACAAGCAAAAAAAAGAGGTGACTTCAGTCTCCCTCCATCACCTCACAAATCCAAACTAAGTGATTCTTTAAATATTTAAGAACACTTAATAGTTGTAAATGCAATTTATTAACTAATTTAAAGCTAAACAATCTTAAGTTGTATTTAGTCTTAAAAAAAAACTCAATTTAGCCATACATAATACTTAGTGTTATTATTCTAATTGATACTTTTAAAAATGGTTTCAATAAAAGACATTAATAAAAATATTAAAAAATTATTTGATCCAATAGATAAAACTAAAAATAAGTTTTCCACAATTTTAAAAGATTTTAAAAAAAACAAAGTTAAAAAAGATTTAGCATTACAAAAACAATTAGAAAAAGAAAAGAAAAGAGAATTAATTTTAGAAAAAAAATTAGCGAAAAAAGCCAAACAAGATGAATTGAAAGAAGAAAGAAAGAAACTTCTTTTTCAAAAAAAATTAATCATTGAAAATGAAAAACAACAAAAAAAGAATGAAGAAAAAAGACAAAAGATAGAAGCTCAAAGAATTAAAATAGAACAGAAAAAAATTAAAGACGAAGAAACTAGAAAACTTAGAGAGGAAGCCAGAAAGCTTAAACAAGAAGATTTAAGGCTAAAAATGTTAGAGAGACAAAGAATTAGAGAAGAAAATATTAAAATTAAAGAGGAACAATTAAAAAATAAAGAAATTGAAGCTCAAAAGAGAAGAGATGAAAAAGAAAAAGAAAGACAAGAAAAAATAAGATTAAAAGAAATTGAAAGGAAAAATAGACTTGAGGAAGAACAAAGATTAAGAGAGGCAGCTAGGAAGCTGAAATATGAGCAAGAAAAACTTAAAGAAATGGAAGAAAGATTAAGAGATCTAGAAACTGAAAGACAGCAAGAAATACAAAGACAAATTTTAAAAGAAGAGGCTGAGCAAAGAGCGAAGGAAGAGGAATTAAGGAATAAAGAAAAAGAACTTAAAGACGCAGAACGTGAGAGAATAAATAAAGAAAATGAAAGACGTCAAAGAGAAAGAGAATTGAAAATAGAGGAGGAAAGACAAAAAAGAATTGAAGAAGAAAACGAGAGAATTCGATTAGCTGAAATTGCTCAAAAAGAAAGAATTGAAGAGGAAAATAGGCGAATGAAAGAATGGGAGAAAAAATTTGATGAAGAACAACGGCTAAAAGAGGAGGAATTGGTTAGAAAATTTTACAGCGATGAAACCCCCGAACAAGAAAACAATCAGGATGGTGATAATTTAGAAACTAAAGCTGATAACGATAATTTAGAAAATAAAACCGATCAAGATAATTTAAAAAATTAAATTTTCTGATCATATTCACCGACTTTACCTGTTTTTTGTAACAAATCGTCAATAAAATCAAAGATTTTTTTCTTTCTTTCATCTGATGTTGGGCTTTCAGTAACAATAACTAAAGATGGTTTGTTTGAAGAAGCTCTTATAAGCCCCCAAGAACCATCTTCGAATGAAAATCTAACTCCATTAACAGTTAAAATATCATTAATAACTTTACCATCAATTTCAGTTTTGTTTTCTTTTAAATTTTTAATTTGTTTAACTAGCTCTTCAACAACAATATATTTCTCTTCGTCTTTGCAAAAAGGTGCCATAGTTGGTGTTTGAAATGTGCTAGGTAATTCACTAATAATTTCACTTATTTTTTTATTTTGATTATCTAACAAGTGGCAAACTTGAATAGCTGAATTAATTCCATCATCATAACCATATCCTAAAGGTTGATTAAAAAAGAAATGACCACTTTTTTCAAATCCTGCTAGAGCTTTTTCGGTGTTAACTTTTCGTTTAATATGAGAGTGTCCTGTTTTCCAATAAATAGTTTCACAATTATTTTCTAATAAAATCTTATCTTTTGAATATAATCCTGTAGATTTTACATCTACTACAAATTTAGAATTTTTATGTTTATTTGATAAATTTCTAGCTATTAATAGACCTATTTTATCTGAAAAAATTTCATTTCCTTCGTTATCAATAACACCAACTCTATCTCCATCTCCATCAAAACCAAAACCTATATCAGCATTATTTTCTTTTACTACTTTTGCAATTTCATGAAGCATCTCTAAATCCTCTGGATTTGGATTATATTTTGGAAAATTCCAATCTAACTTGCAATCTAACTCAATTACTTCACAACCAATGCCTCTTAATATATCAGGAGCAAAAACTCCTGCAGTCCCATTTCCACAAGCAACTACAGCTTTAATTTTTTTCTTAATTTTGTTTTTACTAATTAAGTCATCCTTATAAATTTTATCAAAATCTTTTATTTGTTTTTCACTACCTTCGCCTTTTGTGAACTTTTCATTTAAGGTAATTTCTTTTAGTTCTTTCATTTCTTCAGGTGCATGAGTTAGTCCTTTTTTGATTCCCATTTTGACACCAGTCCACCCATTTTCATTATGACTTGCTGTAATCATTGCAACCGCATCTGCTTCTAAATTAAATTGTGCAAAATAAACCATTGGAGATAAGGATAGACCCACATCTTCAATATAACATCCGGTAGATATTAATCCTTTTTTAAGAGCAGCTTTTATTTCTTCGCTATAAGATCTGTAATCATGTCCAACTATGATTCTTGGATTTTCTTTTTTTGTATGAATTTTTACTTGTGTCCCAAGTCCTTTACCAAGATTCTCAATTCCAACTGAATTTATGTCTTTCTCATACAACCAACGAGCGTCATATTCTCTAAATCCATAAGGGTCTATTTTTATGTTTTGATTCATTAGATATTTACTTAACCTTTTTATGTTAATTTCTTGGAAAAAATTTAATTTTTTTATTGATTATCATATTGTCGCGTTCTATAAATGTTCTGTTGTGAAAATGTTTATATAGTATATTTACAGCAAACGCCTACAACATATAGTTGTTTTCGTACTAATAACAAAATATATTAAACTTTTATGAATAAGATTCTTTCTCAGGCCCTCAAAAAAGCTGTCTCTGAATATAGCCCTTCAGTTAAGGAGGTCTCTAAAGGTAATAGACCAGATCTTTTCTCTTTAAATAATGAGACAGAGTTATTTCAAAATGAAAAAGGTATCATAATTAAAATTGACCGTTCTAGAGATGCAAATCTAACTGACTTTGGGAAAGCAACTTTAAAAGATAGATACCTTGGTTTAAATGAATCTTATCAAGATTTATTTGCAAGAGTAGCTAGCACATATTCAGATGATAACTTGCATGCTCAAAGAATTTATAACTATATTAGTAAACTTTGGTTTATGCCTGCAACACCAGTTTTATCAAATGGTGGTACAAAAAGAGGATTACCAATTTCATGTTTTTTAAATGAAGCATCTGACAGCCTAGGAGGCATTCTTGATTTATGGAGTGAGAATGTTTGGTTAGCTGCAAAAGGTGGAGGTATTGGAAGTTACTGGGGTAACTTAAGATCTATAGGAGAAAAAATAGGTAGAGTTGGAAAAACTTCTGGAATAATTCCTTTCATAAAGGTGATGGACTCATTAACTATGGCAATCAGCCAAGGTTCATTAAGAAGAGGATCAGCTGCTTGTTACCTTCCAATTGATCATCCTGAGATAGAAGAATTTATAGAGATGAGAAGACCCACAGGTGGAGACCCAAATAGAAAAGCACTAAATCTACATCATGGCGTTTTAGTTTCAGACGCTTTTATGAGAGCAGTTGAAACTGATGAACAGTGGGCATTAAAAAGTCCTGCTGATGGAAGCATTCAGCAAACTATTTCTGCAAGAAATTTATGGATTAGATTATTAACTGCAAGAATAGAGACAGGAGAGCCATATATTATTTATATTGATACTGTTAACAGACAAATTCCTCAGCATCATAAATTAGCAAATCTTACAGTTAAAACTTCCAACTTATGTAGTGAGATAACTTTGCCTACAGGAATTGATAAAGATGGAAGAGATAGAACAGCAGTATGTTGTTTATCTTCTTTAAATTTAGAGAAGTATGATGAATGGAAAGATGATCCAGATATGATTAATGATGTGATGAGATTTTTAGACAATGTCTTATCAGATTTTATTAATAAAGCTCCTGATCAGTTTAAAGACGCGAAATATTCAGCAGAAAGAGAAAGAAGTGTTGGATTAGGTGTGATGGGCTTTCATTCATTTTTACAAAAAAATAGAATTCCACTTGAGTCTGTAATGGCAAAATCATGGAACAAAAAAATATTTAAAAATATTGATGAAAAAGTAAATCAAGCATCTAAAGATTTAGCTGAAGAGAGAGGTGCCTGTCCAGATGCAGCTGAGTATGGTTACAAAGAAAGATTTTCTAATAAGACAGCAATTGCTCCTACAGCATCAATTTCGATTATTTGTGGTGGAGCATCTCCAGGAGTAGAGCCTATTGCTGCAAACAGCTATACTCATAAAACTCTATCAGGTTCTTTTAATGTCAGAAATAGATATCTAGAAGAAATACTACAAAATTATGGTAAAAATGATGATGAAACTTGGTCAATGATTACTACCAATCAGGGGTCTGTTAGCCATCTAGATTTTTTAACTGATTTAGAAAAAGATGTATTTAAAACAGCATTTGAGCTTAATCAAAATTGGATAATTGAACTTAGTGGAGACAGAACTCCTTATATTTCACAAGCTCAATCAGTAAATTTATTTTTACCAGCAGATGTACATAAAAAAGAATTACATAAAATTCATTTTGATGCATGGAAGAAGGGCTTAAAAAGTCTTTATTACTGTAGATCAAAATCAATTCAGAGAGCTGAAAATATCAATGATGCTAAATCAACTGATATTACAGCAAATGTTTATAAATCTAAAAATCAACAATCTAACGAGCAACCAGAGTACGAGGAGTGTTTATCATGTCAGTAGCAGAAAAAATTAATAAAGAAATTATTCAACCAAAAAAGATGGGTTTACTAGTTGAAAACCCTGTGTACAAACCTTTTAGATATCCATGGTGTTATGATGCATGGTTAACTCAGCAAAGAATTCATTGGTTACCAGAAGAGGTACCTTTAGGAGATGATGTTAGAGATTGGCAAAAAAACTTGTCTCAACCAGAGAAAAATCTATTAACACAAATTTTTAGATTTTTTACTCAAGCGGATGTAGAAGTTAATAATTGTTATTTAAGACATTATACAACTGTATTTAAACCAACAGAAGTATTAATGATGATGACAGCATTTGCTGCAATGGAAACAGTTCATGTAGCAGCTTATTCTCATCTTTTAGATACTATCGGTATGCCTGAGTCAGAATACTCAGCTTTCATGAAATACAAAGAGATGAAAGATAAGTACGATTACATGCAGGGCTTCAATGTAAATTCTAAAGAGGATATTGCAAAAACAGTTGCAGTGTTTAGTGCATTTACAGAAGGATTACAGTTGTTTGCAAGTTTTGCAATTTTATTGAATTTTCCAAGACACAATAAAATGAAAGGAATGGGGCAGATAGTTACTTGGTCTGTAAGAGATGAAACACTTCATTGTAATTCTATGATCAGAATTTTTAAAGAGTTTATAAAAGAAAATCCTGAAATCTGGACACCTAAACTTAAAAAAGAACTTTATGAAGCGTGTAGAATAATTGTTGAGCACGAAGATGCTTTTATTGATTTAGCTTTTGAAATGGGTCCGATGGAAGGTTTAACTGCCCAAGAAGTTAAAGATTACATTAGGTTCATTGCGAATAGAAGACTTATTCAATTAGGATTAGAGCCAATTTATGATGTACAAAAAAATCCACTAACTTGGTTGGATACAATGCTAAATGCAGTCGAGCATATGAATTTCTTTGAAGGTAGAGCAACTGAATATTCTAAAGCATCAACTCAGGGTACTTGGGCAGAAGCTTTTAGTTAATTTTAAATTTATCTTTGATTTAACTGCATCACTTTTCGATGCTTGTTACCTTTGTAACTAGCTAAAGGTCTAATAAGTTTATTAGCAGCATGTTGCTCCATTATATGAGCAGACCAACCGGTAATTCTTGAAATTACAAATATTGGAGTAAAAAAATCAGTTTCAAATCCCATTAAATGATAAGTAGGTCCTGTTGGATAGTCTACATTAGGATATATGTTTTTTTCTTTTATCATTACCCTTTCAACAATATCGTAAATTTTCTCGAATTTTTTATCTTTCTTAATTTTTGCAACTTTTGCAAAATATTTCCTCATGGTTGGAACTCTTGAATCACCTGATTTATAAACCCTATGCCCAAATCCCATCACCACCTCTTTATTTTTCAAAGCGTTATTAATCCATTTTAAGGCATTTTCAGGCTTTTTAATTTTGTTCATCATATGCATAACTTCCTCATTAGCTCCACCGTGAAGAGGGCCTTTTAAACTGGCGATTGCACCTGTTATTGCTCCATGTATATCAGACAAACTGCTAGTGATTGTTCTTGCCGTAAATGTAGAAACATTAAAACTATGCTCTGCATAAAGAATTAGAGATACATCAAAAGCCTTAACAATTTCTTTTTGAGGTACTTTTCCAAAACACATATAGAAAAAGTTTTCAGCAAAAGTTAAAGTTTTTTTTGGTTTAATAATTTTTTTTCCTTTCCTTATTCGGTAAAAAGCGGCAAGTGCTGTAGGAGTTTTTGCAAAAATTCTTAGGGCTTTTCTCATATTTGCTTCAGGTGAAGAGTCGGTAGTCTCTTTATCTTCCAATCCCATTACACTTACAGCAGTCCTAGCTACATCCATCGGATGAGATTTTTTTGGCATATGCCTAATAATCTCATATAAATTTTTAGTTAACTCCCTATGATTTCTTTCTTCTTTCTCAAATTTTCTAAGTTCAAGAGTATTTGGTAAATCTTTGTTTAAAATTAAATATGCAACCTCCTCAAATCTACAATACTCACATAAATCTTGAGCAGCATACCCCCTATAAGTAAGCGAGTTAATCTCAGGCATTACTTTTGAAACCTCTGTTTCATCAACAACAATGCCTAGTAATCCCTTCTTGATATCATCACTCATTATTCATGTCCTTCCGTACTAAAATTATAAATTTTTTCATCTAATGAATTATATTTTTCATAATCAACTAATTCATAAAGTCTTTTTCTAGTTTGCATCTTATCAATTATATTATTTTGGTGTCCATTTGCATAAATGTCTCTTAATCCATCTTCAACATTTTTCATAGCCAATCTTTGTGTGGTAACTGGATAAATCACAATATTGTATCCAAAATTTTCTAATTCTTTGTAGTTAAACAATTTAGACTTACCAAACTCAGTCATATTAGCTAATAAATATCCAGTTAATTCTTTACGAACTTTTTCAAAATCTTTCTCATCTTGAAGAGCTTCAGGAAATATTATTTCAGCACCAGCATCAATATAGGCTTTGCATCTTTCAATCATTTTATCGATACCTTCAACACTCTTGGCATCTGAACGAGCTATAATTTTAAAATTTTGATCTTTTTTTGCTGCTACACATTCTTTAATTTTTTTAACCATAGCATCAGTTGAAATAAGTTCTTTATTATCAAGATGACCACATCTTTTTCTCTCAATTTGATCTTCTAAATGAACTCCTGTTATTCCAAATTCTTCAAATGTTTCTATTGTTTCTTTACATGATTTAAATCCTGTATCTATATCTACTATTGTTGGAAGATTAGTGACTCTAGAAATTAAATAAGATCTTGTACTAACATCTTGCAGTGTTGTTAAACCAATATCAGGAAAGCCAAGATCATTAGCCATTACTCCACCAGATACATAAACTGCATCATATCCAATTTCTTCAATTAATTTTGCTGTTAGTGGATTATATGCACCAGGAACTCGTAATATTTTATTTGATTTTAATTTCTGGTCAAAATCTAATCTCTTTTGACTTGGTTCTTTTTCAACAAAGTGCATCAAAAAATTCCTTTTTTATTATTTTGTTTTAATTTGTTCTTTCTAACTTCAATATTTAATTTATCAAGTTGACCAGGTTTTAAATTTTTTAAATTTTGTACTGTTTTTAAAAACCGATCACTTTCATTTCTATCTAAAATACCATCGGTTAAAGTTAAAAATTTATTTATATAATTTTCTCTCTTAAATGGTCTAGCACCATATGGATGCGCGTCTGCTCTATCTAGTTCCTCTGTTATTTTTTTTCCATTATTAAGGGTCACAACTACTTTTGCTCCAAATGCTTTGTTTTTTGGGTTTGGATTGTGATATTTCTTTGTCCATTTTTTATCTTCATATGTTTTAATTGATCTCCAAATTTTTATTGTACTTTTTCTATTAGCTCTGGCTTTTGTATAAGATTTGACATGATGCCAATCTCCATCTTCAAGTGCTACGGCAAAGATGTACATTATAGAATGATCTAATGTCTCTCTGCTGGCACTAGGATCCATTTTTTGAGGGTCATTAGCACCCGTACCAATTACATAATGAGTGTGATGACTGGTAAAAATATCAATTTTTTTAATAAGATTTAAATTAGGGATTTTTGATTTTATTTTTTTAGCTAGATCTATTAAAGCTTGTGATTGGTATTCAGCAGAATATTCTTTTGTGTACGACTCCAAAATAGCTTTTTTACTTTCACCTTTTTTTGGTAATGGGACTTTATATTTGGCTTTTTTACCATCTAATATTCTAGCTATTACACTATCCTCACCTTCGTATATTGGACTTGGAGCACCTTCGCCTCTCATAGCTCTATCTACAGCTTCGATAGCAAGTTTACTTGCATGTGCTGGAGCAAAAGCTTTCCAGCTTGAAATTTCTCCTTTTCTAGATTGTCTTGTAGAAATAGTTGTATGTACTGCTTGTTGAACAGCCTGATAAATAGTTTCAGTATTTAATTTTAACATTGTTCCTAATCCAGCAGCTACACTAGGTCCTAAATGTGCAATGTGATCAATTTTATGCTTATGTAAACAAATTCCTTTAACTAAATTAACTTGAACTTCGTATGCAGTAAGTATTCCTTTTAGTAAATCTAATCCACTTTTTTTATTTTGTTGTGCAACACTTATAAGTGGAGGTATGTTATCACCAGGATGACTATAGTCTGCAGCTAAAAAAGTATCATGAAAATCCAATTCTCTAACAGCAGTTCCGTTTGACCATGCAGCCCATTCACAATCAAATTTTAATTTTGAGTTTACACCAAATAGTGTAGCACCATTTTTTCTAGAATGCTTTAATGCCATCTCCCTAGATGATATTACTGGTTTCCTATTTAATGAAGCAATTGCAACAGACGCATTATCAATAATTCTATTGATAACCATTTCGATAGCATTTTTATTTAATTTTGCATTATCGCTTGCAATTTCAGCAATTTTCCACGCAAGTTGTTTCTTCTTTGGAAGATTAATTTTTGAAGGATATACTTTAACAGAATGTAATAACAAAATAACTCCTAAGTTGTGATTTTGTTTTAATAGTTAAAATAAATTTATCAATATTAAAGATATTGAGATACTATTTTCTCAATACCTATAAAGTCTTTTATTAAGTGATTGTGATAAATTTCGTCTTTATTTTTTTCAGTATATCCGTCCTCTAATAAAATAATTGGTATTTCAGCTGCCTTTGCAGCATTTGCGTCAGTTTCACTATCACCTATCATTATCGATTTTTTTATATCTCCATCTAGTATTTCAACCACAGAGGTAAGATGCCTTGGATCTGGTTTGCAATAATCAAAAGTATCTGAACCAGCAACATATTCAAAATAATCATAGATGCCAATTTTTTTTAAAAGATCATTTGATAAATGCTCTTGCTTGTTTGTACAAACAGCCATGGATATATTTTGACTTTTACACCAATTTAAAAATTCTTTTACACCATTAATAAGTGTACTTTCATTTATTATATTTTTTCCATAAAAATCGACAAACTCAATTACCATTTCTTCTTTTACTTTTTCATCATTTACTTTACCAAATTCTTTTTTTGCTTGGCCCCATATTGATCTTCCTATCATTGCGCCAGCACCTTTACCTACAAGATTTCTAATTTCTTCAGTTGATTTGGTTGGGTAACCATATTTTTGCATAACATGGTTGTGTGCTCTCATCAAATCTGGAGCTGTATCAACTAACGTACCATCTAAATCAAATAAAACTGTAAATTTTTGTTTCATTATAAAAGTATTTTAAAGAAATAAATTGTGAATTAATCAATATGTATACTTAATGTAAATCAATTCTAAATGGAAGTTATAAATCAAAAAAAACTTAGAGAAAAATTTATAAAGTTAGGAGTAAAAATGATAGGTCCTGAAACTATTTTTTTTTCAAAAGATACTAAGATTGGAAATAATGTGACTATAGAACCTTATGTTGTTATTGGCTCTAATGTAAAAATTGGGAATAATGTAATTATAAAATCTTTTTCACATTTAGAATCTTGTAAAATTGAAAATAAAGTTGAAATTGGTCCATATGCCAGAATAAGACCTAATACAATCTTAAAAGAAGGATCTAAAGTAGGTAATTTTGTAGAGATTAAAAAAAGTACTTTAGGAAATAAATCAAAAGTTAACCATTTATCTTATGTGGGAGACGCTCATATTGGAAAGTCAGTAAATATTGGAGCAGGCACAATTACTTGTAATTATGATGGAGTAAATAAAAATAAGACAAAAATTAAAGACAAAGTATTTATAGGCTCAAACTCTTCTTTAGTTGCTCCAATTACTATCAATAAAGATAGTATTGTTGGAGCTGGATCAGTAATTACAAAGAACGTTAAAAAAAAATCTTTAGCACTAACAAGATCGCCACAATTGGAAGTTAAGAATTACAAAAGAAAGAAAAAATAATTTATGTGTGGAATTATTGGAATATCAAGTAACAAACCTGTTTCTGCAAATATAATTAATTCATTAAAAAAATTAGAGTACAGAGGATATGACTCAGCAGGAATAGCCACACTTTCAGATGGTAAAATCAATGAAGTAAAATCAGAGGGAAGAGTTGATAACTTAGAAAATAATTTTGATTTAAAAAACTTAAGAGGAAATATTGGTATAGGTCATGTAAGGTGGGCAACTCATGGAATTCCAAACAGTTTAAATGCTCATCCTCATTCTTCTCATAACGTATCTGTAGTTCATAATGGAATTATTGAAAATTCTACAATATTAAAAAAACATTTAATTAACAAAGGTCATAACTTCAAATCACAGACAGATACAGAGGTAATTGTTCATTTAATAACAGAACATTTAAAGATTTCAGAATTAGAAGAAGCCATTACAAAAACTTTAAAACAACTTCATGGAAGTTTTGCTCTTGGAATTGTTTTTAAAGATATGCCAGACTTAATAGTTGGCGCTAGAAGAGGGTCACCCTTAGCTGTTGGTTATGGTCCAAATGAAAACTATCTAGGATCAGATTCTTATGCATTAAAATCTATGACAAATAAAATTACTTATCTTGATGATGGTGAATTTTGCATTGTCAAAAAAGATCAAGTTCTTTTTTTCAACGAGGAAGGGAAAAAAGTTAATAAAAAAATATTAGAACTATCATCAGATCAAGCAAATTACAACAAAGGTGAATTTAAACACTTCATGGCAAAAGAAATTGAAGAGCAACCACAAACAATCAAAACTGGAATTAAAGAATATGTTGATAATGTAAATAAAGACATAAATATTTTTAATTTTCCTTGGAAAATAGAGGAGATTAATTCAATCACTCTAATAGGATGTGGAACAGCGTACCACTCTTGCTTAATGGCAAAATATTGGTTTGAAGAACTTACAAATTTAGATGTTAACATAGATATAGCTTCAGAATTTAGATATAGAAAAAATAGATTTAAAAAAGATGTTTTATATGTCTTTGTTTCACAATCTGGGGAAACAGCAGATACTTATGCGGCTTTAGATATATGCAACAAAAATAGCATGAAAACATGTGCTGTTGTTAATGTAATCGAAAGCTCAATAGCAAGAGATTCTAATTTTGTTTTACCAATTCATTGTGGTCCTGAAATTGGAGTTGCATCAACAAAAGCATTTCTTGGTCAAATACTTGTTTTATATATTTTAGCTTTAAAAATTGGATCAATGAGAAATGAAATTGATAAAAAAGAATATCAAGAAAAGATTAAAGATTTAAAAGCTTTGCCTGGCCTAATAGAGAAAACATTACTTCATGATAATGATATCCAGGCAATATCCTCAACATTTAATGAAGCTAAAGGTTCAATGTTTTTAGGTAGGGGGTATTCATATCCAATAGCTTTAGAAGGTGCATTAAAACTCAAAGAACTTTCATATATTCATGCTGAGGGATATCCAGCTGGGGAAATGAAACATGGACCTTTGGCCTTAATAGAAGAGGGCATGCCTGTAGTTGTTTTGGCTCCGAGAGACAATTATTATAAAAAAACAATTTCTAATATGCAGGAAGTTATTGCTAGAGGAGCGAAGGTATTATTGATAACCAACAAAAGTAAAGACGAAGTTGTATCAGAAAATATTTGGGAAACTATTGAAGTTGAGAATACAAATGATGACTTACTTCCATTTCTTTTGACTATTCCGCTTCAAAAACTTGCGTACTACTCTGCTCTTAAAAAAGGTTACGACATTGATAAGCCTAGAAATTTGGCTAAATCTGTCACTGTTGAATAAACTTAAAACTCTGCTAAAACACCTTCAGGTTGAACATGAAAATTTGGAAAAAAAATAGTTGGAGAAAATATCCTGTTAAACACATACCAGATTATCCAGATAAAAAAGAACTGGATAAGGTTTTAGATAAGATAGGAACATTTCCTCCGTTAGTATTTGCTGGAGAGACAAGACATCTTAAAAGCCAATTAGCAGATGTTGTAGACGGAAAAGCATTTTTACTTCAGGGTGGAGATTGTGCTGAAAGTTTTGCAGAATTTAATCCAGATAATATTAGAGATACATTTAAACTAATGTTGCAAATGTCATTAGTTTTAACTTATTCAGCTTCATTACCAGTAGTAAAAGTTGGAAGAATAGCTGGTCAATTTTCAAAACCTAGAAGTGCACCTACAGAAATAAAAGATGAAGTAGAGCTTCCAAGTTATCTAGGTGACAATATTAATGGTATGGAATTTAATCAAAAAGCAAGAGTTCCAGATCCTAAAAGATTATTTAAAGCATATTCACAATCAGCTGCAACTCTTAATCTTATTAGAGCTTTCTCAAAAGGAGGTTTTGCAGATTTAAATAAAGTCCACTTATGGAATTTAGATTATATTAAAAAAAGCCCACAAGCTAAAAAATTCAAGGATCTTGAGGATAAGATTGCTGATGCTATTGCTTTTATGAGAGCATGTGGAATTACTTCAGATTTTAATAATAGATTGTACACTGTAAATTTTTGGACATCACATGAAGCTTTACTACTACCTTTCGAGGAGTCTATGACTAGAACAGACTCTACCACTGGTGAAAATCATGATACATCTGCTCATTTTGTTTGGATAGGAGATAGAACTAGACAATTAGACGGAGGACATGTCGAATTTTGTAGAGGTATAGAAAATCCAATTGGAATTAAATGTGGACCAACTTTGAAAGCTGATGATTTAATTAACCTTTGTAATAGAATTAATCCAAAAAATGAAAAAGGCAAAATTACTCTAATATCAAGATTTGGAGCTGACAATGTATCAAAATTTTTACCAAAATTAATTAGAGCAATTAAAAAAGAGGGATTAAATGTCATTTGGTCATGCGATCCTTGTCATGGTAATACAATCAAAGCAGCAACAGGGTTCAAAACAAGACCATTCAACAGTGTTTTAAAAGAAGTAAAAGAGGTTTTTGCATGCCATCAAAGTGAGGGAAGTTATGCAGGCGGTCTACATATCGAATTAACTGGTCAAGATGTAACTGAATGCATAGGAGGTGCTCAAAAAATATCTGAAAAAGATTTATCTTCTAGATACCATACTCACTGTGATCCAAGACTTAATGGAAATCAAGCTTTAGAATTAGCATTTTTAATATCAGATGAGATTAAAAAGAATAGCTCATATTCTAAAAATGCAAGAAGAGCGGCATCTTAGACATTGTAAAAAAAAAAATTATTTATATTAACAAACCATGAACTCTTCAGAAAAAGTAAAATTTATATCAAATTGGATAAAAGAATATGTGGATAAAATGCCCTCAAAAGCAGAGTCATTAGTTATAGGAATTTCTGGAGGTATAGACTCATCTGTATCAAGTACACTTAGTGCTATGACAGGTTTAAAAACTATTGTTTTATCTATGCCTATTAAACAAAAATCTCATCAACATGATTTAAGTCTAAAGCATCAGGAGTGGTTACTAAAAAATTTCAAAAATGTTGAAGCACATACAATTAATCTTGACGAGTTATTTTTAGCATTTAATGCAAGCTTATCAAAATTTGATAGTGAACATGGAATGGCTAATTCAAGAGCTAGATTAAGGATGACTACTCTTTATCAAGTAGCAGCAGCAAATAAAGGAATTGTTGTAGGAACTGGTAACAAAGTTGAGGATTTTGGTGTTGGATTTTATACGAAGTATGGAGATGGTGGAGTAGATATTTCACCTATAGCTGATTGTAACAAAACTCAGGTTTGGGAATTAGGAAAAGAGCTAGGAATTTTACAAGAGATTATCGATGCTCCTCCAACTGATGGTTTATGGGACGACGGTAGAACCGATGAAGGTCAACTTGGTTTAAAATATAATGAATTAGAAGAAGCTATGGAGAATCCAAATTCTCCGAATCGTGCAAAATACGAAATTATTAGAAAACAAAATATGCATAAAATGGAGCCAATTCCCGTATGCATAATTCCAAATTAATCAAATAGATTCACAAATCTATAATTTAAGTATATTCCTCAATTAATGAGTAAAGATATTTTTTTAACAAATAATTTAACAAATAAAAAAGAAAAATTTGTACCATTAAATGATCATGATATTAGAATGTATGTGTGTGGACCAACTGTATACGATGATCCACATATAGGAAACGCAAGACCAATAGTTATATTTGATATCCTTTATAAGATTTTTAAAAAAAATTATCAAAAAGTAACCTATGTAAGAAATATCACTGATGTCGATGATAAAATTATAAATTTTTCTAAAGAAAATAATATTTCTATTTCAGAATTAACCAAAAAAGTAACTAAAAGTTTTAGCGAAGATTGTAATTATCTAAATTGTGAATTACCAACACATGAACCCAAAGCTACTGAACATATCAACTTGATGATTCAGATGATTTCTGAATTAATAAAAAAAGGGTATGCATATGAAATTAATAATCATGTTTATTTTGAAGTTAAAAAATTTAAAGATTATGGAAAACTATCAAACAAAAAATTAGAAGAATTAATAGCTGGATCAAGAATTGAGGTTAGTGAGAATAAAAAAAATTCTGAAGATTTTGTTTTATGGAAACCATCCAAAAGTGATGAACCTTATTGGGAGTCTCCATGGGGAAAGGGTCGACCAGGTTGGCATTTAGAATGTTCAGCAATGTCAAAAAAATACTTGGGTAAAGAGTTTGATGTTCATGGGGGTGGTATTGACTTGTTATTCCCACATCATGAGAATGAAATAGCACAATCTAGATGTGCTAATGGTACTAAAGTTTTTGCTAATTATTGGTTGCATAATGCTTTTATTACTATGTCTAATGAAAAAATGGCAAAATCTCAGGGTAATATTTTAAAGATAAAAGATTTTAGAAGTAAAATTAGTGGACAAGTTTTAAGATTAGCTCTTATTAGTGCTCACTACAAACAACCATTAGACTGGAATGATAAATTATTGGAGGATTGTAAAAATACAATTGATAAATGGTACAATGTTTTTTTACCTTCAAATAAAGAATTAGATAATGAAATTATTAAACCCCTGTATGATGATATTAATACACCAGGTTATATTGCAAATTTGCACAAACTTTATGATAAAGCCAGTAAAGGAAGTGATGAAGATAAAAAAATATTCAATTCAGCTTGTAATTTTATAGGTCTGCTTCAAGAAACAAAAGAAGAGTGGTTAAAGTATAAAAAAGATAAAGCAGATATATCAGAGGCAGAAATTGAAAATAAGATAGAACTTAGAAATAAAGCTAGATCAAATAAAAAATATAAAGAAGCTGATGATATTCGAGATTATCTTTTAGACAAAGGTGTTTTAATAGAAGATAAAGATGGTAAAACGATTTGGAAATTCAAATGAATAAGGAAAAACTATATATTTTTGACACTACATTAAGAGATGGTGCTCAAACTCAGGGTGTTGATTTTTCAATTGATGATAAAGAAAAAATATCAAATTCATTAGAGACCCTAGGTGTAGATTATATTGAAGGTGGGTGGCCAGGAGCTAATCCAACCGATACTGAATTTTTCAATAAAGACCATGGTTTTAAAAATGCAAAACTTACAGCTTTTGGCATGACTAAAAAGTCAGAGCATAGTGCTGAAAATGATCCAATGTTAGCATCATTGATAAATTCAAAAAGTACATCGGTTTGTCTATTTGGAAAATCTTGGGATTTTCAAGTGAGCGTGGCACTTGGGATTACTAATGAGGAAAATTTAGAAAATATTCGTGAAAGCGCAAAACATATAGTTGAATCAGGTAAAGAATTTATGTTTGATGCGGAGCATTTTTTTGATGGATACAAATCTAATCCTGACTATGCATTAAAATGTTTAAAAGCTGCATATGACCAAGGGGCTAGGTGGATTATTTTATGTGACACTAATGGTGGTACCCTTCCTCATGAAGTTAGTGAAATTGTATCTGAAGTGATCAAGCATATACCAGGAGAAAATTTAGGTATTCACGCTCATAATGACACAGAAAATGCTGTAGCAAACAGTTTGGCAGCAGTTCAAGCAGGTGTTAGACAAATCCAAGGAACTATTAATGGACTAGGGGAGAGATGTGGTAATGCAAATTTGATGTCTTTAATTCCGTCATTATTTTTAAAAAAAAATTTTAGTGAGAAATTTGAATTAAATATTAAAAGAGAAAATCTAAAAAATTTAACCCAGTGTTCTAGATTATTGGATGAACTTTTAAACAGAAAACCTAATAAACATTTACCTTATGTTGGGGCTTCAGCGTTTTCACATAAAGGAGGCATGCATGTTTCTGCGGTTCAAAAGGATCCAAAAACTTATGAACATATTGATCCAGAAGAAGTGGGAAATTCAAGAAATATTGTGGTATCAGATCAAGCTGGACAATCAAATATAATGTCTAGATTAAAATCAATTGGTATTCAAATTGAAAAAAATGATCCAAAAATTAAAAAACTCTTAGCAGAAGTTAAGGATAGAGAATTTATTGGATATAGTTATGATGGTGCAGATGCTTCTTTTGAATTATTAGCCAGAAGATTAATGGGCGATATACCAAGGTATATTTCAATTAATGAATATGATGTTTCAGTTAAAAAAGACAGCACAGGCGAAATCGTTTCACACGCCAAAGCACACTTAGAAGTTGATGGTCAAAAAATATTATGCGAAGGAATGGGGAATGGACCTGTAAATGCACTCGATAATGCTATTAGAAAAAATGTAAATAAACTTGCAAAATATTCTGATTATTTAAAAGACTTAAGGTTAGTTGACTATAAAGTGAGAATCTTAAATACAGGCACAGAAGCGGTGACAAGAGTTTCAATTGAAAGTACAGACTCTAATGGTGTTAACTGGTTCACTATAGGTGTTTCTCCGAATATAATTGATGCATCATTTAAAGCATTAGTAGATAGCTTGGATTATAAATTGTTTAAAGATAAGGCCCCAGCTAGTCTATAATTTAAATTTATCATTAATAATGTTAACAAGTAATATTACCTTTATTCTACATAAGCCTCAACTTTCAGAAAATATTGGATCATGCGCTAGAGGTATGAAAAATTTTAATTTTAATAAACTTATTGTTGTTAATCCTAAACCAATATTTCCAAATGATAAAATCTTAGCAACCTCTGTAGGAGCAAAAAATGTAATAAATAACTCAAAGAATTATGAAAATATTGAAAAAGCTCTTAAGAATATTGACATTGTTATTGCTACATCTGCAAGATTTAGAAATAAAAATATTAAACATATCCAACTAGAGGATTTAAAAAAAATTAATTATAAAAAAAAAGTAGCTTTCTTATTTGGATCAGAGGCATCTGGTTTATCAAATAACGAAATAAGCTATGCAAATTACACACTTCAAATTCCAACAAATCCTGACTTTAAATCTTTAAATTTATCTCACAGCTTAATAATAGTTGCGCACTATGTATCAAATATAATTAATTCAAAAAAATTCCCTTTTAAGAAATCAGATAAAGTTAAATCAGCTTCTAAAAAAGAGATAGTTGCTATGGCAAACCTTTGTATCAAGAATCTTGATGATATTGATTTCTTTAAAACAAAAGAAAAGAAACCAATAATGCTAGAAAACTTAAGGAATATTTTTTACAGGATGGAATTATCAGCTAAAGAAACACGTATTTTATCTGGTGTATTTGCTAGTTTAGGTAAAAAACGTTGATTGACAAAATTAAGAGTAAGTTTATAAAGCCCACTATCAGATGACAAAAAGATTAAACTCTAAACATAAAGTAGATAGAAGATTAAAAGTAAACCTTTGGGGTAGACCTAAAAGTCCTTTTAATAAAAGAGCTTATGGGCCAGGTCAACATGGACAAACTAAAACATCAAAGCCCTCTGACTATGGTATTCAGCTTCAAGCAAAACAAAAGCTAAAAGCTTATTATGGAAATATTAACGAAAGACAATTTAGAAATATTTATAAAAAAGCTGTAATGCTTAAAGGTGATACAGGTGAAAACTTAATAGGACTATTAGAAAGAAGGTTGGATGCAGTTATTTATAGAGCTAAATTTGCTACTACAATTTTTTCAGCTAGACAATTAATTAACCATGGTCATGTGAGAGTAAATGGCAAAAAAGTAAATATTGGTAGTTATTTAATTAAAGAAGAAGATACTATTGAGATTAGAGATAAGTCAAAACAACTTGCAATAATAGATATTGCATTAGCAAACAAAGAAAGAGAAACACCTGAATATATTCAAATGGATGAAAAAAATAAAAAACTTAAATTTGTTAGGATTCCAAAATTTGAAGAAGTTCCTTATCCAATAGTTATGGAACCAAACCTAGTAATTGAATATTATTCAAGATAACCTCTTGATTAAAAGATCCTCAAAAAAATATATTAATAAACTCTTAGACGATAATCCAAACTGGAAAGTGTTAGATATTGGTTGTGGATATGGTGCACATAAAAAGGCTTCAGTTGTTTGTGATGTGCAAGATTTATCTAAATTTTATGAGGATAAAACATTTATTAAACTCGAAACTGAAATTTTACCGTTTAAAGATAAAGAGTTTGATTTTGTAATTGCTTCACATGTTCTCGAACATGTTAAAGATATAGATATATTTATAAAAGAATTGGAGAGAGTTTCTTCAAAAGGTTATATTGAAGTACCCACCAAACTTGAGGATAATTTAGTTTTTGAAAATAAAAAAGACCATATCTGGCATATGGAGTTTGATGATATAAATTATGAATTAATTATTTCAAAAAAGGTTCAATATTTTGAACCTATTTTAACAGTTTCTACTATAAAAAAATTGTCAGAAATTTTTAAACAAAGCTTGGTTTTAGAACTTTATTGGGAAAACCAGATAAAATATAAAAAAAATGTAGAAAGTAAAATAACTCAAAAATTTTCTAGACTTTATTTGTTAAGAAAATTTATCTCAAAAAACTTAAGGACTTTTTTTAGAAAAAATTAATAAGGAAAATTATTAAGATTTGTGTTTAATATTTTTTTCAACCAACAGTTTTTTTAATTCACCACTTTCATACATTTCTTTAACTATATCGCATCCACCTATAAACTCATTTTTAATATATAATTGTGGAATAGTTGGCCAATCACTAAAAACTTTTATACCTTCTCTTAAATTTTGATTTTCCAAAACATTTATACCTTTAAAATTTACTTCAAGGATTTTTAAAATATTGGATGTAGCCATTGAAAATCCACATTGTGGTGCATCTGGCGTTCCTTTCATAAATAAACAAACTTCGTTGTTTTCAATTTCATTTTTAATTAAATCATTTGTTTGTTGATCCATTTTAACTCTCCTTTGTTTTAATTGCTAAAGCATGTAATTCATTGCCCATTCTACCTTTTAATGAGTTGTAAACCATTTTATGTTGCTCAATTTTACTTTTTCCAGAAAATTCTGAAGAGGTAACTGTTGCTGAATAATGATTTCCGTCTCCTGCTAAATCTTGGATTTCAACAATTGCATCTGGCATTGCCTCTTTTATAAAGTTCTCAATTTCTTTTAAATCCATTGCCATTATTTACTCATATATTTCTTTAGCCAACTTTTATCCGTGGTTGATAATTCGTCAATTGTAACTTTTGTCTTATCGTTAATATATAGTTCATTTTCACTAATTGTACCAAGTTCATCAAAATGGACTGCATTTTTATTCAGTATATCAGCTACATTTTTAAAATCTTTTTTATTAATTTCTATAATATATCTACCTTGATCTTCAGCGAATAAGTATTCAATCTCATTTATTAGAAACTTAGGTTTTTTAATATTTATTCCTTTTTTTCCTTTAATACACATTTTTGCAACCGCAGTAATTATGCCACCTAAAGAAACATCGTGTGCGCTTTTTATTAAATTATTAGCAATCAATTTAAGCAATGTTTCTCCATTATTTTTTTCATTAAATAAATTTACTTCTGGTGGTGGTCCATTTTTTTCATCTAAAATAGTTCTTGCAAATAAACTTTGATCAATATGTCCCTCAGTTTTTCCAATGACCAAAACTAAATTATTAACTTCTTTGAATTCCATAGTAATCATATTCTTATAATCTTTAATTAATCCAACTCCACCAATTGAAGGTGTAGGTTTTATACCTTGGTCTTTTGTCTGATTATAGAAAGATACATTTCCAGAAACCACTGGGAATTTTAAATAATCGCTTGCTTCACCAATTCCTTGAACACATTCAACAAATTCACCCATATTTTCTTCATTTTCAGGACTACCAAAATTTAAACAATTAGTTATAGCAATTGGTTTTGCCCCTACCGATATAAGATTTCTAAAACTTTCACATACAACTTGTTTTCCACCAGTTAAAGGATGCGCCCAACAATAAACTGCAGAAGAATCTACAGAAGCAGCAACAGCTTTATCCGTTCCATGAACTCTTACTACACCTGCATCTCCACCAGGTTTTTGTATTGTATCACCCATTACAGTATGATCATATTGTTGCCAAATCCATTCTTTGCTGCATACATTTGGATTTGCTAAAATTTTCTTTAGAACATCAATAATTTTTAATTGTTTAATGTCTTCTTTTTTAATTTTATTCTTTTTTGGAAGTTTTGCCTTTTTCCATTTACGATCATACATTGGAGAGTTTTCAACTAAGATATTAACTGGAATGTCAGCAACTTTTTCTTTATCATAATAAAGTTCTATTTTTTTTGTCTTAGTGGTTTTTCCAATTATAGCAAAATCAAGATTCCATTTATCGAATATTTTTTTTGCTTGTTCTTCCTTACCGTTTTCTAAAACAATCAACATTCTTTCTTGGCTCTCAGAGAGCATTATTTCATAAGGTGTCATCTTGGCTTCTCTGCAAGGTACTTTGTTTAAATTAATTTCTATTCCAAGGTTTCCTTTTGATGCCATTTCAATACTTGAGGAAGTTAATCCGGCAGCACCCATGTCTTGAATGGCTATAATCGAGTTTCCTGTCATAAGCTCTAAGCAAGCTTCAAGCAAAAGTTTTTCAGTAAACGGATCTCCAACTTGAACTGTAGGTTTCTTTTCCTCAATTTTTTCATCAAAACTAGCTGAAGCCATGCTTGCACCATGTATTCCATCTCTTCCGGTTTTAGATCCAACATAAATAACTGGTTTATTTAAACCTGCGGCCCTAGAATAAAAAATCTTATCTTTTTTAACCAATCCTAATGTCATAGCGTTTACTAAAATATTTCCATTATAGGAGCTATCAAAACTTGTTTGGCCAGCGATCGTAGGAACACCCATACAATTACCATAACCACCTATGCCATGAACAACACCTCTTAATAAATTTTTAGTTTTTTTATGTTGTGGTGACCCAAAATGTATTGAATTCAAGTTAGCTATCGGCCTTGCACCCATTGTAAATACATCTCTCATTATTCCACCAACACCAGTTGCAGCTCCTTGATAAGGTTCAATAAATGAAGGGTGATTGTGACTTTCAATTTTAAAAACTATTGCATCATTATCTTCAATATCGATAACGCCAGCATTTTCACCTGGACCTTGAATAACTTTCTTTCCTTTAGTAGGTAGCTTTTTTAAATGTAATCTTGAT
This sequence comes from Candidatus Pelagibacter communis, assembly GCF_001180205.1. Classification (GTDB taxonomy): domain Bacteria; phylum Pseudomonadota; class Alphaproteobacteria; order Pelagibacterales; family Pelagibacteraceae; genus Pelagibacter; species Pelagibacter ubique_O. The sequence continues at coordinate 9,411 of NZ_CVSU01000110.1, read as the reverse complement.
GATTTATAAGAACAATGCTCATTCCACATTGCAGAAAAAATTCCTAGTTCTGTAATATTAGGAGTTCTTTTTAATTGCTCACAAATTTTAGCGTATTCATCTTTTTTTAAACCATGATCAATTGCTACTTGTTCGTTTACAATCATTTTAAGTTGTTTATTAAGTTTTTAAAAAATAATGATCCATCTTCACCAGATAAAGATGTATCAATCATTCTTTCAGGATGAGGCATCATTCCTAGAACATTTTTTTCTTTATTAAAGATACCAGCAATATTTTTTATGGATCCATTAGGATTAAATTGATCTTCTATTTTTCCATTTTCATCACAATAATTAATAGCTATTTGATTATTATCCTCAATTTGTTTTAATTGATCTTGAGTACAGAAATAATTTCCTTCATTATGTGCTATGTGTAATTCTAAAACCTCGTTATTAACATTTTTAAAATATTTGTTTTTTTTGTCGTTAATTTTTACAAAAACATTTTTACAAATAAATTCTAGATATTTGTTTCTAAGCAAAACACCTGGAACTAAACCAGTTTCTACCAGTATTTGAAATCCATTACAGATACCCATAACCATACCACCAGAATTCGCAAAATTAATTACAGACTGCATTATTTTCGATTTAGAGGCCATACTTCCACATCTTAGGTAATCACCATAAGAAAAACCACCAGGCAATACAACCAAATCACTTTTTGGCAATTCAGCATCAGCATGCCAAACCATTTTATTTTTAAATCCAAATTTTTTTAGAGCAACATCCATGTCTCTGTCGCAATTTGAACCTGGAAAAGTAATAACTGATGATTTCATTAATTACTTTGGATCAATAATTTTATAATTTTCAATTACAAGATTTGCCAAAAGTTTTTTGCACATTTCTTCAACTTTTGCTTTTGCTTTATCGTTATCGGTTTCTTTAGTGTCTATTTCAAAATATTTACCTTGTCTAACTTCATTAACATCATCAAAACCCATTCCATCAAGAGTTTGATGAATGACTTTTCCTTGTGGATCAAGCACATCTTTTTTTAGAGTGATGATTACAGAAATTTTCATTTTTTCTTTCTTTTAACTGAAGATAATTTAGTTACATTTACTGCTGAAACATTAGATTGTTCATGGAGTATACCCAATCTTTTAGCAACCTCAGTATAGGCCGGGATTAGATCACCTAGATCTTTTCTAAATCGATCTTTGTCTAATTTTTTTTCTGTAATACTGTCCCACAATCTGCATGTATCAGGACTTATTTCATCAGCTAAAATAATTTCATTTTTTCCATCAATTTTAATTCTTCCAAATTCTAATTTAAAATCGATAAGTTTAATTCCAACACCTCTAAACATCCCAATCATAAAATCATTAATTCTTAAAATAGTTTTTTTAACTTTATCTATTTCTGATTTTGACGCCCAATCAAATGCTAAAATATGTTCTTCAGATATCAAGGGATCACCAAGTTTGTCATCTTTTAAGCAATATTCAATTAAAGGTTCTTTCAAAACAGTACCATCCTCAATACCTAATCTTTTAGTTATCGAGCCTGTTGCAACATTTCTCACAATAAATTCTATCGGAATTATTTCTACAAGTTTTATAATTTGCTCACGCATATTTAATCTTTTAATTAAATGATTTTTAATTCCTATTTGAGAGAGGTTTGAGAGTATATGTTCTGATATTCTATTATTTAGAACACCTTTACCTTCAATGGTAGTTTTTTTTTGATTATTAAATGCTGTTGCATCATCTTTAAAATATTGAATAACTAAGTTTTTATCATTTGTTGCATAAATGATTTTAGCTTTTCCTTCGTATAATTTTTTACCTTTTTTCATTATTTAAAAACTCTTCTAAAGATTAAATTTACATTTTTAAAGTGTTTAGAATAATTAAATATAGACTTTAGTTTTTTTTGTGAAATTTTATTCATTATAAATTTATCAGATGAAATAACGTCAATTAAGTTTAAATTCTCTGCAAAACATTTTTTTGCATAATTTTGAACCATTTTGTACGATTTTTCTCTGCTCAATCCTGTTTTAGTTAATTCCAACATAACTTCTTGAGAAAAGATTAAACCTTTTGTTAAATTTAAATTTTCTAGCATTTTTTTTGGATAAATAATCATATTATCTAAAATATTTGTAAGTCTAACTAATGCAAAATCAGTTGTTATATTAGCATCTGGACCAATATTTCTTTCAACACTAGAATGAGAAATATCCCTCTCGTGCCAAAGAGCTATGTTTTCAAGTGCTGGCACAACTGAACTTCTAATCATTCTAGCTAAACCAGTAAGATTCTCACTTAATATGGGATTTTTTTTATGAGGCATTGCAGAGGATCCTTTTTGATTTTTAGAGAAATATTCTTGTATTTCATAAACCTCAGTTCTTTGTAAGTGTCTTATTTCAACTGCCACTCTCTCTATTGAACCTGCAATAATTCCTAAAACAGAAAAATAAAATGCATGTCTATCTCTTGGAATTACTTGCGTGGAAATTGGTTCAACTTTTAAACCTAATTTTTTTGCCACATGTTTTTCAACATTTGGGTTAATGTTAGCAAATGTTCCAACAGCACCAGATATTGCACAAGTTGATACTTCATCAATAGCATACTTAAGTCTTTTTCTGTTTCTTTTAAACTCCTCATAAAAGGAAGCCAATTTTAATCCAAAAGTAATTGGTTCTGCATGGATACCATGACTTCTTCCCATACAAGGAGTAAATTTATACTTTTTGGCCTGTTTTTTTAAAACTTTTAAAATTTGATCTATATCTTTTAAAATAATTTTACCTGATTGGACTAATTGAATATTAAAACTAGTATCTAAAATATCCGATGATGTCATTCCTTGATGTAGGTACCGTGCTTTAATTCCGGCTTTTTCAGTGACAGAAGTAAGAAATGCTATTACATCGTGTTTTACCTCAGATTCAATTTTGTGAATTCTGCCTACATTAATCCTTGTTTTTTTTCTCACAACAGAGGCAACTCCTTTTGGAATCTGACCAAGTTTTTCCATTGCCTCAGCAGCTGCAATCTCAACATCCAACCAGATTTTGTATTTATGTTCTTCCGACCAAATATCAGTTAATTCTTTTCGCGAGTATCTTTTAATCATTAATTATAAGTATGGAGGCTTTAAATAACCTTTAGCAGATTCTGTAAAGATTTCATAACCATTTTCAGTAATTCCTAGCGTGTGTTCAAATTGTGCAGATAAAGATTTGTCTTTTGTAACCGCTGTCCACCCATCATTCAACATTTTAACATCATAATTACCTGAATTAATCATTGGTTCTATAGTAAATGTCATTCCAGGTCTAAGTTCCATGCCAGTATTTTTATTTCCATAATGAAGAATATTTGGTGGTTCATGAAAAGTTGTACTAATTCCGTGACCACAAAAATCTCTTACGACTGAAAATCCTTTGTCTTCTACATAAGATTGAATTTCATAACCAATATCTCCTAATTTAATTCCAGGTTTTAAAATTTTAATTGCTCTCATCATAGATTCGTAAGTAGCTTCTATAAGATTGTTTAATTTTACTGGCGTTTTTCCAATACAAAACATCCTGCTTGTATCACCATAATGTTCATCAACAATTGCTGTTACATCTACATTTACAGCGTCACCTTCTTGTAAAATTCTATCAGAGGGTATTCCATGACACACAACATGATTTAAAGATGTGCATAACGATTTTGTAAAGCCTCTATAATATAGTGGCGCAGAGTAGCCTCCATTATCTCTTATAAATTCATAACCTAGTTTATCGATATGATCAGTGGATACACCTTCTTTGATATTCTCAGTTAACATGTCCAAAGTTCTTGCAGCTAAATTTCCTGCAATTCTCATTTTTTCAAACTTTTCTTTATAATCAATCATCTATAATTTTTAATTTTTTATCTATAAAAATTTTTTTAGAACTTATATCGCATCTATATGCTAAAAAATTAACACCAGCCTTTTTAGCTTTTAAATAGTTCTTATAATATTGTTCATCTATGTCTTTAGCTATTTTAAAATATTTCATATTTTGAATTTGAACTAAAAATATTAAGTATGTTTTATAACTTTTTTTTATGGCATCAATAAGGGTTAATAAATGCTTAATTCCTCTTGCTGTTGGTGCATCTGGAAATTCAGCAGTATCCTTATTTCTAAATAAAGTAACATTTTTAACCTCAACAAACATTTTTTGACCTTTTCTTTGTAACAAAAAATCAAATCTTGTTTCCTTATTAAAAAAAACCTCAGGTTTAATAATTTCATTATTCTTGAGTTCATTTACTAGATTGTTTTTGAGACCATGCTCAACTATTCTATTTGCCATATGAGTGTTCACTCCAACTAAATTTTTTCTAGATTTAATAATTTCCAATCCATATTTTAGTTTTCTTCTTGGATCGTTATTAGGAAGCAAATAAACTTCATTGCCTTCATCTAGTAAACCTTTCATTGATCCTGTGTTAGGACAGTGAGCTGTGACAATTTCTTTACCTAGCTGCACATCAGTAAAAAACCTTTTATAACGTTTGATTAATTTGCCTTTTATTAAAGACTTGGTAAATTCCATTATTAAATTATATATTTCATATGAATAAAAAAGTAAAAGTTAATGCTTCAATTTTAATAATAGGTAATGAAATTTTATCTGGAAGAACCCAAGATACGAATACATCTACTTTAGCTAACTGGCTAAATTCAATTGGTGTTAATGTTGGTGAAGTTAGAGTAATACCTGATGTTGAAGATATTATTGTTGATACTTTAAATTTACTTAGATCTAAATATGATTACGTATTTACAACCGGTGGTATTGGTCCAACACATGATGATATTACAGCTAAGTCAGTATCAAAGGCTTTTGGAATAAAATATGAAGTTCATAAAGAAGCTTTTAAAATTTTAGAAGCTTATTATCAACCAGGTGAATTTAATGATGGAAGACAAAAAATGGCCTGGATGCCAGAGAATGCAAATTTAATTATAAATCCAACGAGTGGCGCACCAGGTTTTAATGTTGAAAATGTTTTTTCATTGCCAGGAGTTCCATCCATTTTGAAATCAATGTTGGGTGGTTTGACTAACAGGATAGTAGGAGGGAAGCCAATCAAAAGTCTTACTATAAGCTTAAGAACTGTTGAAAGTGAAATAGCAAATTCATTAACAAAAGTTCAAAACAATAATATAGATGTAGAAATTGGAAGCTATCCTTTCTTCCATGCAGGTAAATTAGGTGTATCAATTGTGATTAGATCAGAAGATCAGAATAAAATAGATGATTGTAATTCTCAAATTTTAAAATTTGTTAATGAAAAAAAAATTGAGGTAGTAGATAGATAATGCTGTATTTTGCTTATGGAAGTAATCTTCATCATTTTCAAATGAAACGTAGATGCAAAGACAGTATTTTTTTAAAAAAAATAAATTTAAAAGATTTTAAATTAACCTTTAGAAGTAAATATAGAGCTGCAGATATAGAGACAAAAAAAAATTCAATTGTACCAGGTGCTTTATTTGAAATTTCTAAAAGTGATGAAAAAAAATTAGATGTGTATGAAGATTTTCCAATACTATATAAAAAACATTATTTTTATTATTATGGAAAGAAAGTGATGACTTATACAATGGTTAAAAAATCTCCATTCAAATTTCCAACTGAAAGATATTTAAATGTTGTAAAAAAAGGATATCGAGATTGTAAACTTGATAAAAGATTTTTACATAAAGCACTAAGAACATAAATAAAACTAAAGATAATATTTATTATCTTCATTAACAGCTTTTTCTAATCTTAATAAAAAATCTGGGATAGCGCTTTTAACTCTGCTCCATGTTGGTATAAATGGAGCATCCATGGGGTTTAAATAAAAGTCTTCGCCAGCTTTAATTATATTTTTTGAAAATAATTCAACTGCTTTTTCTTCAGAATGTGAATCAAATTTCAAACCATTCATTTCAGCATCACCTCGATAAGCGTCAATTAAATCAAGTGCTGACCTATAGTATGTTGCTTTAAGTGATCTTAATTCTTCTCTACTAAACGAGTGACCTTGAGTAGCAAGCTTTTTGATAAAGGTTTTAATTATATCAATTGACATTCTTGATAAACCTTTATTTTCATCATCAATAGATAAATCCTGATGTTTGTGATCATAAGTATCTGCTAAATCAACCTGACAGATATTTTGTGGAGAAAAGTTTCTTTGCATTTCTGACAATATTCCAATTTCTATTCCCCAGTCTGATGAAATTCTTAATTCTGGAAGAATATTTCTTCTAAAAGAAAATTCCCCAGCTAGTGGGTATTTAAATGATTTCATAAAATCCAAATATTCACTTTTGCCTATTGTTTTTTCTAAAGCATTTAACATCGGAAACACTAACAGTCTGGCTACTCTTCCATTCATTTTGTTATCTGCAACCCGGGGATAGTAACCTTTGCAAAATTCAAAATTAAATAAAGGATTAACCACTGGGTAAAATAACTTTGCTAGCATTCTTCGATCGTATGTTTTTATATCGCAATCATGTAAAGCAACTGATCTTGCACTATTTCTTGCTATTGACATCCCAATACAATACCAAACGTTTCTTCCTTTACCTTTTTCATTTGGTGCTAATGCTTTTTTTTTTAATTCTTTATCTAATTTTTTCAAATTTGGACCATCATTCCAAAGTATTGTGAAAGGGGTTTCTAATTTTTCAAAAAATGACCATGCTTTCCTAGCCTGTTTTTCATTAGCTTGATCTAATCCTATGATTATATGATGAAGATAGTTAGTTTGAGCAATTTCAGAAACAATTTTTGGTAATGCTTCTCCATTTAACTCGCTATAAAGACATGGCAAGATAAGTTCCATTTTCCTCTCTTTTGAAAAACTTAAAAGCTCTTTCTCTATTTGTCTTGTTGACTTTGTTCCAAAGTCATGAAGTGTAGATATAATTCCATTTTGTGTAAATTCGCTCATACAGTTTTTTATTAATTTTTATTTATTTTAACTAGAGCCATTTTAATCACATCTGCCCAGCCCTCAGGTGATGGCTTGTTAGTTGTAATTAAGTTATTTATAGGAATTTCATCTAAAATGAATTTATCATTAAATACTAAGCAAGGAAAATCACTTGTTTTCAACATATCTAAGTCATTGTGATTATCTCCTACTGCCACTGTTTTTACATTTTGATGATATCTTCTATAAAATCTTACAAATACTCGAAGAGCTTTGGCTTTATTTACTTTATCAGTTAAATTAATTACCCTGCCACCTTCTTGCAAAGATAGACCGTCTTTTTTTATTATTTTTGATAATTGATTTTTTTCATTTTTAGTTCCATTAAATATAAAAGGAATAGTATACTTACGATCTAAAGCCATTTTAAGTTTTTTATCACATAAACCAAAAATTAAACTTTGGTTTGTATTATTCATTTCAGACAACCATTTGCATTTGTTTTGCAGGTTTAATGGAACTATATTTTTAAAAATATTAAAAATATCATCTTTTTCTCTACTAAGAATTAATTCTTTAGGTAAATCTGGATTTAATAAGTCTAAGCCATTAATAGCTGCTCCATTTTCAGAAATAAAAGGTAAATTTGATCCTAACTCGTAATTAAATTGTAAAATTTCTTTCTCAGTTTTACTAGTATTAGGTATTATAAAAATACCTTTTGATATTAGTTGTTTCAAATAGTCTTTTATTTCATCAAATTTAAACGTATCTCTATGAAGCAGAGAACCGTCTAGGTCAGTAAATATCAAAATTTTGATTGCTTTTTCCATTAATTGATATTTATAAAATATTCTAATAAATAACAATTTTACTAATTAGACTTGTTCAATTATAAATATTAGCATAAACACTCATGAAAATAACTCATGCCCTCGTGGTGAAATTGGTAGACACAAAGGACTTAAAATCCTTGCCGCTTGCGGAGTGCCAGTTCGAGTCTGGCCGAGGGCACCACTAAATGAGTAAACCTCAAATCATCTCAGATAAAAATAAAAAATCATCAAGTATTAAAAATTTATTATTAAAAAAAATAAAATTAAATGATTTTAAAAAAGAAAATCTCATAATAGTTATTGGAGGCGATGGTTTTATGCTTCAAACATTAAAAAAAAATAAAAATTCTAACAAAAATTTTTATGGGATTAATTCTGGAAATTATGGTTTCCTAATGAATAAATTTTCCTCAAAAGATATTTTAAAAAACTTGTCAAAAGCAAATGTAGTTTCAATTTCTCCATTAGAAATGATTGTCAAAAATAAAAATAATCAAACTAAGAGATCTATAGCAATAAATGAGGTATCTGTATTAAGACAAAGTAGGCAAGCTGCTACAATATCTATTAAACAAGGTTCAAAACAAATAATCAAAAAATTAGTTTCTGACGGAGTATTAGTATCAACACCAGCAGGTAGTACGGCTTACAATCTTTCTGTTCATGGACCTATTTTGAGTCTTCACTCAAAAAAATTATCAATATCTCCTATAAGTGCTTTTAGACCACGACGATGGAAGGGTAAAATTGTTAATGATAAAACGAAAATTGTAATAAAAAATTTAAATCCATCAAAAAGACCCATAAGTGCAGTAGCAGATAATCTAGAAGTAAGAAATGCTAAATCAATTACAGTTAAAACTAATAATAAAATAAAGTTTAATCTTCTTTATGATAAAAACAGAGGTCTACAGAAAAAGATTAAAATTGAACAAATAAGAAGAGAAACTAGTTAGTATATGAAAAAAATTAATCCAGTTATATTAGTAGTAATTATATTAGTTGCAGGCTTTTGTGCATTTAAAATTATGTCATTTCTTGGTTGTTATGTTCGAATTGAAAATGTTGACGAGTGTTGGAAATTAACTGCATGGTAGATCAAATGAAAAAAATTTAAGGAATTGCTGATCAGAGTTTATGACACTTGAGATTATTATAATTTTATTAACTATCATCCTTACAGTTTATTTTTTATTTAGACCCACCTCTAAAAAAGAAAAAGAGCGGTTTGAAGATAAAGACAACTGGAGAGGCGGTTTTTAAAATGAAAAAACTTTAATCTGATGATAGTTTGATAATGCTTATTGTCATAAATTAATTTTTATAAAAATTATTTTGATAAATTGTTAAGTGAAGTGGTGCCCCCGCACGGATTCGAACCGCGGACCTATTGATTACAAATCAATTGCTCTACCAGCTGAGCTACAAGGGCATGCGCAATAATTATTAACTATTTGTTAAATAATCAACTCTTTTTTTTTATATAACTAAGGTGATGAAACACAATTGCTGCACTATTTGATATATTTAAATTTTTTATTACAATTTTCGTTTTATCATTAACAATTTTACCCTTCCATCGTC
>NZ_CVSU01000109.1 GCF_001180205.1 Candidatus Pelagibacter communis | reverse complement strand
TCTGGAAAAAGAACCAGAAATGAATTCCGATGTTGTACTGGTTGCCTTAGATGATGCTTCAAAGCTTGTATCCGGATATGAGTACCTCTGGCCCTATGATTATTATGCAGAAACCGTAAAAAAAATTACAGATGGAGGCCCCGCTGGTTTTGGTATGGATATTTTGTTCACAAATACTGTTGATACCGTTGGATGGTCAAGGCTAATTGATGAATTAGCAGTATCATATATGGCAGTTAATCCCTACTCTGTAGATTTTGGTAGTATTAAAGAGCCATTTGAACTCAATATTCATAATGATGAAATTCTAGATGAACTAAAAATGAATAATTTGAGTCACATTGGTCCGATGGATGGTAAACATGTAATTAATATTGGATACAAGACTAGTTCAGAATTAATGGAAGTATCATCAGGAGTAGGTTTTATAGATATTGAGCCTGATCTTGATGGTGTTTTGCGTAGGATTCCTCTAGTAGCAGAGGTCAATGGAATGCTGGCACCACATTTCATTC
>NZ_CVSU01000108.1 GCF_001180205.1 Candidatus Pelagibacter communis | reverse complement strand
AAAAATAATTTAAGTTTAAATTTAATTGGAAAGATTTTTGCCTCTTTCTTTTCAATTGTAAGAATTATTTACAATATCAAAGGTGGGAAAGGTTAGTGATAATTACATTTCATTTAATTATATTGGTTTTAATAATTCAAGTTTTTTTAATTAGATTTGTTTTTAAAAAAATATCTTTTCAAAAAATTATAATTAATTCTACATTGATAATTGGTTTTTTATCTTTTTTATTTTTTGCTATCTATGATAAATTAGACATTGCAGTATATTTCTTATTTAATTTTTACTTAATTATGTTTTCAATTTTTAATATTATAAATATGAGCCAAACATCATCAAGAGTAAATATGATGATATTAATAAAAGAAAATAAAATTAAAAAAATAAAAGACATTAAAAAGTTTTATAAAATTAATAATTTCTTTGAAAATAGAATTAAGAGATTGATTAAATTAAATTGGATTAAAAAAGTAAATAATGACACATATACAATCAAAACTTTTGTACCATTTTTATTTTTACTTTTATTTAAATTCTTGAGAAAAATTTTGTTTTTAAAAAATTAAAATATTTTTTTATTGTTTGTATAAATAA
>NZ_CVSU01000107.1 GCF_001180205.1 Candidatus Pelagibacter communis | reverse complement strand
CAACCACAGGTTTACATCAACATGATATTAAAAAACTTTTAGAGATACTTCATACATTTGTAAAACTTGGAAATACAGTAGTTGTCATTGAACATAATCTAGATGTTATTAAAACAGCCGACTACATTGTGGATATGGGTCCTGAAGGTGGTGTAAAGGGTGGTAATATTGTCGCCGAAGGAAAACCTGAGGAAGTATGTAAAGTAAAAGATAGTTATACTGGTCAATTTTTAAAACCTCTTCTAGCTTAATTTAACAACTTAAAAATATTCAAAAATTAGTGTATAGTTATTAAGAATCATGAGTAGTTTATTGTCATCATTATCAAAAACAGTCCACGCATCACTTGCGTTAGCAATAATATTGTTTTTAGGATTATTTTATTTAAACGATGGGATAGCTATTGATACATTGTTCTGGAGTTGGTTGTTTAGATACATACATGTGATTGTTGCAATTATGTGGATTGGATTATTGTGGTATTTCAATTTTGTTCAAATTCCAAACATGGGAAAAATTCCAGATGAACAAAAACCAGCCATTGGCAAAGTAATTGCTCCTGCTGCATTATTTTACTTTAGATGGGCTGCAGCGATAACTGTTCTTTCAGGTTTAATTCTTGCTTATCTTAATGGATATCTTCATGATGCAATGACTTTAAGTATAGGTTCGGGTGTACCTAAGCATACAGCTATAGGTATTGGAATGTGGCTAGGAATTATAATGGCATTTAACGTATGGTTTGTTATTTGGCCAAATCAAAAAAGAGCTTTAGGAATGGTTGAAACTGATCCAGAGACTAAGGCAAAGTCAGCTAAAACTGCAATGCTCTTCTCAAGAACAAATACCCTATTATCATTACCAATGTTGCTAACAATGGTAATAGCTCAAAACTTATATTAAATTATTTTTTCTCATCTTCTCTAAGAACAGTTTTTTGAGAAACTCTTAGTCTAACCAAAACAGTATTAGCTATATAAATTGAGGAATAAGTTCCAAAAACAACACCAAGTATCATTGCTAATGAAAACCCTTTTAATATTTCACCACCAAAAAAATAAATTGCTAACAATGCAAGTAAAGTAGTTGCAGATGTTATTATTGTTCTTGATAATGTTTCATTAATTGAAATATTTGTTAATTCAAAAATTTTTATATCTGAATATTTTCTTAAATTTTCTCTGACACGATCGAAAATGACCACTGTATCATTCATAGAGTATCCTACGATTGTTAATACAGCTGCTATAATTGACAAGTTTATTTCTAAGCTAAATAAAGAAAAAACTCCAAGAGTTACAATTACATCATGAAACAAAGCTAAAATTGCACCTAAACTAAACTGCCATTCAAATCTAATCCAAATGTAAATCAGCATTAATGCTAACGATAAAGATATTGCTATTACTCCAGATTTTAATAATTCAGCACTTACCTTTGGCCCAACATTCTCTACTCTTCTTAAATCATAGTTATTTCCAAAAGATTTATCTAAATTGATCTTAATTTCTTCAATAATATTCTTTTTATTATCTTTGTTTTCAAATTTAACTAAAAAATCTGTATCATTTCCAAATTTCTTCACTGATACATCTCCTAAATCCATTTGATTAAATCTATCTCTTAATGAACTTACATTTATTTTAGAATCTGAAGCTCTTAATTCAATTAAAGTACCACCTTTAAAATCTATACCAAAGTTAAGTCCTTTAAAAATTAACAACAATAATGAAACAACAATTAAAATTGATGAGAGTAAATTAAAGTGATTATAATATTTGTTAAAAGCAATCATTAAATTAATTTTTCCTTATTTTTGTTTCTTGATACATAAATACTCGTGAACAATCTTGCAATAAAGTAGACGGAAAATAGTGTTGTAAATATTCCAACTCCTAAAGTTACAGCAAAACCTTTCACTGGACCTGAGCCCATAAAAAACAAAATAATTGCTGCTAATAATGTCGTAATATTAGCATCTAAAATTGCTGTTCTTGATTTGGTATACCCACCATCAAAAGCCAAAATATTGTTAGTCTCGTCTTTTAATTCTTCCTTAATTCTCTCAAAAATTAAAACATTTGCATCAACTGCCATACCTACAGTTAAAATGATCCCAGCAATACCAGGTAATGTCAAAGTAGCCTCAAATAAAGTTAAAACACCTAAAAGTATAAACAAGTTAACTATTAATGTTACATTGGTTATTAATCCAAAAATTTTATATTTTACGAATATAAAAATTATCACCAACATAAAACCTATTGCTAAGGCAATCATTCCTGCATTAATTGAATCTTGTCCAAGATCAGGTCCAACCGTTCTTTCTTCAATAATTTCTAATGGAGCTGGTAATGCTCCTGATCTTAATAATAAAGCTAGATCAGTTGCTGTTTGAAAAGTAAAGCCACCACTTATCTGACCAGAACCACTAGCAATCGTATCTCTAACTACAGGTGCACTAATAATTTTACCATCTAAAACGATTGCTAATTGTTTTCCAATACCAGTTGATGTTGCCTTACCAAACCTCTTTGCACCTACTCTATCTAAAGTAAATGAAACAATTGTTTGGTTAGCTTGAGTATCCATTTTTGGTTGTGCATCGAGTAAATTTTCACCACTTATTATAATTCTTTTACTAACTGTGGCTTCTTCTAGGCCATTTTCAAATTTTAACTTTTCAACTCCGAAACGATCATTTTCATCATTTGTTACAAAGCGAAAAGTAAGGTTTGCAGTTTTACCAAGTAATGATTTTATTCTCATTGGATCATCTAATCCAGGAAGCTCTACTAAAATTCTGTTATTTCCTCTTTTAAGTATGTTGGGTTCATTAGTTCCAACCTCATCTACCCTTCTTCTTACTATTTCTATAGCTTGATCTTGAGAAGAAGTTTTAAGTTTAATTAAACCCTGTCTTGAAAAATTAACTTTTAAATTTAACCCTGTATCTTCAATTTCTAACTGATGTGATTTAAATCTTGGGTAATAAGGGTTAAGGTCACTATTTTCGTCCTGAAAAACATCTAAGACAGATTGCTTATCATTATTTGTTACATTAAAAAAAATATTCTGATTATCTATTTTAATATTGTTGATTTTAATGTTTTTTTCTTTGAAGTAATTTCTAATTGTTGTTGTTAAGTTTTGTAATTTTTGTTCAATTACAGGTTCATTATCAATTTCAAGTAATAGATATGATCCACCCTGAAGGTCCAATCCTAAATTAATTTTTTTATCAAAAAAATCATCATCAAATTTAAAAAGATTTGATGAAGCAATTAAAATAAATAAAACTGAAAAAAGAGTTATAAATAAAATTCTTAACTTAGAAAAATAAAGCACTTAACTAAAAATAATTATTTTTTAACTTCTTGTGTATTTGTATTAACAAGACTTTGAATACCAGTTGATTTAACTATCTCAACCTTTACGTTTTCAGCAATTTCAACTTCAACTTTATCGTTGTCTATAAGTCTCTCCACTGTACCTGTAATTCCACCAGAAGTAACAACCTTGTCACCTCTCTTAAGACTTTCAACCATTGCTTTGTGCTCTTTAACTTTTTTTTGCTGTGGTCTGATTAAGAAAAAATAAAAAATAACAAATATTAAAATTAACGGTATAAATTGTCCTATTCCTGAGCCTTCCATAAATCTCCTTATAAATTATGTGAATACTTATACTATCTATGTAATTAAAACAACTTTATTTAGCTGAAATCAATTCCAAATTATTCATATACGGTCGCAGTACTTTAGGAACAATAATCGAACTATCTTTTTGTTGATAGTTTTCTAGTACAGCAATTAAAGTTCGACCCACAGCTAAACCACTTCCATTTAATGTTCCAACAAAAACAGTTTCCTTGCTTTTATTTTTGTATCTTGATTTCATTCTTTGTGCCTGAAATGTTGAACAAGAAGAGCATGATGATATTTCACGGTACTTGTTTTCTGATGGTAACCATACTTCAATATCATAGGTTTTTTCAGCACTGAAACCCATATCGCCCGAGCATAAAATTACTTTTCTATATGGCAGCTCTAGCTTATCCAGAATATCTGTTGCACAATTTGTCATTCGTTCTAATTCTTCTAGGCAATTTTCTTTTTCTACAATACTAACCATCTCAACTTTATAAAATTGGTGTTGTCTAATCATTCCTTTGGTATCTTTTCCATAACTGCCAGCTTCTTTTCTAAAACAAGGTGTTGAGGCAACAAATCTCATGGGTAAATCTTTTTGGTCAACAATTTTGTCTTTAACAATGTTTGTTAAAATTACTTCAGCAGTTGGAATTAAAAATTTTCTATCAGATCCTTCATCAAATTTTATTTCAAATTGATCATTTTCGAATTTTGGTAATTGGCCAGTTCCATACATTGTATTGTCAGAAGCTATCAATGGAGGTGAAATCTCTTGATAGCCATTTTGAACAATATGGGTGTCTAACATAAAGTTAGATAATGCACGTTCCAATAATGCTAAATCTTTTTTTACAAATACAAATCTTGAACCAGTTGTTTTGGTTGCAAGGTCAAAATCAAGCATACCTAATTTTTCTCCAAGTTCGTAGTGTGATTTTGGTTTAAAATAAAACTCAGGAACTTTACCTGCTTTTAAAACTTCCACATTGTCATTTTCATCTTTTCCATTTGGAACATCCTGATGAGGTATATTTGGTATACTTGATAAAATGTTATCTAATTCAGTTTTAGTATTTTTTTGTTGCTCAGCAATCTTTTCTAATTCAATAGAGATTTCTTTGGATTTTTTGAATAAACTTTCATCTTTAGATTTTGAAATATCTTTTTTTTCTTTTTCTAAATTTTCTTTCTTTTGAATTAAATCTCTATTTAACTCATCAAGCTTTTTTAAATTATTAAAATCAATTTTAACTGAACGTTTTTCGAGATCTTTTTCAAATTTTGAAAAATCCTTTCTAATTTCTTTTAAATTATGCATCAGTTTTTTCTAAATTTTTGTTTTCTATAAATTTTACTGAAAATATTGATAATTCATATAAAATTAATAAAGGAATAGCTAAACCTATTTGAGTAATTGGATCTGGTGGTGTAAGTAATGCAGCAGCAGCAAATATAATTACTACTACATACTTTCTTCTTTCTTTTAAAAATTGACTGTCAACAACTCCTATTCTTGCTAATAAACTTAAGACTATAGGTAGTTGGAAACTTATTCCAAATGCGAAAATTAACTTCATAACAAGTGACAAGTATTCATTTACTTTGGCTTCTAATTGTATTGGTAAACTTGTAGACATCCCTGTGCTTTCAAATGATAAAAAGAATTTAATAGCTAGAGGCATTATCAAATAGTAAACAAGCATACCTCCCAAAAAGAAAAGGATTGGTGTTAAGATAAGGTATGGAAGTATAGCAACTTTTTCATGTTTATATAAACCTGGAGCAATAAATTTCCATATTTGCATTAGAATAAATGGACAGGTCACGAAAAAAGCTGTGAAAAAAGATACCTTGATATACGTTAAAAAAGTTTCCTGTAAGGCGGTAAAGATAAGCCTTCTATCAGATCCATCATCTTTTACCGCTTGAGCAAAAGGATCAACTAAAAAACCGTAGATATGTTCTGCAAAAATATAACAAATAACAAAAAAGATTATTAGAAATACAAAACTATGTATTAATCTTTTTCTTAGTTCTGTTAGATGGCTAACAAATCCACCTTCATTTTCTTCATTGCTCATCTTTTTTAGTTTCTTTTTTTATTTCATTATCAATTTTTTCTTCATCAATTTCTAAATTAGAAACCTCATTTTGAATGTTGCTAACATATCTTTTTGCAGTCCCTATCCAAGAACCTGCTTTCTTTAACATGATTGGAAAATCTTTTGGACCAAGAACAACAATTGCAATACCAACTACAATTAATATCTCAAACCAACCAATAGTAGGCATGTGATTTAATCTTTGTTTTCTGAGTCTTTATTTTCGTCGGATATATTTTTTGGCTCTGTATCGTCAGTAACATCTGACGCCATTCCTTTTTTGAAACTTTTAATTCCCTTAGCTACGTCACCCATCAGACTGGAGATTTTACCTCGTCCAAATAATAAGACTACTAATATAACTACGATTGCTATTTGCCAAATTCCTATGCTCATGAAAAACTTATAACCTTTTTATGGTTAATTTAAAAGTTACTTTTTTGTTAATCTTTCTCTTCTGTATCAAGAGTGCTGTTTAACATCTCATCAATATTAGAATAAATATCTTCTTTTTTTTCTTCTTGTTTTTCTTTATAGAATTTACCAGTACCAAAAATCGCATTATCAACACTAGAACTGTCAATTAATCCAGCAGCACCTAATTCATCAATTGTTGGTAAATCAGATAATTTTTGAAGATTGAAATGACTTAAAAATTCATCAGTTGTAACATACTGAATTGGTCTACCTGGTACATCTTTTCGACCTCCTGGTTTTACCCAGTTAAGTTCCATCAATATTTCAAGAGTATTCGTTCCGAATGCAACACCTCTTATCTCCTCAATCTCAGCTCTAGTAACAGGTTGGTGATAAACGATTATAGCCAAAGTCTCCACAGCAGCTCTAGAAAGTTTCTTTTCTACCGTCTTCTCTTGTGACATGATATTAGATAAATTAGGTGAAGTTCTAAACGACCACTTATCTTTAATACAAACTAAATTAATACCACGTTGAGAGTATTCTTGTTGTAACTTCTCTAATGATTTTGCAACACTGCCCTTTTTAGTAATTTTACTTTCAATTGTATCAATATCTAATGGTTCTGCAGCAGCAAAAATAACTGCTTCAATTTCTTTTTCTAAATCAGTTAACTTAGATGGAAATTTAACAATATTATCTTTTTTAATCTTTTCTTTTTTAATCATTATTTTCCTTCACATAAATATCATCAAATAATTTATCTTGTTTCATGGTTAAATTTCCTTCTTTAACTAATTCTAACGATCCAGCAAATATACCTGCTTTACCCGTACTTTTATATTTTGAATTACTTTTAAAATTTTGAGGAATCAAATCGTCTAATTTCTTCCAATCAATTAATTTACCGAAAAATTCTCTTATTGTTTTAATTCCATCTTCTGTAGTAAATACAGGTAATTTAGGAATATTCATTTTTTGAAAGTCCTTGGTCATAATAATTGTTGAATATGACTTAAGAAGCTCAAATAAACTTAAATTATATTCTGTGCTATAAATAGATCGTATATTTCCTTTCATTCCTCTTGATCGAATTTCTCTTCCTAATCTTTTTCTTTTCAACATTTGTTCAGAAAGCAATCTTATCAATTCTAATTTTTTAAGTTGTAATTTTAATTTTTCAGCAACTTCTTGAACTTTAAATTCTTCTTCTGGTGTTCCTGGAAGTAATAATTTAGATTTTAAATAAGCTAACCAAGTTGCCATTAATAAATATTCTGACGCAATTTCTAAATTTAAATCTTTTTCTTTTGTAATATAATCGTGAAACTGATCTGCTAACTTTGTAATTGATATCTCTTCAAGATCTACCTTTTGAGCTTTGGCTAAATCTAAAAGGACATCTAGAGGGCCATTATAATTATTAATATCAACATTAAATAATGCAGAATCAGAAATAGTCATGCTCAGATATTAACTTAAAATTTTATAAAATAACGATGTTTTTTTTATTATAAAATTACTAACCTTTGGTGAATTATCGCCAACCACCTTCATTTCAGACAATTTGCCATTACAATGAAGTGCAAGATTACAACCTGCACTAAATGTTTTTATAGTATTAGTTTTTAAATCATCTTTTAAACTTTTCATTGATAAATCATCTGAAATTAAAATGTTTTTAAAGCCAATTTTTTTTCTAATTAAATTTATAATTTTTTTAGAGTGTGTAGCTGTATTTAACTTATCTATATTTCGATATATTACATGTGCTGTCATTGCAAAATAGCTTTGTTTTTTCTTGAATGGAAAAAAATCATTTTTATTCAAATAATTTAAGTTTTTAGTAACTATAGGAGTAAATTTATGACTATCTACCTTAGCTAATCCATGCCCTGGTATATGCTTCATCACAGTTCCAATAGAATTTTCGTGAAAATAATTAATACAAATATCTCCAATTTTAGAGACATTTTTTTTATTTTTTGAAAAAGACCTATCACCAATAATGTTGCTAGCTCCTTTAACACGAAGGTCTAAAACAGGAACGGTATTTATATTAACACCGATTGATTTAAGTAAATACGAAGTCTTATCGATAAATAATTTATAAATAATATTAAATTTTTTCTTATCTTTTGTGAATAAATTGCCAAAATATTCAGAGGTTAAATTATCAAATGAGATAATTTTACTTAATCGATTTACTCGGCCACCTTCTTGATCAATTAGTATTGGGTATTTTTTATCTTTAAATATCTTTTTTATTTTATCAGTTAATTTTTTAGTTTGTTCAATTGAACTTATGTTTCTTGAAAATAAAATAACTCCCCATGGTTTATATTTATTTAAAAAAGTAATCTCTTTGTTTGATAATTTTGATGATTTTAAACCAACAATAAAAGCTCTTCTATTCTTAATCATTCTCTAAAAGTTTCCAAAAATTAAACTTTTTTTTCTTTTTTTTGTTTGTTTGCTTAACGTATTCTATTACATTTTGTGTGTCGTTTTCCAAAACAGGTAGATTTTTTGAATATAATTTAATTTTTTCATCATTATTTTTATAAGATCTGTATGATTTTTTCTTATTTTCATCTGAAAAATAATATCTACCAGTCAAAAAAATAAATGAAGCAATTACAATAATAAAGATTAAATACTTAATT
This sequence comes from Candidatus Pelagibacter communis, assembly GCF_001180205.1. Taxonomy (GTDB): domain Bacteria; phylum Pseudomonadota; class Alphaproteobacteria; order Pelagibacterales; family Pelagibacteraceae; genus Pelagibacter; species Pelagibacter ubique_O. The sequence continues at coordinate 7,474 of NZ_CVSU01000107.1, read as the reverse complement.
TCTTTTAGCATTACATTTTATCTGGTGTATCTACACCAACTATATCCATTCCTGATTTTACAACGTTAGATATTACTTTTAAAAAAATTAATTTATCTGGTGAAACTGTTTTTTGATCATTAATAAATCTTTTTTCTGGGTTTTGTTTACCAAGATTCCAATAAGAATGAAATTCTGAGGCAAGATCATATAAATAAACAGGTATTCTATGTGGTTCTAATTTTGAACTAGCTGCATCAATGCATTTAGGCCATTCTGAAATCTTTTTTAAAATTTTGATCTCATCATTTGAGTATTCAAAACTAAAATCATTCAATTCAATTTTTGAATTTAAATCTTTATCAATATGTCTAAAGACAGATGAAATTCTGGCATAACAATATTGAACATAATATAACGGATTATCTTTTGATTTTTCTTTAACAGCATCAAAATCAAAATCTAATTCTACATCACTACTCCTGTTAAGCATAATAAACCTAGTTGCATCTTTTCCAACTTCTTTAATTAAATCATCAACCGTAATGTAGTCACCTTTTCTTTTAGACATCTTAAATGGTTTGTTATCTTTAATTAATTTTACAAGCTGACTAATTTTACAGATTAATTTATCTTTTTTTCCTGACAAAGCTTCAACTGAAGATGAAATTCTTTTGATATATCCAGCATGGTCTGCGCCAAGAATATTTATTAAATAATCAAATTTACGATCTACTTTATTTTTATGATAAGCAACATCGCTTGCAAAATAAGTCCATGCTCCATCTGATTTTTGCAATGCTCTATCTTTATCGTCACCAAAATCAGTAGATTTAAAAAGTAACTGTTCTCGCTCCACCCAGTTTTTATCATCTTCACCAGCTGGAGCTTTAATTTTTCCTTTGTATACAAATTTATTCTTTTCTAAAAATTTTATTACACTCTCTACTTCGTTATTTAAAACAATGCTTTTTTCACTAACAAAATTATCATGGTTAATACCTAAACTCTTAAGGTTCTTTTTAATTAAAAGTAGCGCCTGTTCTATTGATAAAGCTGTTAACTTTTCACTTATTTGATCATATTCATCAAAATTTAAATCTGAATTTTCTGAAACTATATTTTTTGCAAAATCGATAAGGTAATCACCTGGATATAAATCAGGATTATCTTGTGGGAATTTTTCATTAAGTTTTACTTCCCTTATTCTAAAGTACACAGATTTAGTAAAATTTATAATCTGATTACCATAATCATTTACATAATATTCTTTTGTAACCTTATGTTTATTAAATATTAATACATTAGATATAACATCACCTAAGATAGCTCCTCGACAATGACCAACATGTAATGGCCCTGTAGGATTAGCTGACACGAATTCAACCAGATAACTATTTTTTTTCTCTTTCTCATTAATTCCAAATTTTTCAGCATTATCAATAATTTCTTTGATAAAGTTAGACCAAAAAGAAGGTTTAAATTTAATATTTATGAAACCAGGTTTAGCAATAGATATATTGTCTATTTGATCATCGCTATTTTTGATTTCAGATGCAAGTTTTTCTGCTAATTCTATTGGCGAGGTTTTATTTAGTTTGGATAAAACCATTGCAACATTAGTTGAAATATCACAATCAAATTTTGGAGGTGGTATTTCCGCATTAATACCATTGAAAGTTTCTGGAACGATGAGTTGATTTTTTTTACTAAGCTCAACAATAATAGATTTAATTTTATCTAGATATAATTCAAAAATGTTCATTTATTATCGTTATAAAGGTTAATTGCGTATCTGTCTGTCATGCCAGATATAAAATCTGAAATAGCTCTATATTTGTCTTTAGTCAATTGCTCTTTAGTAAGAAATTTTCTAGGATTTAATTTAATTATTTTAAATAATTTCTTAATTATCATTTTACCTCTTTGATTCTTATTAAGCACCGATTTATTGTCATACATTCTATGTCTTAAAAATGATCTAATTTCTTGTTCTGAATTTTCTATTTTACCTGAAAAAGAAACTATTAATTGATTTGATTTTGACACATCTTTTAATGACTTAATTTTAAATTTTTTAATATTTTTTTCTGTATTACTTAGTAAATCTCTAATCATAATATCTATCGAATCTCTGATGATTTGATAAATAGCAATTTTATAATTTTTTTTATTTATTTTGTTTTTATATCTTTGGTAAATATTTTTGAAAAAATTTAATTCTACTAATTCTTCAAGCTTAAATAAATTAGCTTTGATTCCATCCTGAATATCATGATTATTATAAGCAATATCATCTGATATTGCTGATATTTGAGCTTCTAATGATGGATACGTATTAAAGTTAATCTTATTTTTGAAAACTTTTGATCCAATTAGTTTGTCGATCATGCTTAGATCGTCTACTGGTCCGTTATGTTTTAAAAGTCCCTCTAAAGTTTCAAGAGTTAAATTTAATCCAGCAAATTTGAAATATTTATTTTCTAAAAACATTACAATTCTTAGTGTCTGAAGATTATGATCAAAACCACCATAATTTTCCATACATTCATCTAAAGCATCCTCTCCTGCATGACCAAATGGTGTATGACCCAAATCATGAGCAAGACTTAAGGTTTCAGCTAAATCTTCATTTAATTTTAGATATTTTGCAATTGATCTTGCTATTTGAGCAACTTCAATTGAATGAGTAATCCTTGTTCTAAAATGATCCCCTTCAGTGTTAACAAATACTTGGGTTTTATGCTTTAATCTTCTAAATGATGCGCTGTGTATTATCCGATCTCTATCACGTTGAAAAGGAGATCTGTATTTTGAATTAGCTTCTTTATTAAGTCTGCCTTTACTTTTAAATACGCCTAACAAAGTGTCTTTTTTCATCCTTTAATTTAAATAATTAAGTATTATATTAGTAATATCAGTGTTCAGACATGATTAAAGAAATTAAATTTACGGATAAAGCGTTAAAACAAATAGATAATTTGTTATCAAAAAAAGACAAAGGATCATTCTTCAGAATCGCTATCAAAGGTGGAGGATGTTCTGGTTTTCAATATGAATTTACATTTGATAAATCAAAACAAGATGATGATTTAAATTATCAAAATATTTTAATTGATAAAACTTCAGCTGATTTGCTTAAAGGATCTGAGGTTGATTATGTGTCTGAACTTATAGGTGAACAATTCAAAATTTCTAATCCACAAACCAAATCTTCATGTGGTTGTGGAGTTTCTTTTTCACTTTAATGCTCATTTCATCTTGGAATGTAAACTCGGTAAGAGCAAGAATTGAAAATATCAAAAGCTATTTATTAAAATATAAACCTGATATTTTAATGATGCAGGAAATCAAAACTGAAGATGTAAATTTTCCATATGATGATTTTTCATCAATGGACTATGAAAGTCATGTCTTTGGTCAAAAAAGTTACAATGGTGTAGCAATTATATCTAAAAATAAACTAAAAAATGTCAAAACAGATTTAATTAAGGATAAGTTAAAACAATCAAGAATAATTTCAGCTGAATTTGAACATAAGAAAAAAAATATACAATTAATAAATATTTACACCCCTAATGGTAATCCTGTAGATACTGAAAAATATGATTATAAAAAAGATTGGCTTAATCAATTAATAAAGCAATTAAAAACTTTATCTAAAAAAAATTCAAATATTATTTTAGCTGGTGATTTCAATATTATACCTTCAGCAGAAGATGTTTATAATGTTAAAAGTTTCGAAGACGATGCTTTATACAGACTTGAAATAAGAAAAAAATTTAGAGAAATGATTAATCTTGGTTTTAATGATGTCTACAGACATTTTTATGAAGATAAAGAAGGATATACATTTTGGGATTATATGAGAGGCGCATGGCAAAAAAATAATGGCATGAGGATTGATCATTTTTTAGTTTCAAATTCTATAATCGATCAAATTAAAGATATTAATATTAATAAAGATCCACGTGGAAGAGAAAAGCCTTCTGATCACACACCAATTGAGATTAATTTAGCTTAAAGATTTAATTTTATTTACCAATTCTTTGTTAATATTTCTTGGACCAGTATCCATTCTATTCTTATGACGTCTTTCTCCAGGTAATCTTACTTCACCCATTGATTTCATTTTTTCAAAAAATTCGTCAGCATGTTTTTGCCAATTAGTACCTGATGTTTTATCTGGGTTAATAGCTAGTATGAATTCACCGCCACTCGGAGGACCGCCATCATTATTATCTTTAGCTGCTGTCTCAAAACTAAAATTGTCACCAACTAATGCGCCTGCCATTAATTCTACCATCATTGCAATTGCAGATCCTTTGTAACCACCAAAGGGTAATAAAACTCCACCATCGGCAATTTCCCCTGGATCAGTTGTTTCTTTACCATCTTTAGTTAAACCAGTTCCAAGTGGAACTTTGTGCCCTTCTCTTTTAGCAACTTGAACTTCTCCCATCGCCATTGAAGCTGTTGCCATATCATAAACAACTGGTGTTTTACCTGGACGTGGCCAAGCAAACGAAATTGGGTTTGTTCCAAATAATGGTTTTATAGCACCAGCAGGTGCTACAGCAGGCTTGTAAGATGTACAAGCAAATGCAACTAAACCATCTTCTGCTAATTTTTCTGTTTCAGGCCACATAGCAGCCATATGATGTGAATTATTTATTGCTAATACCGCTACACCATTTTCTTTTGCAGCTTTTGCTAATTCGGGTAATCCTTTATTTAACACAACAGGTGCTAGACAATTATTTCCCTCAACTTTAATTACTGATTGAGATATTTTTTTTACTTCGGGTTTCCCTTTACCATTTATCTTTCCACCTTTAAGACCTGTTACATAAGCTGGTAATCTAAATAGACCATGTGATACCGAGCCATCTCGTTCAGCATTTCTGATTAAGTCTGATAGTATTGATGCTGTTTCATCATCACAACCGTTTGCTAAAAGAGTTTTTTTAGCTAATTCAAATATTTCATCTAAAGTTAAGGATACAGTGCTCATTATTTTGATTTACATTTTTTACATAAACCAAAAAATTCTAAATTATATTTGCTATATTTCATTCCTGAATTGTCTGAAAAATTAGATAAATATTTTGAAAGTTTTGAATTACTTATTTCAGATACGTTTTCACAACTTTCACAAATTGAAAATGCAGTTGCTTTTGAAACCTGACAGCTAGAATTCTGACAAGCGATAAAAGCATTTCTACTTTCGATCTTATGAATTTTTCCAATTTCAACTAGCTTATCTAACGCTCTGTACACTTGTAATGGAGCTTTAATTCCTTTTTTTTGAACATTAAATAAAATTGAATAAGCTTTCATAGGCCCACCAGATTTATCAATAAGATCAAAAATAATTTTTTGATTTTTGGAAAGGTTGTGTTCTTTTTGCATTTTTAAATTCTTATCAATTAGTTATTAGTTTTTCAATTTAATCGATTGTTTAATGTTAAGTAAAGATAATATAAATAAAATCAAAGAAGCCATTATAATTGAAGGCCCAGATGATGTATTAAATTCTAAGGACGAAAATAGTCCTAATAATACTGACAACAATCCTCCAATTATTGAAAATAACACCATCTTTTGAGGGCTATCAGAAATATTTCTAGCCATCGCTGCTGGAATAATAAGCATACCTGTAATCAATAATAACCCTACCATTTTAATTGATATTGCTATTACAGCGGCCATAAGAATTGTAAAAATAGCTTTTGCTCTATCAGGGTTTAACCCTTCTGCTTCTGCTAATTCGTAATTAACTGTAGATGCAAACAATGGTTTCCAAATTAATTTTAGAACTAATAAAATTACTGCCCCACCAGTCCAGATGATTAATAAATCATCAGTTGTTACGGCTAATATATCACCAAACAAAAGTCCCATAATATCAAAACGAATAAAGGTTAAAAAACCTATTACTACTAATCCAACCGCTAAAGAAGAGTGAGCTAATAGACCAAGCAAAGCATCACCAGGTAAATTAGTTTTCTTCTGTAATTGAATTAAAATTAAAGCAATTAAAGATGAAATAATAAATACTGAAAGAGCAATGTTTAATTCAAACGAGTAAGCCAAAGTAACACCTAGTAGAGCTGAGTGAGCTAATGTATCACCAAAGTAAGATAATCTTCTCCACACAACAAAACAACCAAGAGGCCCAGTTACTAGGGCTATACCTAGACCTGCAATTAGTGCTCTAATAAAAAAATCATCAAACATATTAGTTTTTCTTTATTTCACCTTTGTCTGAATGAACATGATCATGTTTATGTTCATATACAGAAAGAATTTGAGATGCTTGTTCACCAAATAAGGATTTATATTCATTGTTTTTAGCAACATCCATTGGTGATCCAGAGCAACATACGTGGCCATTTAAACAAACCACATGATCAGTTGCAGTCATTACTGTATGCAAATCATGTGAAATCAATAGAATACCACAATGTAAACTGTCTGAAATTCTTTTTATTAATTCATACAGGGCAATCTCACCAGTGTAATCAACTCCTTGAACAGGTTCATCAAGAACTAATAATTCAGGTTTTTTTGAAATAGCTCTTGCGATTAAAACTCTTTGAAATTCACCGCCTGATAAATTTCCTAAATTTTTATTTTTAAGATGGATAACACCTGTTAATGTAAGTGCCTCATCAATTGCCTCTTTTTTAATATTTTCTGTTAGAAGCATAAAATCATAAACTCTTAACGGTAAAGTCCAATCAATAGATATTTTTTGAGGAACATATCCAACTTTATTTGTGTATTTCTCAACACTTCCTTCTATGTTTTTGTAAATTCCCAATGCAATTTTTGCGGTAGTACTTTTTCCAGAGCCATTAGGTCCAATAAGGGTAACGATTTTTCCCTTTTCAACAGTTAATGAAACACCTTCCACTAGCCATTTATTATTTTGTTTAAAACCAGCATTATTTAATTTTACTAATGTACTATTTTCTGAGCTCATATATTGCTTGACTTATAAATGTTATATTATTACATAATGTTATATTATAACAACCAATAAAATTATTTACTTATGAAAAATCTAAAAAAAATACCTTTTATCCTTTCAATATTGTCTTTATTGACATTCTTTACACCAACTAACGCTGATATTAAAGTAGTTGCATCTATTAAGCCTATACATTCTCTTGCAAGCTACCTTATGGATGGTGTTGCTAAACCTGATTTAATAGTTGATGGATACGCATCTCCACATGGATTTGCAATGAAGCCATCGCACGCAAAAATGTTACAAAACGCTGACTTAATATTTTGGGTTGGTGAAGATATAGAAAGTTTCTTAGAAAAACCTCTGAGCTCTATAGCTAAAAAAGCTGAAAAAATCGAATTAATGGAAATTAAAGGATTGCAAGTATTAAAATTTAGAGAAAGAAATATTTTTGATGACCATGATGATCATGGACATGACGATCATGATGACCATGGTAAAAAAGAAGATGATCATGAC
>NZ_CVSU01000106.1 GCF_001180205.1 Candidatus Pelagibacter communis | reverse complement strand
TGTGAGAGACCTAAAAACCACTTCTTCTGGCTGAAGAAAAAAATTTTTATTTAAAATAACAAACTTATTAATATTTGAAATTGTTGAATTATCTTTTAAATTTTTTTCTACAAAGTATTTAATTGACTCATTAGCAAATCTTAAATTTTTAATTGTTAAATTAAATTTATCGTTATCCAATCCCTCTAGTTCCAAGTACTTTATAAAATTTCTAATTTTTACTCTTTTAAATTTATCATTTTTATTCGAGGGATCTTCAACATTTTTTTTAAAAACTTTTTTTGTAATATATTCTAAATTTTGTTTAGAAAATTTTAACAAAGGTCTAATCAAATTAATATTTTGTAGATTAGTTTTTTGATCAAATGACACCATGCCATTTAAACCGCTACCTCTCAAAATTCTAATAAAAAAATTCTCTATTAAATCATCCTTATGATGACCTAATAAAATATTTTTTATTTTTAATTTTTTTGCTTTGTTAATCATGAGTGCATATCTTTTGTCTCTTGCAATTGATTGAATGTTACTTTTTGGTTTTTTTCCAATCCAGGTTAAAATCTCAAGATTAGTAGACAATTTTTTTAGAATTAATTTTACAAATTTTGCTTCTTTTGTTGAATTATTTCTAAGTTTATGATCGACGTGAAAATATTTTACTTTTATATGTTTTTTAATCGAATAAATTTTTGATAAAAAACATAAAGCTAGACTGTCTGGTCCACCAGAAACTGCAACTATAAAATCTTCTTTTAAATCAAGATTTTTTTCAAATTTTTTATAAATTTTAGAAGTTTGTTTATCTTTTAATTGATTTAATAAAAAATTATGAGTCTTGTTTGACGCATTCAAATTTTTTGGACTCATATTTTGCTTTTTGTATTACAGACTGATTTGCATTGGGATATTGTAATTCTACACCATTTATCATTTTACATCCTTGGTCCTTTTCACCAATTTGAACCATTGATACTCCAAGTTTTAATAGATTAATTGGAGCTTTTTTTCCTTTAGGATATTTTTGGTAACCCTCTAAATAGGCAGATGCTGCATCAGTATACAATTGTCTAATTCTGAATGTTTCTGCGTACCAATATTGTGCGCTACCAGCTAACTCATGATCAGAGTTAGATAAAACAAATTCTCTAAAAGCTCTTTCCGCCGTGCTGTAGTCACCAACTTTTAAAAAACTGGTTGCAAATTCATATTGCTCCTCTGCATTTAAGTCTTGAGGAAGTATTTTTTCTTCGGACTGAAAATTTTCAGTCACAATTGAAGCTGTAGTATCAACAGATTGAATTTGTTGTGAAGTTTCATTTGTTTCTGTATCCTTATATGAAATTGTACCTAAATCTTGAGGTTGCGAACTTCCAGGTAAAACTTTTTGCTCATCTGTTTTTGGTTTTGAGCTTAATTGATTTTCTACGCTACTTATATTTCCAGAGCTAATGTTGGTCTCAATATCTTGAAATCTTATTTGGTTATCTGCTTGTATTTTTGAAACACGGGTAGATAATTTATCCAACTTAAAATTTATTTCTTCAAATTTATTAGTGAGCTCTCTAAACTGATCCTCAACCTCAGATAATTTTAATAGATGTCTAGTTAAAACATCTTCTGAATTTTGGTCCAAATCTGAAACTGAACTATCATTGGTGTTTGCTTTCACTTCTATAGATCCAGAATAAACTGCTCTTTCAAGAGTTTTAAGATCATTTTTTATTATCTCTAATGTTTCATAAATATTATGATTATCAGCAAAAGAAATATTAATAAAAACCAAATTTAAGATTAAAAAAAATTTTAAAATTACTAATTTAAATATGGGCATCATTTAAATTAGATTTATGATTATAAAAATGGCAAAAAAAAGACCCTAAATCCAATAAAGGTTTTAGGGTCTTAAATTTTAAATAATTAATTTGCTTTAACAGTTACTGATCTTCTGTTTTTTGACCAAGCTAATGGGTTTGAACCAGAGTCAACTGGTCTCTCTTTACCATAACTTAATACTGTAATTCTGTCAGAAGATATTCCATAAGTCATTAAATAATCTTTAGCTGCATTTGCTCTTCTTTCACCAAGTGCCAAGTTATATTCTCTTGTTCCTCTTTCGTCAGCATGACCTTCAAGAACTACATTTATAGTTGGATTCTTTCTTAACCAAGCTGCTTGAGCTCTTAAAGTTTCTCTTGATGCAGTTGTTAATATCGACTCATTTGTTGCAAAGAAAACTCTGTCTGGAACTCCATCAGCTAAATATTCAACTGTGTCTGTTCCTGTGTAAACATCACCTTGCATTTGACCTTGAATGTCTGTAGCCACTTCTTTTTTAGTTGCACATGCAGATAGCACTAGGCAAGCTGTTAATACTAAAAGTGTGTTTTTCAAAATTTTGTTTAATCTCATTAAATTGCTCCTTGCTGCTAATTTCAATTTCTTAACTTTTTCACAACTAAATAGAGGTTTCAAGTCTAAAAATCAAGAAATTAACAAAAATTAATCTTTAATTACTTAATAAAGATGACCATGATGGGTCTGAAGCATCTGTTGGTGTCTTTATTTGCCGTTCATTATAACCAGTTAAATCTATAGACCACAATTTTGCTGAAAAACCTTCTCCTTTGGAGTTAGTTTTTGTCTCTCTATAAAATATTAGTACCCTTCCATTTGGAGACCAAGATGGCGCCTCTTGATAATAATTTTCAGTCAACAATCTTTCACCACTACCATCAGTCCTCATGACACCTATATAAAATTTACCTTTATGTAATTTTGTAAATGCAATTAAATCTCCTCTAGGAGACCATACAGGTGTTCCATATAAACCGTTACCAAAAGAAATTCTTTTTACATCACTTCCATCATTCTTCATTACATAAATTTGCTGATAACCACTTCTATCAGAATTAAATGTAATATATTTACCATCAGGAGAATAAGATGGTGAAGTATCAATTGATGGATGATTAGTAATTTTTTCAACAATTCTATTTTCTAAATCCATAGTGTAAATATCTGACTTTCCATCTTTAGCAAAACTCATAATTATTTTTTTACCATCAGGTGAAAAGCGTGGTGCAAATGTCATTCCAGGAAAATCCCCAACCACTTCTTGCGTTCCAGTTTCTATATCTAATAAATAAACCCTTGGCATATTTTTAAAGTAAGACAAATAAGTTACCATTTGGCTTGTTGGATTAAATCGAGGTGTTAAAACTAACTCATTCCCTAATGTCAAAAATTTATTATTAGCTCCGTCTTGATCCATGATTGCTAATTTTTTTATTCTTTGTATTTTTGGTCCTTCTTCTGAGACATAAATTATTCTTGTATCAAAATAACCTTTTTCTCCTGTGAGCCTTTCGTAAACTTTATCAGAAATAATATGACCTACTCTTCTCCAATTATTAGGGACTGTGGTAAAAGCTAAAGCCATCATTTCTTTAGCAGCTAAAACGTCCCATAATCGAAACTCAACTCTTAATTTATCGTCAACATAATTTACTTTGCCAGTAATAAGTGCTTGAGCTTTAATTAAATTCCAATCTTCAAATCTTGGTTTTAAATTTGCAATATCAGGAGCTTGTAAAAAAGCCTTTTTGTCTAGAGGATTAAATAATCCCGAGGTTCTCAAATTATTCTCAACGATATTTGATATCTCGGAGCCAATATTTTCTTTTTTAAGTATTTTTTCAAAACCTTTTCTAGATTCTTCATCAATTGATAGGGGAGAAACT
>NZ_CVSU01000105.1 GCF_001180205.1 Candidatus Pelagibacter communis | reverse complement strand
ATACTTCAGTAAAGGACCGATCACCTATCAAAAGACGAAGGGTGGCTTCTGAAATATCTCTTATTGTATTTTGCACATCACGTACATGAAATAGATAATCAGCAGCATTCTTGATTTTATATTGAAGAATCCAACGAACCTCTGCAATATTTAAATCACCTGTAAGCATCCAGGATTCGCCACTATAATTACGCTTGGAGTATTCTGTACGAACACCTGCTTTTAGGGTTCTAAATCCATATTCCTGTTTATATTGATAATCAACCTTAACTGGGTAGACCATATCAATAAAAGGTATCTTAAAATGTAAGCCAGGCATAGTTGTATGAGAATATTCTCCAAGACGCAATACAACACCATTTTCATTAGCACCTATTGTATATACAGAGGCAAATATTATGATGACAGTTATCATCACAGCAATTAACCATTTAAATCTCTTAAATTCAAAATTAGGAATTTTTAAATCAACATCTCCAAATTTGATATTGTTCAGGTAGCAAATTATATATTAG
>NZ_CVSU01000104.1 GCF_001180205.1 Candidatus Pelagibacter communis | reverse complement strand
GGCGAAGGAGATGTGGTTACAAATGAAAATATCAAGGATATGATTAAAGAGCTTAAATCAGCAGGGAAGAAAACGATTAAGACAACTAAAGCAAAACCTGTGACATTTAGTCCATTGCTTTTGGGTATTACTCGTGCATCACTAAATACTGAAAGTTTTATCTCTGCTGCTTCATTTCAGGAAACAACTAGGGTATTGACAGATGCCGCTGTTGAAGGTAAAACGGATTATTTAAATGGTCTCAAGGAAAATGTGATCATAGGCAGATTAATTCCTGCTGGAACAGGCATTGAACAGAATAGAAACATAATTGTCACGAATCCTACTAAAGTAGAGGAGAAAAAAGCATCTGCCGAGCTTGAAATGCTTAACTCGCCTGAAGCAGATAAAGAAGAATTTGCAGATCAATTGGCTGGGTAATAATTTTTCTCCTAAATTCCGATGAAAAAACAAATAATGATTTATAAATATTATTTTGGGCTATTATTTATTAACTGTAAGTTTACAGGCTATACTGGAGATTAGATGCCAACAATAAATCAATTAATAAGAAAAGGTCGAAAGAGGCAATTTAAAAAGAATAGTGTGCCGGCGCTCAATGCATGCCCTCAAAAAAGAGGTGTTTGTACGCGTGTTTATACAACTACGCCTAAAAAACCAAATTCTGCTTTGCGTAAAGTAGCACGTGTAAGGCTTTCTAATGGACATGAGGTTACGGCATATATACCAGGAGAAGGCCATAATTTGCAGGAGCACTCTATTGTAATGATTGAGGGTGGAAGGGTAAAAGATCTTCCTGGAGTTCGTTACCATATAATTAGGGGTGTGCTTGATCCATCTGGTGTAGAAGGACGTCGAACAAGTCGATCACGTTATGGTACTAAAAAG
>NZ_CVSU01000103.1 GCF_001180205.1 Candidatus Pelagibacter communis | reverse complement strand
AAGCTTCACATCTACCACCTTTAACATTGAAAGAAAATCTTCCCGGTTTATATCCTCTAGTTTAAATCAAATCTAAGTGAAAACGCGAAAAAAAGAATAAAAATTTTAAAAGACACTAATGATGGTTTCTTAATATCTGAAGAAGATATGAAATTACGAGGGTTTGGTGATATTTTGGGGTTTAAACAAAGTGGTATAAAAAATTTTAAGTTAGCAGATCCAATTCAGAATAGTGATCTTTTCTTATTAGCTGAAAAGGAAATGAGAAGAATAGAAAAATCAAATGAAGATATAAGTAAATTCAAACCTTTGATAAAATTGTACGACAGGGCTGATATAATTAATGATATTGCCTAAGATTTTTTAGTTGAAGTACCTGCTGATACTATAAATTTAGAAGCCTCTTCAAAAGACATATTTAAATAAATAACATCCTCAACTGGGAACATTAATAAAAAACCACTGGTTGGATTTGGTGTTGTTGGAACAAAAACATTAATTAAATTTTTTCCCGTTTTTTCTGCCATCTCTCCTTTATTTTCTTTAGTAGCAAATCCAACAGCCCAAACACCTTTTCTGGGATATTCAATTAATACAACACTCTTTTTACCATCATCTTTTTTTGAAAAAGTTTCCGTCATTTGTACAATTGCTGAATAAACTGTCCTTAAAAAAGGAATTCTTTTAAATAGATCATCAATTAATTTAAGAATTCTTCTACCAAAGAAAGAGAGTGATAAACCTCCAACAATTGTGATTAACAAAATTGAAATTACAATTTCAACGCCAGGAATATTAAAAGGTAAATAGCTATTTGGATTAATATTTTTAGGTATTAAATTTGATGAAATACCTATTAAAACTTTAGTCAAATATAATGTAAAACCAATTGGTATTAAAACAACTACGCCTGTAATAAAATAATTTCTTAAGGTTAATGAAAATGATTTTTTTCTACTTTTTTTGGTCATAAAATTAACTGTAACTAGCGTATATTACAAACAAAATCATAATAATAAATAGTACTATTAATATTTTATTATTAAGATTCATGATAAAGTATTAATATCAAATTTTATAGTTATGAATAGAAGAAAATTTTTATCTTATGTTGGCTGTAGTTGTAGCTCACTTTTACTTACCTCATGCACAACAGCACCGATAACTGAAAGAAAACAATTGAAAATTGTTTCTGAAGCAAAGCTAAATGCTAGAGCTGCAGAAATTTACGAAAAAATCAAAGAAAAAGAAAAGTTAAGTGATGATAAAAAAACACTTAATGAAATTAAAGAGATTGGTAAAAGAATGGAAAATTCAATCTCAGAATATTTTTATAGAGCCGGATTAGAAGACCCTACGCTCAATTTTGAATGGGAATATATTTTAATTGATAGAAAAAAAATTAGAAATGCCTGGTGTATGCCAGGAGGTAAAATAGCAGTTTATACAGGAATATTGGACGCAACACAAAATACAGATGGATTAGCAGCTGTGATGGGTCATGAAATAGCACATGCAGTTGCAAAACATTCAGTTGAAAGAGCAAGCAGAGCAGCCCTTGTCAATACTGGAACTCAATTAATAGATATTTTTAGTGGAGGAAAATTATCTCAAGTAAATAGAACAACTGGAATGAACACAGTAGGTCTAATTACTCAATTAGGTATTTTTAATCCTTTTAATAGAAAACAAGAGAGCGAAGCTGATTATTTAGGGATGATTTTTTCATCACTATCAGGATACGATATAAGAGAAACTATAAAAATTTGGGAGAGAATGAAAAAACTTAATAAAGGAAAAGAGCCACCAGAATTTTTAAGTACTCATCCTTCTTCATCTAATAGAATTAAGGTTATTAATGATAAAATTAATGACATTATTCTTAAATATCCTCCAATAAAATTAACTTAAATCATTTCAATTTAACATAACAAATACTTGCATATTGTTGATTAAATTCTGAATGTAAAGATTTATTAACCTTTAATTCTTTCAAGTTACTTATAGGTTTTTTAACTTTATAATCTTCTTTATTAACATTCTCTCCAAATACATTAATTAATTTTTTAAATCTTTTTTTTAAATTAAACTTTATCAAAGGTGGAAACTCAAAATATAATTCTGTTTTATAAATAAACTTATTAAAAAGTTTATTTAATTTAGGGTTAATTTTAGGAGGATAAACAACTTTCAAAAAACTTTTATTGAACCTAATATTAAAATTTTTTTTATTTCCTAATATATAAAAATTAGTTAAAAATTTAATTAATCTTTTTAAATTAGAATATTTAATAAACCTTTTTTTTATTAAATATTTTTTTTCATATATAATTTTGGGTGAATAATAAGGTGAAAAGCCATTTGGTAAATTATCGTCAAAAATTATATGTTTAAAATTATTTTTTATTAAAAAACCAATTCTTTTTGAAAAACATACATGGTCATCAAAAATAACTAATGTTTTACTTTTATTTAACTTATGCCAATTTATTTTTGAAATATCCTTATTATAATAAATAACATCATCATAAATTATTTTTCTATTGGATAGATCAATGTCAATTGAAAAAATATTAGCTTTCTTTAATGTATTTCTTATCAGCCATGTAGTTTGACCTCTCCAAACACCAGATTCGATCACATTTGTTGGTTTAATTTTTTTTAATAGGCAGTAAACAGCAAAACAATGATCAATTCTCATTCCACTAGTATTATCTTTAATGGGACGTGAATTATAAATTTTTAAAAATGATTTAAATTTATGTTTTAGATTATCGTTATTAAACATACGATTATGGTGAGCCGTGATGGACTCGAACCATCGACCCATTCCTTAAAAGGGAATTGCTCTACCAACTGAGCTAACGGCCCACAAAAATGATTCATTTTTTTTAAATGAATATTGTGTGTATACAGATAAATTTTTATTTTTCAATTCGTTGAATTTAAAACTTTTGACCAATTAAGGTTGTTTAATTAAGGAATTTGACATGATTATTCATACAAAATAGCACAGTTACTATAACTACAACTTATCTATGTATTTATTATGAAAATCTTCAAATGTGCCAGAATTAATATTTTTTCTAATTTGCGACATTAATTCTTGATAAAAATTGATATTATGAAGCGTCAATAGCATTGAAGCTAATATTTCATTAGTATTAAATAAATGATTTAGATAATTTTTTGAATATTTATTTAAGTTAAAATTTTCATAACTTGGATCAAGTGGCGTATTATCATTTTGATACTTATTATTTTTAATATTTACCCTTCCATTCCATGTAAAAGCTAAACCTGTCCTTCCAGATCTAGTAGGCAACACACAATCAAACATATCTATACCTCTTTTGACAGCACCTAAAATATCTGATGGAGTTCCAACACCCATTAAATAATGAGGTTTTTCCATAGGCAAATATTCTTTGATGTCATCTAAAACATTGAACATTTCATTTTGTGTCTCACCTACTGCTAATCCTCCAATTGCATAACCATCAAAACCAATTTTAACTAATTCTTCAAGTGACTTAAGTCTTAAATCTTTAAATAGACCCCCTTGAACAATTCCAAATAAAGCCTTATGAGGATTGCTACCAAAAGCTACTTTAGATCTTTCAGCCCAATAAAGTGAAAGATCCATTGATTTTTTTATAAGATTATAATCATTAGTTTTCTTGGGGCATTCATCCATAATCATTACAATATCTGAATTTAAACCTAATTGTATTCTTATACTTTCCTCGGGACTTAAATAAAATTTTTTACCATCAACATGAGAGTTAAATATAGCACCTTTCTCTCTATCGATTTTATTCAATTTTGAAAGAGACATTACTTGAAACCCACCAGAGTCAGTCAAAATAGGTAAATCACAATTCATAAAATTATGAAGTCCGCCAGCAGACTTAATCCTTTCTACACCAGGGCGTATCATTAAATGATAAGTATTTGAAAGTATTATTTCAGAACCTGTTTTTTTAATATCATCAATTGTGCAAGCTTTTACAGTTGCCTGTGTTCCAACAGGCATAAAAGCTGGGGTTTGTATATTACCACGATGCGTCTCAATTAAGCCACATCGTGCAAATTTATCTTTTTTTAAAACGTTAAAGGCAAATTTTTTTAATGCCATTAAAAAATTTATTGAGATTTAAAACTAATAATCTTATCTGGATCAGTTACAGCACCGTTATTGTTTTGGTCACCTCTTTTTATTTTATCAACAAATTCCATTCCCTCGATCACTTTTCCAAAAACTGTATATTGTCGATCTAAAAATGGAGCTGGCTGAAAACAAATAAAAAATTGACTATTTGCACTATTTGGATCTTGAGCTCTTGCCATTGATAAAGTTCCTCTATCATGTGGTAGACTATTGAATTCTTGCTTTAAGTCAGGAAAATCTGATCCACCCATTCCAGCTCTTCTAAGATCAAAATCTTTGGATTCTGAATTTCCAAATTTTACATCACCAGTTTGAGCCATAAATCCATCAATAACTCTATGAAAAACAACGTTATCGTATTTACCGCTATTTGCTAATTCCTTAATTCTTTTAACATGATTTGGAGCAACATCCTCAAACAATTCAATTTTAACGTCACCATCTTTTAATTTTAATATCATTATATTCTCCTCAGCTATTGATTGATTGGTAATAAAAAAAAACAAAATAAGTATTTTTATAAAAATTTTATTCATATTTCTCTTTTAAAGACTTGATCGTACTTTTGGTAGTAAATTTATTAATATCGCCTTTTAATTTAACAATTTCTTTAACAAATCTAGATGAAATAATTTGATTTTCTACATCAGACATTAAAAAAATTGTTTCTATATTTTGGTTCAATTTTCTATTCATACCAGCTAATTGAAATTCATATTCAAAATCAGATACAGCTCTTAATCCTCTTAAAATAATGTTTGATTTGTATTTTTTACATAAATCAGTGGTTAAAGAGCCAAATGATACCACTTTTATTTTTTTCCTATTTAACTTTAGATCTTTAAATAGAGCTTTATTTACTATTTCTATTCTTTCTTCAGAATTAAATAGATAATTTTTGTTACTTTCATCTGAGACAGCTACTACTATTTTATCAAATAATTTTAATGATTTTTTTATTACATCTATATGTCCGAAAGTAATTGGATCAAATGTTCCAGGATAAATTGCAATTTTACTCATTAAATTAAATTATCATCAATTTTAATAGCTGAAACAACTTTTTCTTCTCCTGATAACTTAATTATTCTAACCCCTTGGGTATTTCTTCCTGCAGTTCTAATTTCTTTAACAGCTACTCTAATAACCCTACCTTTATTAGTAGAAATTAAAATTTCATCGCCTTCAAAAACTGGAAATGATGATGTAATATTTCCGTTTCTTGGTGAATTTACTATTCCAATAATTCCTTTACCACCTCTGTTAGTAACTCTGTAATCAGTATGAGAAGTCTTTTTTCCATAACCATTTTCACTTATTGATAAAACAAATTTCTCTTTTGCTCTTAATTCAGACTTTTCGTCTTTTGATTTTTTTCTGTTTTTATTAATTTTATCGTTATCAATAACTGATAAAGATACTATTTGATCATTTGATGCTAACTCTATTCCCTTAATTCCTTTAGAAGATCTGCCTTTAAAAACTCTTAGCTTCTTAGCTTCAAATCTAATACATTTCCCAAATTTTGTACTTAAAATTACATCTTGATCATCTTTACAAATTTTAACACCTACAATTTTATCATTATTATCTAATTTCATTGCAATTTTTCCAGATGAATTAATTGATGAAAAATCCTCTAAACTATTTTTTCTAACTTTTCCTTGAGCAGTAGCAAATATAATTTGATAATTTTTTAAGTCTGTTTCATCTTCTGGCATTGGCATGATTGAGCTTATTGCTTGGTGATTTTTTAAAGGTAAAATATTAAATAAAGACTTACCTTTAGATGATGATGAACCCTCTGGGATTTTCCATGCTTTGATTTTGTAAACTAGACCCTCAGTAGAAAAGAAGAGAACTGAAGTATGAGTATTTACAGATAATGTTTGAACTACAGAATCTTGATCTCTAGTTGTTATCCCTGACTTTCCCTTACCGCCTCTTTTTTGTTTTTTTACTCCATCTAAAGAACCTCTTTTTATATATCCTTGTAATGTAACTGTAATTATTACTGATTGTTTTTGGATAGTTTCCTCAATATCATAATTTAAAACAGCGTCTATAATTTTAGTTCTTCTTGGAATAGCAAATTTCTCTTTAATATTTTTTAACTCTTCGCTGATTACTTTTAAAAGTTCTTTTTTTGATGAAATAATCTTTTTATATTTAGTTATTAGTTCAGCTAATTTTTTAATTTCAACTTCAATTTCATTTATTCCTAATGCAGTTAATTTTTGAAGTCTTAACTCTAAAATAGCTAGAACTTGTGGTTCAGATAGAGAATAGAGGTTTTTACCTTTTTTTCCCTCAACTAGAGAAATTAATTTTTGAGATTTGTTTATTTTCCATTTAGTTTTTAAAATTGATATTTTAGCATCATCGGGTGTTTTAGATGATCGAATAATTTTTATTATTTTATCTAAATTTTCAACTGAAACAGATAATCCTATTAATATATGAGCACGCTCTTCGGCTTTTTGAAGATCAAATTTAGTTTTTTTAATTACAACATCTTCTCTAAAAGTTAAAAAATTAGATAAAAAATCTTTTAGTGTGCAAGTTTGTGGTTTTCCTTCAACAATAGCTAAAGTATTAAATCCAAATGAACTCTCTATTTGAGTATTCTTATATAATTGTCTCTTTATTGTTTCTGGTTCTACGCCGTTTCTTAAATCTATTGCTACCCTTATACCTTCTCTATTCGATTCATCTCTAATATCTCTTATTCCTTCAATCTTTTTTTCTCTTACTAATTGAGCAATTCTTTCATTTAAAACAGATTTGTTAACTTGATAAGGTATAGAAGTTATTACAAGTCTTTCACGTCCATTTTTTTGTTGTTCAATTGAGATTTCACCTCTAATCTTAAAGGACCCTCTTCCATTGTTATATCCTTGTTTAATTATATCTTTACCTATAATTACACCACCAGTTGGAAAATCTGGACCGGGTATATGTTTCATTAATTCTTTAATTTTAATATCTTTGTTATCTATTAAGGCTAAGGTGCCATCTATAATTTCACCTAAATTATGTGGAGGTATACTTGTTGCCATGCCAACAGCAATACCACCAGCTCCATTTACTAATAAATTTGGAAACTGTGCTGGTAAAACACTAGGTTCTTTCTCAGTTTCATCATAATTGCTTTTGAAAGAAATTGTATTTTTTTCAATATCATCAATTAAATATTGAGAAACTTTTGACAAGCGAGTTTCGGTATATCTCATTGCTGCAGCAGGATCACCATCTATAGAACCAAAATTTCCTTGTCCTTGAATCAAAGGGAGACTCATAGAGAAATCTTGTACCATTCTTACCAAAGCATCATAGACAGACTGATCACCATGAGGGTGATATTTACCAATAACATCTCCAACTATTCTTGCAGATTTTCTAAATTGTTTAGACCAATCATATCCACCTTTGTACATTGCATATAGAATTCTTCTATGAACTGGTTTTAATCCATCTCTTACATCAGGCAATGCACGACTTACAATTACACTCATTGCATAAGATAGATATGATGAGCTCATCTCATCATGCATTGATATTAATTTTATATTTTTATCTTTAAGCTCTTCAGTATTTTTCATAGAAATTAAAATGGAATTTCATCATCCATATCTGACGCTTGTGAAGAATCCTCAATGTTATTTTGCTGAGATGTTTCATTTTGAATTCCACCGCCTGAATTACCTCCACCCAACATTGTCAGTGAAGAATTATATCCTTGTATAACTATTTCAGTTGAATATTTATCTTGTCCCGATTGTTCATCTTTCCATTTTCTTGTCGTAAGTTGTCCTTCTACATAAACTTGTGCACCTTTTTTTAGATATTGTTGAACAACATTTACTAAACCTTCGTTAAATACAACTACACGGTGCCACTCAGTTTTTTCTTTTCTTTCACCGGTGTTTTTATCTTTCCAGGATTGACTTGTTGCAAGGCTTAATCTAGCAACACTTTTGCCATTTACCATTTGTTTAATTTCAGGATCTGCGCCCAAACGACCAATTAATAATACTTTATTTAAACTTCCAGCCATAATATTTAATATTTGTTAAATTAGTTAATTAGAATTATATCACAATTCTTCTGAATATTAATTTTATTAACTCAAAGCAACTAAAATTATGATGAAAAAGATAGTTATTAAGGGCGCTAAAGAACATAATTTGAAGAATGTTACTGTAGAGATTCCAAAAGACAAATTTGTGGTCATAACGGGTCTATCAGGATCAGGAAAATCATCTTTAGCTTTTGATACTATCTACGCAGAAGGTCAAAGAAGGTATGTAGAGAGTTTATCTGCCTACGCACGTCAATTTTTAGATAAAATGAAAAAACCAAATGTAGATTTAATTGAAGGATTAAGTCCAGCTATTGCAATAGAACAAAAAAATACATCAAAAAATCCAAGGTCTACTGTTGCAACTGTAACAGAGATTTATGATTACATGAGGGTATTATACGCTAGAGCTGGTATCCCCTACTCACCATTTACAGGTAAACCAATAACATCTCAAACAATTACACAAATAGTAGATTTAGTTAAAAAATTACCAAAAAAATCAACAATATATATCTATGCGCCAGTGGTGAGAGGTCGTAAAGGTGAATATAAAAAAGATATTTTAAGCTACAAGAGAAGAGGATTTAGAAAAATTAAAATTGATAATGTTTTATATGATATAGAAAAATCACCCAATCTAGATAAAAAACTTAAACATGATATTTCAGTCTTAGTAGATAGAATAGTTTTAAATTCAAAACTTGGAAACAGGTTAGCTGAAAGTATTGAAACAGCTGTAAATTTAGCTAACGGTTTAGTGTTTGTCGAATATGAGGATGAAACACTTCCTCAAAAATTTAGAAAACTTGAAAAGTTAATTTACTCTACCAAGTTTGCATGCCCTGAGAGTGGTTTTACAATTGAAGAAATTGAGCCAAGACTTTTTTCATTTAATAGCCCTTATGGAGCGTGTGAAGAGTGTGAGGGAATTGGAATGAAATTAAATGTTGATCCTAATCTAGTTGTTCCTGATGAAAGAAAAAGTTTGGCCGATGGAGCAATTGAGCCTTGGTCAAAATCAACTACATTATATTATGCTCAAACTTTAGCATCTTTAGCAAAACATTATGGTTTTTCTTTAGATGAAAAATGGAAAAAATTACCTAAAAAAATAAAAGATATTATTCTTTATGGTTCAGATGAAGATGAGATTAAATTTAATTATGACGATGGTTACGAGAAATATTCTTATAAAAAAACCTTTGAAGGTGTAATTAATAATCTTGAAAGAAGATTTTTAGAATCCGATAGCGAATGGAAAAGAGAGGCCATTGCTGAATATCAATCTGATACTGCCTGTGAAGCTTGTAATGGTGATAGATTAAAAGAAGAAGCTTTATGTGTTAAAATTAATGGTCTCAATATTAGCGAAGTAACAAAAAAATCTATTTTGGATGCATCAGAATGGTTTAAAAATTTAGAAAATAATCTTGATAAAAGACAATTTAAAATAGCAGAACATGTTCTAAAAGAAATCAACGAAAGATTAAATTTTCTACTTAATGTAGGTTTAGATTATTTAACATTATCTAGAGAGTCTGGAACATTGTCAGGTGGTGAAGCACAAAGAATAAGATTAGCTTCACAGATTGGCTCTGGTTTAACAGGTGTATTATATGTTTTGGATGAACCTTCAATTGGCTTGCACCAAAAAGATAACGTTAAACTAATTAATGCACTAAAAAGATTACGAGATCTTGGTAATACAGTCATTGTTGTTGAGCATGACACCGAGACAATGGAAAATGCAGATCATATTATTGATCTAGGTCCTGAAGCTGGAAGTAATGGCGGCGAGATAACAGCACAGGGATCATATGATGAGATTAAAAAAGATAAAAATAGTATTACAGGTCAATATCTTGCAAATAAAAAAACAATCGAAATTCCTAAAACTAGACGTTTAGCTAAAAATGGTAGGTTTGTTGAAATCAATGGCGCGAGTGGAAATAATCTAAATAATGTAAATCTTAAAATTCCTACTGGAACTTTTACTTGTGTCACAGGTGTCTCTGGCAGTGGAAAATCTACACTAATATTACAAACACTATTTCATGCCTTAAATTTAACTTTAAATAGTAAAGCAAGAAAAACACCTAAATCATTTAAAGGATATAAAGGAGTAGAATTAATTGATAAAATAATTGATATTGACCAATCTCCTATTGGGAGAACACCTAGATCAAATCCTGCAACATATACAGGCGCCTTTGGGCCTATTAGAGATTGGTTTACAAGTTTGCCAGAATCTAAAACTAGAGGATATAAACCGGGAAGATTTTCTTTCAATGTTAAAGGTGGTAGATGTGAAGCTT
>NZ_CVSU01000102.1 GCF_001180205.1 Candidatus Pelagibacter communis | reverse complement strand
AAGATATGGGTTATCAGTGTAAATCGTGTGTTTATTGTCAGGCATCAGTCAGTCTATTATCCAGAAAAATTAAGGAAAAAAAAGTTGATGATGTTAAAAAATTTATAAAAGTTGGTGAGCAACTTTTTGAGGACGCAAAAGTAAGTATGGAAAAACATTGGAAAGATTTTAAAGAAATTTTAGATAAAAAAAATCTTTCAAGAAAAGAATGTTTGCTTTTACCTTTAAGAACTATTGCGAAAGCATTAAAAATATAAATGATCAAAATTACAAAACCATTATTGCAAAAAGCATTAATTGCAGGTTTTTTTTCTGCATTTACAATTGGTGTGCTAACAGTCCTTACTTATAAAAGTACACTAGGATATTTTATTGCAGCTTCATTCGGTTCCTCAATGGTTTTACTTTTTGGTTTTCCTGAAAGCCCATTTGCACAACCAAAGAATGTTTACTTTGGACATTTGGTAACCGCTTTAGTAGGAGTAATTTTTGTAAACTATATTCCGCTCCCTATTTATATCAATATTGCAGTTGCAGTAGGAGCTGGAGTTTTTTTAATGATTTTATTTAATATTGTTCACCCACCTGCTGGTGGAAATCCAATCATAGTTATCATTGGAAGTGCCTCTTATGATTATTTAATTAATCCGATAATTTTTGGTTGTATAATTATATTGTTATTAGCAATTGTAATTAACAAATATTTATTAAAAAAAAACTATCCACTTAAATAATTTAATGAATTCTAAATACAAAGTTTTAAAATATTCATCTGATAAGTTTGAAAATATAGATGATTTAATTTCAATTGAAGAACCATTGGAGATTTCATTAAAGTATAAAGAATCTGATAAATGGATAAATCAAAGTTTATCTATAACAATGAGAACTCCTGGCGATGATGAAGATCTTGTTAGAGGATTTTTATATAACGAGCAAATTATAACAAATATTAGTGATATTGACTCAATAGAAAGTTATGGAGATAAAGTTGGTCAATACAATATTCAAAATAAAATATTAGCCACTTTAAATAATTCTAAAAATATAAATATTTCAAAAATAAAAAGAGATTTTTTAACTAATTCCTCATGTGGTGTATGTGGAAAATCTTCTCTTGATGCTCTAGAAATAATTAAAAAAAATAAAACAAATCCATCAGAACCAAAAATCAAAAAAGAGGTAATTGTTAAATCGCCAGATATATTAAGAGAAGGACAATCAGAGTTCAGTAAGACAGGTGGAATTCATGCAAGTGGTCTTTTTAATAGTAATGGAGAATTGGTTGCTGTCAGAGAGGATGTGGGAAGACACAATGCTTTAGATAAACTTATTGGTTGTGCATTAAAGAACGATCAAATTGATCCTAAAAACCAATTTATAACATGCTCAGGCAGACTTAATTTTGAATTGGTTCAAAAGGTTTTGATGACAGATATAGGTATAATGATAGGCGTTGGTGCGCCAACTAGTCTTGCTATCGATTTAGCGAATAAATTTGACATTACCCTTGTTGGTTTCGTAAAGAGGGACAGTTTTAATATTTACACAAATAACAAAAAAGTTATTGTGGGCTAAATTAATAAAAGGGTATTTGTGTCAAAAAATATAAGCAATTTATCAGGCAGAATAGGCTTAAAAGATAACCTATTTAAGCAAATCTCAGAAAATACCTTAAGTAATAATCCACAAGATATTAAAGAAATTGCCAAAAAACATAATCTTGGAGTTTCAACTCTCCATGGCGCAGAATCCTTTTATGAATTTTTAAGACCTTCTCATAGAGAAAAAAAAGCGTTCGTTTGCAATGGTAGTGCATGCATGTGTGCAGGCACTCAAGACAAATTAAAAGATAAACTTAAAGAAAAACTAGGTGATGACAAAGTTGGAGAAATGTTCTGCTTAGGTCATTGTTATGAAAACCATGCATTTCATTATGATGGAGAAAATTATGCTGGCAAAGATATTGAAAAAATAGATCAAATTTTAAAGGGTGAGCAAATTAAACAAGATAAGTTTTTCTCGAAGAGTTATGCAACAACAAGTTTTTTAATGGATGACAAATTATCCTCAACAGATCAATTCAAAGAGCAATTAAGTAAATTTTTAAAAATAGATAAAAAAGAAATAGTAAAATCATTATTAGATTCAAATTTAACAGGAAGAGGTGGCGCAGGTTTTCCAACAGGAATGAAGTGGGATTTCTGCAGCAAAGCAAAAGGAGAAAAAAAATATGTTATCTGTAATGCAGATGAAGGGGACTCTGGTGCTTACTCAGACAGATACTTATTAGAAGACCAACCTTTAAAAGTTATTTTTGGAATGGTAATTTGTGGTTATGTGATAGGAAGCAATGAAGGAGTTTTATACATTAGAGGTGAATATCCAAAATCTATTGAAGCAATTAATGGCTGCATCAATGAACTTAAAAAATTAAATTTACTTGGTGAAAATATTTTAGGAACGGATTTTTCTTTTGATCTTGGAATTTGTATTGGTCAAGGTGCATATATTTGTGGA
>NZ_CVSU01000101.1 GCF_001180205.1 Candidatus Pelagibacter communis | reverse complement strand
CAAGTGGGTGAGGAATGCTTTAATTTTGCTGGAAACGCATTTTGCGAAGATTGTTATAAAAAAACAAGTATGTCTGTTGATGAGGATATAGATGATGGCGTAAATGTTTTATATTGCCATTGCTATAACTGCGGTGAGGATATTTATGTAGGTGATGATGCTGTAGTTTTAACTGAAAATAGAACTTTTTGTTTAAAATGTTATGATGAAATTTTTAAAGAAATGGCGGAAGAACCATGTCCTTTTTAAGAGATATAGATATTAAATTAAGTTATAGGGAACAACTGTTGGAAGAAATAAAAATGCTAAAGGAAGAGGTAGAAGAAATTGATAATGAAATTAAAGAATCACTTTGTGATGATGAAGGGCTTATTACAGCTAATTACGAGGTTATTTACCGAACTCAAAGTAAGTATATCATAGATGTGGATAGACTAAAAGAAGAGTGTTTATATGATAGTTTTTTGAAAAAAAGTGTAAGTAAGTATTATAAAGTTAAAAAATTAGGAGATAAAAAAAAATGGATAATAAATTATATGAA
>NZ_CVSU01000100.1 GCF_001180205.1 Candidatus Pelagibacter communis | reverse complement strand
GGAGCTTGATATTTTAGACTCAACTGTTAAAGTTAAAAGAGAGACTAAGAAGGAGTTATCACAGCTTCAAATTAAACGATTATATGCCATAGCCGATTCCAAGGGTTATGACGCTAATAGTGTTAAACGACAAATTCTAAAGGATTATAATAAGAGTTCTTCTGTTGATTTGACTTATGAAGAATATAATGAGTTAGTCTCTAAATATGAAAGCTTACGAAGGTAAAATTATGAATGAAAATTTTAAAGGACTTTGGATACCAATTGAATTTATGATTGATGATCTAACAATGAAAGAAAGATATGTTTTGAGTACAATTGATTCTTTAAGTAAGGAGGGTTCAGGATGTTATGCTAGTAATACTTATTTATCGGAAATGTTTAATTTAAGCGTACGACAAACAAGTAGAATAATAAATGATTTGATTGAGAGAAATTATATTGAGGCAGAGTATGTGTATGACAGAGAACAAAGGATATGCACAGAACGTATATTAAATGTTTTATACCAGGACATTTCAGGTAGGACCCCCCGCCAAAAATGTCTACCCACACAGAATACTTCAGGTAGCAT
>NZ_CVSU01000099.1 GCF_001180205.1 Candidatus Pelagibacter communis | reverse complement strand
TCAGAGATTCAAAGAAAGTCATTTAACAAAGCATTTAAACAATATGGGCTTGATTGGAATTGGACTAAGCGAGAGTATGTAAGTTTACTAAGTAAATCTGGGGGAAAAGATAGAATATCTAGATACGCAAAGAAGAATAAAGAAATTGTAAACTCTACATATTTAAGAAATTTAAAAACTAAAATATTCAATAATTATCTTAAAAAAAACCAGCTTAAATTAAGACCAGGTGTTAAAAATTTAATTTTATTCTGTAAGAAAGAAAAAATAAAATTAGCTTTTGTCTCATCAACATCTACAAACAATATAAATGCAATCTTATATTCATTAAGGAATTCAATACATAAAAAAGATTTTAGTTTTATAGGTAATTCAAAATTAGTAAAAAAATTTAAACCAAATCCTGCAATATATTTGCTAGCACTAAAAAAACTTAAGATTAAAGCTAACGATTGTTTGGCCATTGAAGACACGCAAGAAAGCCTAAATTCAGCTAAGCGAGCTAAAATAAAATGTATAATTTTTCCTGGAAAATTTCATTCTTCAAGAAAATTTAGTGGTGCCTATAAAAAAGTTTATAGACTGAATAAAAATATTATTCTGAGATAAATTTTTGTACTAAATTATTAAATTGATCAGGCTGTTCTAAATGAACATTATGAG
>NZ_CVSU01000098.1 GCF_001180205.1 Candidatus Pelagibacter communis | reverse complement strand
TGCATCAAGGAAATATTTTTGTTGATAATAGTGGCCAAATTGTACCTATAGATTTTGGGATTATGGGCAGGTTAGACAAACTTAGTAAAAGGTTTTTAGCAGAAATTTTATTTGGGTTTATTCAAAGAGATTATCGTAAAGTAGCTGAAGTTCACTTGGTGGCCGGATTAGTTCCAAAAGAAGTACCAATCGATGATCTAGCTCAAGCTTTGAGATCAATTGGTGAGCCTATATTTGGTCAAGAAGTAAAAGATATTTCAGGAGGTAAATTACTCAAACAATTGTTTGATGTAACAGAAAAGTTTAATATGCAAACTCAACCTCAATTATTAATGTTGCAAAAAACTATGGTTGTTGTTGAAGGTGTAGCAAGAAAATTAAATCCCAACACAAATATTTGGATAACTTCAAAGCCTGTACTAGAAAATTGGCTTAAAGAAACCAAAGATCCAATTAATAATTTAAATGAAACTTTAAAAAATACATCTGAAGTTATAAAACGTTTACCAGAATTTCCTGAGATTATGGATAAAGCAAATCAAGCATTAACGTTTTTAGCTAGTGGTCAAATTCCACAAAATTCAAATTCTTACACTGCTCTGAATGATAAGAAATCAGAAATGATAGCATTTAGAAATCAATCTATTATTGGTTTATTACTTCTTGTAATTTTTGGCCTTATAGTATTTTAATTCTGCAGATGAAAAATTTGTTAAATAAAAAAATACTATTTATTATCTGTGGAGGAATATCTGCTTATAAAAGTCTTGAAACAATAAGGCTTTTTAAAAAGAATGGTGCAGAAATAAAGACAATTCTTACAACAAGTGCAAAAAAGTTTGTAACTCCGCTTTCAATAACATCACTTTCTCAAGGTAAAGTTTATAGTGATTTATTTAGTGTAGAAAATGAGACTGAAATGGATCATATTTCACTTTCAAGATGGGCAGATATAATTGTAATTGCACCTGCAACGGCAAATACAATTTCAAAACTGGCTCAAGGAACAACTGATGATTTAGCATCCACTGTTGTTTTGGCATCAGATAAAGACATTATTTTAGCACCAGCAATGAATGTAAGAATGTGGGAGCATCCAACTACTAAAACAAATATAAAAAAATTAAAAGGGTTTGGATATAAACTAATAGGTCCAGATGTTGGTGATATGGCATGTGGTGAATATGGAGAGGGTAAAATGTCAGACCCATCAGTAATTGCTGAAGAAGTTGATAAATATTTCTTAAATCAAAAAAATAACAAAAAATTTAAAGCATTAGTTACAGCAGGTCCAACTAATGAGTACATAGATCCAGTTCGTTTTATTACAAATAAATCAAGTGGCAAACAAGGATATGAATTAGCAAAATCATTATCCAAAAAAGGTTTTGATACAACATTAATATCAGGTCCAACTAATCTTGAAATAACAAAAGATATTAATCTTATAAAAGTTGAAACAGCAGATGAAATGTTAGTTGCTACTCAAGAAAATTTACCTGTTGATGTAGCAATTTTTTCTGCTGCGGTAGCTGATTTTAAAATTAACAAAAAGTATGAAAATAAAATTAAAAAACAAGAGAACTTAAACTTAAATTTAGAAAAGAATGTAGATATACTTCATTATGTGTCTAACCATAACTCTATGAGACCTGAACTTGTCATTGGATTTGCAGCAGAAACTAATGAGATTGATAAAAATGCAGAGGAAAAATTAAATAAGAAAAGTTGTGACTGGATAATTTCTAATGATGTATCAAATAAAGATATAGGATTTAATTCTGATTATAATGAAGTAACAATTCATTATAAAAACAAAGACGTTAAAAAAGAAAAACTTTCGTACAAAAAAAAATCTGGAATTTCTGATGAAATAGTTGATAGAATAATTGATCAATTAAATTAATGGCGAAAGTTCTTATCAAAAAGTTAGACCCTGCGGTTGAATTACCCGCTTACAAAACAGAAGGTGCATCAGGTATGGATTTGATGGCATTAGTAAAAGAGCCTATTAATCTTAAACCAAACTCATCATGCTTAGTACCAACAGGGCTTGCTGTTGCATTTTCAAGTGATTTCGAAATACAAATAAGACCAAGATCTGGTTTAGCTGCAAAAAACAACATTAGTGTTTTAAATACACCTGGAACTATTGATAGTGATTACAGGGGAGAAATAAAAGTAATCCTTTTTAATCATGGAAAAAGTGATTTTTTAATAAATAATAAGGATAGAATAGCACAAATGATTTTAACTCCTGTAATTAAAATAGATCTTGAGGAAACTGATGATCTACCAGAAACAATTAGAGGAGAAGGTGGGTTTGGCTCAACAGGAAAATGAGCAAAAATTTAAACAAAAAAGAAATAGAGAAATTCTCGAGGCAAATAATTCTTAAAAATATTGGTGCAACAGGTCAAAAAAAAATTTTATCTTCAAAAGTATTGATAGTTGGTATGGGTGGTCTAGGTTGCCCAGTAGCAGAATTTTTAACTAGATCGGGTATTGGTACACTTGGGATTGCAGATCATGATACTGTAAGTCTCTCTAATATCCACAGACAAAGCCTGTATAATGAAAAAGATATAAATCAATCTAAAGTAAAGATTGCAAAAAAAAAATTAAATAAAATTAATCCAAAGACAAAAATAGATATTTTTAATTTAAAATTAAATAAAACTACATTTGAAAAAATTATTAAAAATTATGACTATATTGTTGATGGGACTGATAACTTTGAAAGTAAATTTTTAATAAATGATTTAAGTCTAAAATATAAAAAATTTCTAGTTACTGGTGCTATAAGTAAGTTTGATGGACACATTTTTACTTTTAATTTTACTAACAAAAAAGATCCTTGCTTGAGATGTTTTTATCAAGAAGAAACAATATCTGATGAAATTTTAAATTGTGAATATGAGGGAATTTTAGGAACCGTTGCAGGAATAATAGGTACGTTACAAGCCAATGAGGTTTTAAAAAAAATATTAGATATTGGGCAAAATTTAAATAGATACATTCTAATTCTAGATCTATTAAATTTAAATTTTAGAAAAGCAAAATTTAATAAAAGAAAAAAATGCTTATGCAACTAATAATAAAAAAAATTTATATAGTATTTTTTTTTGTTATTATTTACTCACATTTCGTTTGCTAATGAAATTTTTGTCTCTCTTAAAAAAAATAAAGTAAACGTTCGTTACGGACCAAGTTTTGAATCTGATATTAAATACGTTTATAAAAAAATAAATCTTCCATTAAAACAAATCGATAAAAAAGAGAATTTCAGGCGAATTATAGATTTAAAAAATAACAGTGGGTGGATTCATATCTCTCAATTAAAAAAAAATAATTCTGTAATAGCTACGAAAAATAAAGTTTTATTTAAAAAACCCACATCTTTTGCTAAACCAATTGCTCAAATAAAAGAGGGAAGATTATTAATTGTGGAAAAATGTGAACAAAATTGGTGTAAAATTACATCAGAAGAATTTGAAGGTTGGATTAAAACAGATAATATTTGGGGACTAAATTAACTAAAATCAGTAGATAAAGAGGCTATATTTTCTTTAGATAATTTTGTGCTATGGGAATACTCTTTATGGTCAATTCCAAGCTCAATTTCTGAGCTATTAGATTGAAATTTTTCTATTTGATCATCAGTAAAATTAAAATGAATAAACTGTACTGATGAAGCTTTTCCTTCAGAAGAAGTTCTATCAACATCTTCTTCGGGATCTGCTTTAATTTTCTCACCATTTATTTTCATAAATACTGTTTCTTCTATTCCACCAACTTTTCCAAGAAACGCAGCCCTTGAGATCGGATTATCTATTTCAAACATTAAAGTTGCTGTTAATTCTTTGCCGTTAGGTATTAAAGGATTGTACGCAGTTAACTCATCCTGAAGTTGCTCATCACCACCTTTTTCAATGTATAGCATTTCTTGTACTTGAGCTAACATTGTTTCATAACTTTCAAAATAAAAAGTAGCGTAAGGCCCTAAAGCAACTCTTCTATTTTTCTTATAATCAACAATACTTTTTCTTAATTCACGTCTCTTTTCTATATAAACATCTAATGGCATGATATCTTCTTTTTGAATTTCTCTTTTTTCTCTAGGCATGATCATAAGTTATAACTTTTTGCCACCAATTCGATAGGGTGTAGTGCCTCATCATTAGATATGTTTGTATCAACTTCTAACTGTTTTAAATGTTTACCAGCTAAAGGACAATCCGAAGCCATATACTTATTATTTTTAATTTTTATTTGTCTAGCTGTAGGTCTTCCAACTTTATTTGCTAAATCATGAGTTTCTTTCATTACTCCAAAAGTTCCTCCATGACCTGCACATCTTTCAACTACATCAATTTTAATGTTTGGTATCAATTTTAACATATCTCTTGCTTTGATACCCATATTCTGTGCTCTCGCATGACAAGCATGATGCACGGTTACTCCTCCATCAATCTCATTTAATCCTTCTGCTAATCCCTCATTGTTTGCAATATCCACAACATACTCATCAATATCCATAACATTTGCAGATAATTTTTTTATTTTTTCATCGTTTGGTAATAATAATGGCCATTCGAATTTTAACATCAACCCACAACTAGCTGTTAAGGTTACTACTTTATATCCTTTATCAATCCATTCGATTAAATCCTTAGAAACTTTTTTCGCTTGTTCAACAACCTTTGGTAGATCTGCTTGTTCTAAAAATGGCATTCCACAACAACCAGGATAAGCTTCTTGAACCTCAACACCATTTTTTTTCAAAACTTTCAAAGCAGCAACACCCGTATTTTTTTTATTAAAATTTACAAAACAAGTTGAATAAATAACTACTTTTCTATCTTTAGAAGGTGTTTGATAATTTATCTTATCTTTATTTTTTTTAAAAAAAATTTGAAAAAGTTTCTGAGTTATATTTTGGTAACTGAACTCTTTTATCTATTCCTGCAATAAGTTCCAAAATTTTTCTAATTAGTTTATTTTTAATATTTGATGCCCAGTTAATTATTTTTGAGAACATTACACCAATTTTGGCGTTTCGGTCTATTTGGGCTAGTTGTGTTGGTACGCTTGGTAATTTACCTAATTTTTTTTGAGCTGTTCTATATCGCAGCATTAAATGTGGAAAATCTAAATCAAAATCATGAGGTGGAACATATGGGCATTTAGTCATAAAACACATATCACACAATGTACATGCATCAACGACAGGGGCAAATTGATCGCTAGATAAGCTTTCAACATCTTCATTTTTAGATTCATCAATCATGTCAAATAGCTTAGGAAATGAATCGCAGAGATTAAAACATCTTCTGCATCCATGACAAATATCAAACACTCTTCTCATTTCAGCATCTAATTTTTCAGGATTTAAAAAATCAGGATGCTCAAAATCTATAGGATGTCGTATAGGTGCACCTAAACTTCCTTCTTTGCTCATATAATTAAGTTTTTTGAAATTCGAATTGTTTTTAGTGGGCGACTAACGCCCACTAAGAAATTTGATTAGCTAATAGACTCTAAAGTTTTTTGAAATTTACCAGCGTGTGATTTTTCAGCTTTAGCTAAAGTTTCAAACCAGTCAGCAATTTCTTCAAAGCCCTCTTCTCTAGCTGTTTTAGCCATACCAGGGTACATATCAGTATACTCATGAGTTTCGCCTTGTACTGCCGAAGCTAAATTTGCTTTTGTTTCACCAATTGGCATACCAGTTCCTGGATCACCAACTTCCTCTAGATACTCCAAATGACCATGTGCGTGACCAGTTTCACCTTCAGCTGTTGATCTAAAAACTGCAGCTACATCATTGTAACCTTCTATGTCAGCTTTTTGTGCGAAATAAAGATATCTTCTATTTGCTTGACTTTCGCCAGCAAACGCTTCTTTTAAATTTTCTTCTGTTTTACTTCCTTTTAAAGACATTTTTTCTCCTTTTTAATGATAAACAAATCATATAATGCATATTAACAGTATGTCAATAGTTTAGAATTATTATAATGTAGATTTTAAGTGTATGATTTAATTAAATTATTTTTGAGTTTGATTATCACTCGCAACTCTAACTAACACTTCAACAGAATTTATTTTTTTTCCTGCAATATTTTTTCTAATATTTATTTTGTCTATGTCGCTCTCATCACAATCAATCAACTCATGCGTATCTTCATCAAAAAAATGATGATGTGCTGATGTGTTTGTATCAAAATAACTTTTATGGCTATCGATTGAAATTTCTTTTAGATATCCTTTTTTTTCAAATGCATGAACTGTGTTATAAACTGTAGCTAGAGATATCTTTTGATTCATTTTCTCAGATAACAATTTAACCAAATCGTTAATTGTGAAATGAAAAGTTTTTTCTCTATTATACAAAACTTCACACATTTTTAATCTTTGTTTAGTAGGTCTAAGCCCAACTTCTCTTAATTTTTCAATAAAATTGCAGTTTTTTGGCATTGTTTTTTATAATTATTCTAAAGTATGAATAAAAGTTTATTGTTTTATTATATTATATTAGGATTAAATCAAGTATTAAGGGTGCTCGAATATGAAAAAAAACTCATACTCCTATGATGACCTAATAACTTGTGGGAATGGTGATCTTTTTGGTCCTGGTAATGCAAAATTACCACTCCCACCAATGCTTATGTTTGACAGAATAACGGAAATCAATGAAAATAATGGAGCGTTTAATAAAGGCTCTTTAAAAGCTGAATTAGATATTAAAGATGATCTTTGGTTTTTTGATTGTCATTTTAAAAAAGATCCAGTTATGCCAGGGTGCCTAGGTTTAGATGCTATGTGGCAATTAGTAGGTTTTTTTCTAGGTTGGCTAGGTAATCCTGGAAAAGGAAGAGCTTTAGGAGTGGGTACTGTGAAATTTACAGGTGAAGTATTACAGAATGTAAAAAATGTAAGATATGAAATAGATATGAAAAAAATTATGTCTCCTGGAGGAACAACTGTTGGGCTTGCAAATGGAATTGTTCTTGCAGATAATAAACAAATATATTCAGCTGAAAGTTTAAAAGTAGGGTTATTTAAATAATGAGAAGAGTAGTTATTACAGGTTTAGGGGTTGTTTCTTGTTTAGGAAATAATCAAGATGAAGTTCATCAATCTTTATTAAATTCAAAATCAGGAATATCTTATGCTGAAGAATACAAAGAGCATAATTTAAAAAGCCATGTTCACGGTAAACCAAATATTAAACTTGAAGATCATATCGATAGAAAAACAATAAGGTTTATGGGTTCAGGATCAGCTTACAATTATATTGCAATGAAAGAAGCCATTGAAGACTCTGGATTAGAAGAAAGTGAAGTAAGTAATTTCAAAACTGGAATTGTGATGGGTTCAGGAGGACCTTCTATAGAAAATGTAATTTTAGCAGCAGATAAAACTAGAGCTAAGACACCAAAATTAATGGGACCATTTATTGTTCCAAGAACAATGGCCAGTACTGCTTCAGCAACACTTGCAGTACCATTTAAAATTAAAGGAACTAACTACACAATGAGTTCTGCATGTGCAACAAGTGGACACTGCATAGGAAATTCTATGGAATTAATTCAAATGGGTAAACAGGATGTTGTTTTTGCAGGTGGAAGTGAAGAAATTCATTGGGCGATGACAGCAATGTTTGATGCTATGACAGCTTTATCATCAAAATATAATGATACTCCTCAATCTGCGTCTAGAGCTTATGATAAAACTAGAGATGGATTTGTAATTGCAGGTGGTGCAGGTGTATTAGTACTTGAAGAATACGAACATGCTAGAGCAAGGGGTGCTAAAATATACGCAGAATTAACTGGTTATGGAGCAACTTCGGATGGATATGATATGGTAGCTCCATCAGGAGAAGGCGCTGTTAGATGTATGAAAATGGCAATGGCAACTGCTAAAAATAAAATTGATTATATTAATACTCACGGAACATCAACACCTGTTGGAGATATTACTGAACTAAATGCTATTAAAGAAACATTTGGGAATGATATTCCAAAAATAAGTTCAACTAAATCTTTATCAGGCCATCCATTAGGCGCTGCTTCAGTTCATGAAGCAATTTATTGTTTGATAATGATGAAAAATAATTTCATTACAGGTTCTGCAAATATTACTGAAATGGATGATGATGCTAAAAGATTTCCAATAGTTCCAAAAACTGAAACAGGAACAACTTTAAATACAGTAATGTCAAATAGCTTTGGTTTTGGTGGAACTAATGCGGCTTTAATTTTTGAAAAGGTTTAGTTTATGAGTCTGATGAAAGGTAAAAAAGGATTAATCATGGGTGTTGCTAATGAAAGATCTATTGCCTGGGGTATATCTCAAAAACTTTCAGAAGCTGGAGCGGAGCTAGCATTTACATATTTGGGTGACGCTTTAAAAAAAAGAGTAGTTCCTTTAGCAGAAAAATTAAATTCAAACGTCACATTCAGTTGTGATGTTGAAAAAAAAGAAGAAGTAGTAAAACTATTTGAGGATATCAAATCTCAATGGAGTGAAATTGATTTTGTAGTGCATGCAGTTGCTTTCTCAGATAAATCAGAGTTATCAGGTGAATATTTAAATACGACTAGAGAAAACTTTTTAAGAAGTATGTTAATCTCATGCTTTTCATTTACTGAAGTCGCAAAAGAAGCTTCAAAGGTAATGAGACAAGGTGGAAGTTTATTAACTTTAACTTACGAATCTACTAAAGCAATCCCAAATTATAATGTAATGGGTGTTTGTAAATCTGCTTTAGAGGCCAGTGTTAAATACTTAGCTAGAGATTTGGGTGCTAAAGGCATGAGAGTAAATGCTATAAGTGCAGGACCTATCAAGACATTAGCTGCCTCTGCAATAGGAGACGCAAAATTCCTATATAAATGGAATGAAGACCATTCTTTTCTTAAAAGAAATGTAGATATCCATGATGTTGGAAATTCAGCATTATATCTAGTAAGTGACCTTGCAAACGGAGTTACTGGTGAAATACACTACGTAGATGCTGGATATAACAAGGTAGGAATGCCAGATCCTAAAAATATAACCTGAATTTTAGTTAAATTTAGTTAAAAATATATGAAGGGATACAGATTTATTACTGATGATGATACAGCAAGATTTTGTAATCGCGTAACTGAGGCATTATCGAATGGATGGAAATTATATGGTGAACCCAAAATGACATTTGATAAAAAACGAGGAATAATGCGTTGTGGCCAAGCAGTTATAAAAAATGTTCCAAATAAAAAATACTTAAAAAAAATAAATTTATCTTCAATATAAAAACCCCCAGAACTCTCATTCCAGGGGTTTAAAATTTTAATTTAAGTTATAGATTATTCAGCAGCTTGTTTCATAGAAAGTTTAACTTTACCTCTATCGAAACCAATCACTTTAACTTTTACTTCGTCACCCTCTTTGACAACGTCAGTAACTTTAGCTACTCTTTTATCTGCAAGTTCTGAGATATGAACTAGTCCATCTTGTTTTCCTAAGAAATTAACAAATGCACCAAACTCCATAATCTTCATTACTTTACCTGAATAAATTTTGTTTAATTCAGCTTTTGCAGTGATGTCTTTAATCATTTGCATTGCGATGTTTCTAGATTCTTCATCAGGAGCAGCAACTGTTACCACACCTTCGTCATTTACATCTACTTTTGCACCTGATTTTTCAACAATCTCTCTAATCGTTGCTCCACCTTTTCCAATCACAGCTGCAATGTCTTTTTTATCAACATTAACTTGTTCCATTTTTGGAGTGTGTTTTCCAACATTTTCTCTTGAAGCTGATAATGCTTTATTCATTTCACCTAAGATATGAACTCTTCCATCTTTAGCTTGACTTAATGCCTGCTCCATAATTTCAAAAGTAATACCTGTAATTTTGATATCCATTTGAAGAGAAGTAATTCCATCTTTAGTTCCAGCAACTTTAAAGTCCATGTCACCCAAGTGATCTTCATCACCTAAAATGTCTGATAGAACACTGAAATCATCTCCTTCTTTAATTAATCCCATTGCAATACCTGCAACGGGCTCTTTTATTGGTACTCCAGCATCCATTAATGCTAATGAAGTTCCACAAACAGTAGCCATTGAAGAAGAACCATTGGACTCTGTAATCTCCGAAACTACTCTAAAAGTATATGGAAATGCTTCTTTTGTAGGTAATGAAGAGTTAATTGCTCTCCAAGCTAATTTACCATGACCAATTTCTCTTCTACCTGTTCCAATTCTTCCAGTTTCTCCAACTGAAAAAGGAGGAAAATTATAGTGAAGCATAAATCGTTCTCTTTGCAATCCATCTAAGCTCTCAATTCTTTGTTCATCATCAGATGTTCCTAAAGTTGCAACAACAATTGCTTGAGTTTCTCCTCTAGTAAACAATGCAGAACCATGTGCTCTCGGAAGAACACCCACTTCACATTCAATAGGTCTTACATCTGATAAACCCCTACCATCAATTCTATTTTTATTTTTTAGAATGTCTGTTCTAACAATTGATTTTTCTAGATTTTTTAACTGACTATTAACATCAAGATCAGTGTAGTTTTCATCTTCCTCATAAAGTTTTTTAGCTTTATCAGTGATTTCAGAAATTTGATTTGATCTATCTTGTTTATCTCTTGTAGCAAAAGCTTTTTTAAGATCTTCTGTAAAAGTTTCCTCAAGTTTTTTCTTAACCTCAGATAAATCTTTTTTCTCAACTGTCCACTCAGGTTTTCTGCATTCTTTTGCAAGTTCCTCTATCATTTCAATTACTGGAACAAATCCTTCATGACCAAATTTAACTGCATTTAACATTTCTTCCTCTGTTAAACCACTTGCTTCAGACTCAACCATAAGCACAGCATCTTTTGTACCTGCTACAACTAAATCTAATTTCGATTTTTCTAACTCTGCTTTAGATGGGTTTAAAACATATTTTCCATCAATAAATCCAACCCTTGATGCTCCTACAGGACCCATAAATGGCATTCCTGATATAGCTAATGCTGCTGAAGATGCGGTGATTGATAAAATATCTGGTTCATTTTCTTTATCATATGAAATGACAGTTGGTAATAACTGTACTTCATTTTTAAATTCATCAGGAAACAAAGGTCTGATTGGTCTATCAATTAATCTAGAGATTAATGTTTCACTCTCAGTTGGTCTTGCTTCTCTTTTAAAATATCCACCTGGAATTTTTCCAGCTGCATAATATTTTTCTTGGTAATTTACAGATAATGGAAAGTAATCCATATCAGGATTTACTTTTTTTGCTCCCACCACTGTTGCTAGTACGACTGTCTCTCCACATGTTGCGATTATTGCACCGTCTGCCTGTCTTGCTACTTTACCTGTTTCTAAACTTATCTTCTTTCCTGCTACTTCGATTTCCTTCTTGTGTACTTTAAACATTTCATTTCCATTTCGTTTCGTTCGTTTCGTTCCATTCCGTTCTATCTATTTTGATTTCTATTTTCTTAAATTCAATTTCGACAGTACATTTTTGTAAGAATCCATTTTATTTTTCTTTAAGTATTCTAACAATTTCTTTCTTCTATTTACCGCTCTCAACAATCCAACAGATGAATGTTTATCTTTTTTGAATTGCTTAATATGTTTAGAGAGAGTTTCAATTTTCTCTGTTAGCAAAGCGATTTGTATCTCTGAAGATCCAGTATCTTTATCATGCATTGCTAATTCTTGTGCCTTTTTGTTCATGCCTCTTTCTTCCTATTTATTTGTTTGTTTTATTAAGTTTTCTATTTTTTCCGCATACTCAAAAGATTCATCTTTTCTAAAAAGTAATTTTGGTAAAAATTTCATAACCACTTTTTGTGATAAAATTTTTCTAATTAAAAATGAGTATTCCTTTAAAACATTAATTGTTTCCTCCGCATCTTTTCCTCCTAATGGAAGAACATATGCTTTAGCAATTTTTAAATCAGGACTCATTCTAACCTCAGTAACCGTTATAGTATTTGTTTCTAAATTGGGAACCTTAGCCTCATTTCTTATAAAAATCATGCTTAAAGACTGTTTGATCATTTCTCCTACTCTAAGCTGTCTTTGAGATACCGGTTTTCCTATTCTATCTGCCATTAAATTGACCTCTCTGTAGATGTAACACTAAAAGCTTCTATTGTATCATTTTTTTGGAAATCCATATAATCTTTAACTGTAATTCCACATTCTTGACCACCACTTACCTGTTTTACCTGATTTTTTTCTCTAAATATTGATGAAATTTTTCCTGTATAAATAATAGCACCGTCCCTAATAATTCTAACATCTGAAGTACTATTAATTTCTCCTTCAGTTACTTTTGAACCTGCAACTTTTCCAGCACCTGAGACTTTAAATATTTCCAAGATTTGCGCAGTACCTGTAATTTCTTCTTGAACATCAGGTGCCAATAATCCTGACATTCTTTGTTTAATATAATCTAAAACTTCATAAATAATATTGTATGAGGATATTTTTATTTTTTCATTTTCAGCAAGTTTTTTTGCTTCTTTGCTTGGTTTAACATTGAAGGCTATTAATACTGCGTTCGATGCTTTTGCTAATGTAACGTCAGTCTCTGTTACCATTCCAATATCTGCTAAAATTATTTTAGGTTTGACTTCATCATGCTTAATTTGGCTAATTGCATTTTTAATTGCTTCTGATGATCCATGTACATCAGATTTAACAATTAAATTTAATTCTTCTGTGGATTTATCTGAAAAAGCAGAATCTTGAGTTGCAAAAGTTAGTGGATTTTTTCCATCTTTACTTTCTTGAGCTCTGTTTTCACTCAATGTCTTAGCCTCTTTTTCTGTATCTAGTACAATAAAATCATCACCAGCTTTTGCCGCACCATTTATTCCTAAAATTTCAACGGGTGTTGAGGGTAAAGCTTCATTGATATTTTTACCTTTATCATTAATAATAGCTCTTACTTTTCCCCATTTTAAACCGCTTACAAAAAAATCACCTCTCTTGAGAGTTCCGGTAGTGACAATTATATTTGCTACCGGACCTCTACCAACATCAATTTTAGATTCTAAAACTATACCTGTAGCTTTAGAGTCATAGTCTGTTTTAAGATCTAAAATCTCTGCTTGAAGTATTATAGACTCTACTAATTTATCTAAGTTTTGTTTTGTTTTAGTTGAAATTTCAACCATTAAAGTATCACCAGATAAATCTTCGGCAATTAATTCGTGTTCTAATAATTGATTTTTTATCTTCTGAGGATCTGCCTCTGGTAGATCACATTTATTTATAGCTACAACAATTGGAACCTTTGCAGCTTTAGCATGTTTAATAGATTCAACGGTTTGAGGTTTAACTCCATCATCTGCAGCAACCACCAATACAACCACATCGGTTAGTTTTGATCCTCTTGCTCTCATCTCTGTAAATGCAGCATGGCCCGGTGTATCAATGAATGTTAATTTATTATTTTGACTTTCAATTTGATAAGCCCCAATATGTTGAGTTATTCCTCCAAATTCCCCAGAAACTACATTTGCACTTCTGAGTACATCTAGTACTGAGGTTTTACCGTGATCAACATGACCCATGACAGTAACTATTGGTGGTCGATTTTTTAAATTTTCTGTTCTTGAAGCTTTTATTTTTTGAATTATTTCTTCTGCTTTCTCTTCTCTAATTGGATTGTGACCAAATTCTTTAACTAAATACTCTGCAGTATCTGCAGCTAATGTTTGATTGATGGTTACAGTAACACCCATGCCAAATAAATGTTTAATTACATTACTTGACTGTTCAGCCATCCTATTTGCAAGTTCTCTTACTGTGATTGCTTCAGGAATATTAACATCTCTTTTAATCGGTTTTAAATTTTGTTGAGAATCATCTTTTGTAGCATTTTTAATTTCTTTTTGTCTTGCCCTCTTAACGGATGCTAAACTTCTTTGTTTTGCATCAATCTCATCACTTAGTGCTCTTGATACAGTCAACTTTAACTCTCTCTTCTTTGTGCCTTCTTTTAAAGTCTTTTTATCTTTGTTTTCACTATCTCCTTTAAGTCTTTTGGTGGCTCTTTGTTCTGCTAGTTTTCTCTTTTCAAAATCGTTTGCTACAACGGGCGATTTTGGATTAAATAAAGGTTTTGATGGCGCACCTCTGTTGAAAGTTGAAGTTATTCTTGGCTTATTTGTACTGGATCTAAATGATCCACCTCTACTCGAGAATTTTCCAGTTTGTTTTTCAATTACTACAGAATTTTTTCCTTGAGATTTAGCAATCTCGATGTTCTTGATTGATTTTTTGGCTGAGCCTGAAATTGTTAATTTTGTTTTTTTTTTCCATACCTCATCACTCAATCTTTATAAACAATGTTACGCGCAGACATAATTAGTTCATCCGCTTCCTCTTTTGATAGAGCAAAATCTTCAAGATAACCTTGGATTTTTACTCTCTCACCTTTAACCACATCATAACCACCGGTTAATTCATCAGATGCTAAGTCTGCAAAATCTTCTAAACTTAGAATTTTTTGTTCACCAAGTGTAACTAGCATTCCTGGTGTTAACCCTTTTAAATTAATCAAGGCATCTTCAAGACCTAATTCTTTAATTCTCTGAGAAATATCCTCCTGATCCTTTTCATGAAACTCTTTAGCTCTTTCTATCAATGCTTTAGCAGTATCTTCTTCTATGCCTTCTATCTTCATTAAATTTTGAGTTGAACTATCTTTAATATCATCAATAGTTGAAAAACCTTCAGCGACAAGTAACTGACCCAAAGTTTCATCTAACTCTAAATTTTTTACAAAGTTATCTGTTTTTTCTTTAAATTCTAATTGTCTTCGTTCAGAGTCTTCTGCATCTGTCATTATATTAATTTCATAATTTAAGAGTTTTGTCGCAAGTCGTACATTTTGACCTCTTCTTCCAATTGCTTTACTTAAATTTTCTTCAGTTAGAATTACATCAAGTTTTTTTCTTTCATTATCAACGTTAACTCTTTGTACTTCAGCTGGAGACAATGCATTTGAAACCAAAATTGCAGGATCCTCTGACCAATTAACTATATCAATTTTCTCTCCTTGAAGTTCATTTACAACCGCTTGAACTCTCGAGCCCCTCATACCTACACAGGCACCAACTGGATCTAAAGATGTATCAACTGCTTTCACACATATTTTAGCTCTACTCCCAGGATCTCTTGAAGAAGATTTAATTTCTATTAGTCCATCATAAATTTCAGGAACTTCTTGAACAAAAAGCTTTTCCATAAATTTAGGATGAGCTCTAGATAGAAATATTTGTTGTCCTCTAGGTTCTCTTCTAACATCATAACAATAAGCTTTTATACGAT
Organism: Candidatus Pelagibacter communis; assembly: GCF_001180205.1. Taxonomy (GTDB): domain Bacteria; phylum Pseudomonadota; class Alphaproteobacteria; order Pelagibacterales; family Pelagibacteraceae; genus Pelagibacter; species Pelagibacter ubique_O. Next base: position 5,885 of record NZ_CVSU01000098.1, on the reverse strand, counting down.
CACCTGCTTTAATATTTTCACGAGGTATTAATTCATTTTTTTGAATTATTGCTTCAGTTCTTCCTAAATCAACAATTACATTTCCAAATTCTAATCTCTTTACAATTCCACTTAAAATAGTGTCTTTCTTATCAATAAAATCATTAAATTGTCTTTCTCTTTCAGCTTCTCTTACATTAAAACTAATCACTTGCTTTGCGGTTTGCGCAGCTATTCTTCCAAAATCAAATGAAGGAAGTGGCTGTAATACTTCGTCACCAATAGACTTATCTTTGTTTAATTCATTTAAATTAATTGCATCTTCCAATTTTATCTCTGTATTTGCATTTTCAGGATTTTCAGAAATTATCAATTTTCTAAAGAGCTCAATATCTCCATTGTCTCTATTTATAGAAACTTTAATTTCATTTTCCTGTCCAAATTTTGATTTTGCAGCTTTAGCAATACCTGTTTCCATAGAACTTATAATAAGTTCTTTATCAATTGATTTTTCTAAAGCTACAGCTTCAGCAATTCTCAATAATTCAAGTTTATCTGCTCTTTTATTTAGCATAATTTTGTTTGCTCCAAAAAAAAATGGGCTAAGGCCCATTTTGTAAAGTTCAATAATGTAGTTGCAATATAGTAAAGTTTTTTTTTAATTCAACAGAAACTATTTAGAAAAAACGTTAGTTTTATCAGTTTTTTCCCATGAAAATGAACCATTTTCCTCAGGTGCTCTACCAAAATGACCATAGGCAGATGTTTTTTCATATATTGGTTTGTTTAAATTTAACATTTCTCTGATACCTCTAGGGCTTAAGTCAAAATTTTCTTTAATCTTTTCTACAACAAATTTATTTTTATCTAAATCATTATCAAATAGATCGACATAAATAGATAATGGTTTTGATACACCAATTGCATAAGCTAATTGAATTAAACATTTGTCAGAAATTTTTGAACCTACAACATTTTTAGCAATATACCTCGCCGCGTAAGCTGCCGATCTATCAACTTTAGTTGGATCTTTTCCTGAAAAAGCACCTCCTCCATGAGGTGCAGCGCCACCATATGTATCAACAATAATTTTTCTACCCGTGAGACCACAATCTCCATCAGGACCACCAATCACAAAATTACCCGTTGGATTTACATAAAACTCATCCTCATTGAAGCCATTAAGAAAATTCTCAGGAATAGATTTTAACATATAAGGTCTTAATAAATCTCTGACTTGCGATTGATTAACATCTGGTGAATGCTGTGACGAGATAACTACAGATTTTACTTTTGAAGGTTTTCCATCAACATACTCGAATGTTACCTGGCTTTTTGAATCTGGTTCAATATTTTTTAACTTTCCTGACTTTCTGTCTTCCGCCATCAATCTTAAAATTTGATGAGAATAATGAATTGGTGCTGGCATTAAAACATCTGTTTCATTACATGCGTATCCAAACATAATACCTTGATCTCCAGCTCCTTCATCTTTATTACCAGAAGAATCTACACCCATAGCAATATCAGCTGATTGGGAATGTAAATGACTTTCAATTTTTGTAGCTTCTTTCCAAGTAAATCCTTCTTGGTCATAACCAATATCTTTTATACAATTTCTTACTTTTTCAATTAATTCATCTTTTTTAATTTCTGGTCCTCTTACTTCACCAGCTAAAACAACTTTATTTGTTGTAGTTAATGTTTCGCACGCAACTCTTGAGTATGGATCTCCAGAAATAAAACTATCTACAACCATATCTGAAATCCTATCAGATACTTTGTCTGGATGACCTTCGGAAACAGATTCACTTGTGAAAAGATAATTTTTTAAATTACTCATTTTTAAGTTTCTTAAATGAAAATATTAAAAAAATATACAATAAAATTATAAACCCAAAAATTTTATTTCCAAATTTTGCAAATAGAGTTGCATCTTTTTTCCTTGACTCACTTAAATCTATATAACCAAAATGATTTATATCAACTTTTCGTTCAATAACACCCATTGGATTAATAATTGCTGTTGTCCCATTATTTGCAGACCTTAAAACATATTTTCCACTCTCTATAGCTCTAAAAATACTATGAGCAAAATGTTGCTCTGGACCAATTGATTTACCAAACCAGCCATCTTCGGAAATATTTACAATATAATCAAAGTTACTGTTAGTGAAAATTTTACCTGAATAAATTATCTCATAACAAATAAGAGGCAATATTTTCACTGATAAATTACTAAATTTTAGATCAATTATGTTTCTTTCTTCACCTTTTGAGTACGATTGGTAGTCATTAGTAATTGTTTTAAGGCCAATACCTTTTAATATTTTTTCAAAAGGTAAAAATTCACCAAAAGGGACCAGATTTATTTTTTTATATGAATTTATTATATTTAGATTGTGGTCAAATATAGATAATGAATTAAAATATTTAATATTTTGATTTTCATCTTCTTTACTATTAATACCAATTGCTAACAAATGATTTTCGTTAAATTTATTTTCAAATAACCACTTGTATTCTTTTAATTGGTCTTGTGAAATACCTGGAATAATACCTTCTGGCCAAATAAAAATTATTTTTTGTTTTTTTTTAGGAGAGCTGATTTCAATTAGCTCTTCTATTGCAGTTATCGGATCAACATTGTTATAAAATCTATCTATACTTATATTTGAACCCAAAATTCTAAGTTTATAGTCAAGATTTTTTACTTCTTGATTATTAAATTTTTCTATATTTTGTGAACCAATTACATAAAATGATATTGTTGTAATAAGGAACGCAACACATACACTAATATCTTTTTTATTTTTTCTTAAAATGAATATTGATGGGCTTGCAAATAATGAAATACAGAAAAGATTAAAGCTGTATGTGCCTATGACTGATGTAATGTTTAAAATCTCGATTTGATTAGAGAAACTATAAGCAATTAAATTCCAAGGGAAACCAGTGAGTATTGATCCTCGTAGAAACTCTATTATTCCAAATATTAAAGAAAAAAGAAAAAATGAACTCAAATTTTTATTTGACTTAAAAACTGAAAATAAATAAGCAACTAAAGCATAAAACAAGGCTAAGAAACCAGGTATTAATATTATTGTAAAAGGTATTAAAAACTTAAAATTTTGATCAAACGTTAATGATATTGAGATCCAATATAAATTACTTACAAAATAACCAAACCCAAATAACCAACCATAAAGAAAAAATATTCTTTTATTTTTATAAAACTCAATTTTTTTTATTAAAAATATATAGAATAAACTAAAAGTTAAAAAATTTATTACAACATAATTAAATGGAGGCAAACTTAAGGAAGTAAGCACTCCTAATAAAATTAAATAAATTGTTTCAATATAAAATTTATTTTTCAATTTAATTTATTTTTGATTGTACAGATTTAAATAATAGATTTTCTTCTTTTAACATTTTGGAGTAATCTTTATTTTTTTTATGATCAAAACCTAAAAGATGAAGAAAACCATGTATGAATAATTTAGTAACTTTTTCTTTAAAAGATTTTAAATTTTGTGATCTTGGTTTGTCTAGATAATTATAGCTAATGATAATGTCTCCAAGATAAGTATTTTTTGAAATTTTTATTTTTTTATCTAATGGAAAAGATAATATATCGGTAGATTTATTTTTTTTTCTAAAAACTTTATTTAATTTTTTAATATTTTGATTATTTGAAAGTAATAGAGTTAAGGTTACTTTTTTATTCAAAAATTTATATTTTTTTGGAAAAGCTTTACATATTTTTTTAAAAAAAACGTCTTTATTTTTAAGTCTTTTTGACCAAGCCTTCTCCTCAGAGAAGACATTAATACTAATCATTATTTGAGTATGCTTTGACTATTTTAGAAACAAGTGGATGTCTGACTACATCTGAATGATCAAAATCAACTATGGATATTTCCTTTAAATGACCTAGTAACTCTTTTGATCTAACTAATCCTGACATACTTTTATTTGGTAAATCAATTTGAGATGGGTCACCATTTACAACAATTTTAGAATTTTCTCCAATACGTGTTAAAAACATTTTTATCTGAGTATCCGTAGCATTTTGTGCTTCATCTAAAATTGCAAAAGAATTTTTTAGAGTTCTACCTCTCATAAAAGCTAAAGGTGCAATCTCTATATCTCCAATCTCAATCATTCTTTGTATTTTTTCAAAGTCGAATAGATCATATAAAGAATCATATAAAGGTCTAAGATAAGGGTCTACTTTTTCCTTCATATCACCAGGTAAAAATCCCAAACGTTCGCCTGCTTCTACAGCTGGTCTTGAAAGAATAATTCTCTCAATCTTTTTTTCTAAAAGCATAGTTAGACCTACAGCGACTGCTAAAAAAGTTTTTCCAGTTCCTGCTGGCCCAGCTGAAATTACAATATCGCTCTCTCTCAAAGCTCTCACATAGCTTTTTTGTTTTTCAGATCTAGGAATTATAGATTTTTTTGGAGTTTTGATAATATCTGTAACATTATTATTTTTTACTTTTTCATTAATCATAAAGTTATCAACCGATGAAAGTATATCTTTATTCTCTATACTTCCATTATTAATAAACTGATTAGCCAAAAATTGAATAGCATTTTTAATTTTTTCATTCTTTTCAGGTGTTGATTTAATTAAAATTGAATTTCCCCTTGAATATAAGCTGCAATTTGTAATTTTTTCTAATTCTTGTAAATTTTTATTAAATTCCCCAACAACACCCATTAACAAGTTATTGTCGTGAAATATAACGCTTAAAGAATTGTTATCTGAATAAACAAATTTTAAAGACTGATCGATATTTTTTTTAGTTATTCCACTCAAATTCTATGCAACTTTCTGATTTGAATTAGTTATAACTTCACCGAATAAAGTATTTCTATTACTATCTTTAATTCTCACTTGCACTATTTTTCCAATATCATTCTTTTTACCATTAAAAATTACAGATGTCATATACTCAGATCTGCCAAAAGCTTTACTTTTATCGTCTGTTAAATTTTCGACCAAAACGTCAACAACTTTACCCTTCAATGAATTATTCATTCGAATTTGATTTTCGAATAAAATATTTTGAATTTTTTCTAATCTTTCGATAGAAATTTTTTTTTCAATTAATTCTAAATTTTCAGCTACTGTTCCTGGTCTTGGGCTAAAGATGAAAGAGTAAGAGTTAATAAATTTAACCTTTTCAATTAAATTAAAGGTATCTTTAAAATCCTGATCTTCTTCACCAGGATAACCTATTATAAAATCGCTAGAAAATTTTATATTTGGGTTAATTTCTTTTAATTTATCAAAAGTATTTAAGTATTCCTCAATAGTATGTTTTCTGTTCATTAATTTTAAAATTTTATTAGATCCACTTTGGACAGGTAAATGTACGAGTGGCATTAACTTTTTAGAAGTTTTATAAACTTCAATCAAATCTTCCGTCATATCTTTTGGGTGAGATGTTGTGTATCTAACTCTTTTAATTTCAGATATTTTTTCAATGTTAAATATTAAATCTGATAGTCTGTACCCTTCATTGTCATAAGCGTTTACATTTTGACCAAGTAAAATTATTTCTTTTGCACCGCTATCAGCTAAATATTTTGCTTCATCCAGAATTTGATTAAGTGGTCGAGAATACTCTGGTCCTCTTGTGTATGGGACTACACAAAAATGACAAAACTTATCACATCCTTCTTGAATAGTTAAAAAGGATGAAACTTTTCCAGCTTCATTTTTTATTTTACTTAAATATTTAAATTTAGTAACTGCATCAAACTCTGTCTCCTCTAGTTTTTTCTTTTTTTTAGTATAATTTAAAATTGTATCATTAATTTTATGATAAGCTTGAGGACCAATTACTAAATCTATGTAGGGTTCTCTTTTTAGTATCTCTTCATTTTCT
>NZ_CVSU01000097.1 GCF_001180205.1 Candidatus Pelagibacter communis | reverse complement strand
ATTTGTTTGATATTAGTTTATTCCAGCCATATTTTGTAAATTCAGCCTCACCTCCTGCAATACTAGTGGAGATTTTTTGTTTTAATTCCTTATATCCATCATAATCTTCAGGAGCAATAGGTTCCTCAAACCAATGAATATTTAGTTCATCAAGTCCTTTTCCAACATAGAGAGCATCTTTTAAATTGTAAGCATGATTTGCATCAACCATTAATTTAAAGTCTTTACCTATAGAGTCTTTAACTGCCTGTACTAACTTTAAATCTTCTTTTGGACCCAATCCAACTTTCATTTTCATAGCTTTAAAGTTTTTTGATTTAATATGTTTTGCTTCTTCTTGAAATAATGGAATTAACTCATCAACTGATTTTTTTTGCAACATCATCCCATATCCATATACTGGAACTTCATTATTACATTTACCGCCTACAAGTTGATAAAGAGGAGAGTTTGTTTTCTTTCCAAGAATATCCCATAAAGCAATATCTACACCTGATAATGCTTGAATTGGCATACCCTTTTG
>NZ_CVSU01000096.1 GCF_001180205.1 Candidatus Pelagibacter communis | reverse complement strand
ACATCATGATATGTTCCATCAATTAATGTAACAATAATATCTTCTAGAGGATAGCCAGCTAAAACACCAGTTTGCATAGCCCCTACAACGCCAGCCTCAACTGCTGGAATATATTCTTTAGGAATTTTACCCCCAACAATTTTATTAATAAATTCAAAACCCCCGCCAGGTTCATTAGGTTCAACTGAAATAATAACATGGCCATATTGACCACGCCCACCAGACTGTTTGGCAAACTTACACTCCTGTTCTACTTTTTGAGTGATACACTCTTTATACGCAACTTGAGGGGAACCAATGTTGACATTAACTTTGAATTCTCTTTTCAAACGATCAACAATAATGTCTAAATGTAATTCACCCATACCTGAAATGATAATTTGTCCAGTATCTTCATCACTTTTAACTTTAAACGTTGGGTCTTCTTCTGCCAATTTTATCAATCCATTTGTTAATGAATCCTGACCATCCTTGGAAACTGCCTCTACAGCTATAGAAATAACAGGATCAGGAAAATCCATGGACTCTAAAATAATAGGAGCATCAAGAGAACAAAGTGTATGGCCTGTCTGAGTATTTTTTAAACCTACAATAGCTGCTATTTCTCCTGTTGACACTGTCTTTCTTTCTTCACGCTTATTAGAATGCATTAGCATTAATCTACCCACACGCTCTTTTTTTCCCGTATTTGGATTTAAAATAAATTCACCAGTCGTTATTTTTCCTGAGTATACTCTAAAAAATGTGAGTCGACCAACATATGGATCTGTCATAATTTTAAAAGCCAATGCACTAAAAGGCTCTTTATCATCTGGCATGCGCTTAATTATACTATCATTCTCTTCC
>NZ_CVSU01000095.1 GCF_001180205.1 Candidatus Pelagibacter communis | reverse complement strand
CTCATAGCATTTTAGTTTAACTTTTTTCGATAAAAATTTATTAATTTTAGAAAATGTTTTTGGAACAACACTACAAAATAATATTTTTTCAATTTTATTTAATTGAATTTTATTTCTTCTAAATAAAATATTAAGCTGCCTGTTGTTTACAGATTTTGATAAAAAAGTTATTTTTTTTGAAATTTTATTATTTTTAGAAACAATCCATAATTTTGTTTCCGTATTACCAATATCGCCTAGAATATACATTATTTATTTTTATACAGTTTAGATAAATTTTTTTCAAAGAGTTGTTTTAGTTTATTTTCTACACTTAATTTGCTAATTTTTCTTTTAGTTACCTCTTGCAAGTTTGTAGCAGGATAATTTCTTATTATTGGATTTTTTTTAATATTTATACCTATACCGGTAATTAAAAATTTTTTATCTCTTACAAATACAACTTCTTGTAAAATGCCACTAATTTTTTTTTTATCTATAAGTAAGTCATTTGGCTTTTTAAATAAAATTTTTTTACTCGTAAATGAAGAGAGTGATTTTTTAACTAAAAGACAATTGATTTTTGTTATAGCATTAATCGATAGTTTTGTTTTATCTAGTTCATTGAAAAAAGAGATAAATAAATTTCCTTTTGATGATATCCATTTTCTTCCATACTGTCCTCTACCATTTACTTGATTTTCAGCAACAACCATACCTAAGTTGTATTTGGTTTCTTTAATAATTCTTATTGCAGTATTATTTGTGCTTTTAACTTTTTTAAATTTAAATTTTTTTAATTTCATCAAATAATATTAATTCTTGAAACAACTTCTATTAACTGACTTGGAAATATGAAGTATAAAAGGATTAATATTGTTGATACTGTAAGTGAAAATTTTAACCATAAACTATGGTCAGCATCATATTTGTCTTTTTCTTTGTCAAAGTATATGATTTTTATAATTCTTAAGTAATAGAATGCTGCAACCACAGTAGATAATAAACCTACTATAGCTAAGAAATACATTGATTGTTCTAACACTGCTATAAAAACATAAAATTTTGCAAAGAAACCAGCAAGGGGTGGAATACCTGCTAAAGAAAACAGTATTACAAGTAAACATAAAGATAATATCGGATGATTTTTCGATAATCCCGAAAGATCGCTAATATCCTCATAATATTGATCCTTTCTTCTTAACATTAATAGACAACAGAAAAGAGCTAAATTCATTACAACATATACTGAAATATAGATTATTGAACTTTGAATTCCTTCATTCGAAGCTGTGGCTAGTCCTGCTAATGTGTAACCAATATGGCTAATAGAACTGTAGGCAATTAGTCTTTTAATATTAGTTTGTCCTATTGCTGCAACTGCTCCAAAAATCATTGAAGCAATTGATAAGAAAACAATTATCATTTGCCACTGATCAATTAAATTTAAAAAGGGAACATATAAAAACCTTATAAATACAGTCAAGGCAGCTATTTTAGGTACCATTGTAAAAAATAATGTTACAGTTGTTGGAGATCCCTCATAAACATCAGGTGCCCACATATGAAAGGGAACTGCAGAAATTTTAAAAGCTAAACCAACTAAGATAAACACAATTCCAAATGTTAAAACATATTCATTAGAATTTAGTTGATTTGATATTATATCAAAATTAGTTGAACCGGAAAAACCATATACCAATGAGCATCCATACAACAATAATCCTGAGGATAATGCACTTAAAACAAAATATTTTAAACCAGCTTCGGATGATTTTAGTTGATCTCTATTATATGTGGCTAAAACATAAAGAGCTAATGATTGCAATTCTAAACCCATATAAAAAACAATTAAATCATTTGAACTGATCATCACCATCATACCCAGAATAGAGCTCAAAATAAGAATAGGGTATTCGATATTGTATATTTTAAATGTTTTTAAATAACTTGAAGAAATAACTAAAACTAAAAAACCTCCAATCAATGTTATAATTTTCATTAGTGAAGACAAACTATCAATCACAACACTTTCATTAAATAAAGTTTCCCTGCTGACAGAGAAAGTTTCATTAATTGCTATTATCGCTGTAATTAAAATTGCAAATAAAGACAAATTAAATGTGATTTTAGAACTATCTTTTTTAAACACACCCAAAACAAGTAAAAACATTATTGAAAGTGAAATAAATATTTCTGGTAATATTAAATTTAAATCATCCATATTATTTACTAGCTATATTTGTGTTATGCATATTAATAAAATCAGTAACAGATACTTCAATAGTTTTTATTAATGGATCAGGATAAAAACCAAAAAACAAGATTGGTGCAGCTAAACAACTTAAAATAAAGTATTCAGATCTGTTTAAATCTACAATTTTTTTAAGATCTTCATTTATTAATTTTCCAAATACTACTCTTTTATAGAGCCACAAAATGTATGCTGCTCCTAAAATCACCCCAATACTTGCTATAACAGCCACTAAAAAATTATCTTTAAAAGCTCCCATTAATATTAAAAACTCACCAATAAAACCACTAGTTCCAGGTAAACCCAGGGATGCCAAAGCAAATAACATGAATAGTATTGAATATTTTGGAATTACAGAAACTAGTCCGCCATAAGTACTTATCAATCTAGAATGCATTCTGTCATAAACTACACCAACAGTTAAAAATAATGCTGCCGAAACTAATCCGTGACTAATCATTTGAATTATACTTCCTTCAATTCCTTGTTGTTGCAAAGTGAATATGCCCAAAGTTACAAAACCCATATGCGCAACTGATGAATAAGCAATTAACTTTTTCATATCTTCCTGCATTAAAGCTATAAGTGATGTAAATATGATTGCTATAACACTCAGAGTGTAAATTAATGGTGTAAATACTTCAGATGCAATCGGGAATAGACCTAAAGAAAACCTTATAAAACCATATCCAGCCATCTTTAACAATATGGCAGCTAACAAAACAGACCCAGCGGTAGGAGCCTCAACGTGAGCATCAGGCAACCATGTATGAACTGGCCACATAGGTGTTTTAACAGCAAAAGAACTAAAAAATGCTAACCACAATAGATTTTGATATTTAACATCAATACCAATTTCATATAGTTGAACTACGTCAGTTGTTCCTGTAATCCAATAAATTGAAATTATTGCAACCAACATTAAAACGGATCCCAATAGTGTATATAAAAAGAATTTGAATGCTGAATAAACTCTTCTTGCGCCTCCCCAAATACCAATAATTAAAAACATTGGGATTAATCCAGCTTCAAAAAATAAATAGAATACAACTAAATCAAGTGCACAGAAAACACCTATCATGAAACTTTCCATGATTAGAATTGCAATTAAAAAATCTCTTAATCTATTTTTAACTGAATTATTTACAGATATAATGCAAATGGGAGTTATAAATGTAGTTAAAATAATAAATAAAATTGAAATACCATCTACTCCAACTTTATAATTAATAAATCCTTCAATCCATACTCTATCTTCTACAAATTGAAAAATAGATGTTGATTGGTCAAAAGAAATCCATAGATAAATCGAAATTAAAAAATTTACTACAGTTGTAAATAAAGCAACATATTTAGCAGTTAAATTATTTCCTTCTTTATCTTTAGTAAAAAATAAGAATAAAGCACCAACTATTGGCAATAATATTAAAGAAGAAAGAATAGGAAAATTCATTATTTAATTATTAAAAAAGTTAGTAAAGCAGAGAAACCTAACAACATTACAAATGCATATTGATAGATAAAACCACTTTGAAATTTAGTTGCTTTAATTGAACATTTTTTTATAAAAGAGGAAATTCCATCAGGACCAAAACCATCGATTATAGTTCCATCACAAAACTTCCATAAAAATAAGCCTAGTTTTTTTGAAGATTTAATAAACAAAACATCATACAGCTCATCGAAGTACCATTTGTTAACTAAAAAATTATACAAAGGTTTGTTCATAGAAACTATTGAATTAGGAAGCTCTTTGTTTTTTACAAACAAGTAATAAGCAATTGGAATAGATACTAAAACTAAACAAGGTGTTAAAAGTAAAAACCATAAAGGTGGGTGCTCAGTGCTCAAAGGCTCTAAAAACTTAATAGACTCTGCCCAGAATAAATTCTCACCATGACCAATAAACAATCCTTTAAATAGAAAACCAGCAAAAACAGCTCCTATTGAGAGAATAAACAATGGAACGAGCATAACCAATGGGGACTCATGTGTTTCCTCTATTTTGATCTCTTTGTTATTATACTCTCCATGGAAAGTTTTAAATATCAATCTCCATGAATAAATAGATGTCAAAAATGCTGTAATTATTCCAATCCCAGCTGCATAATAACCAGTCGTATTTCCTTTTAAATACGCAAATTCTATAATTGCGTCTTTAGAATAAAATCCTGATAAAAACGGAAAACCTGTCAAAGCAAGCGTTCCTATTATCATTAAAGCATACGTATATGGTAACTTTTTCCATACACCTCCCATGTTGTTTATATTTTGCTCATCTTTAAATGCGTGGATTACTGAACCAGATCCTAAAAATAATAAAGCTTTAAAAAATGCATGAGTAAATAAGTGAAACATAGCAACATTGTATGCACCTACTCCAGCTGCAAAAAACATATAACCAAGTTGGCTACATGTAGAGTAAGCAATAATTTTTTTTATATCTGTTTGAACTAGAGCGACAGTTGCTGCAAAGAATGCAGTAGTCATCCCAACGATAGTTATAAGATTTAGTGTCAATGGTGAATATTCATAGATTGGAGAACATCTTACAACTAAGAAAACACCAGCTGTTACCATCGTTGCTGCATGAATTAATGCAGAAACAGGTGTTGGACCTTCCATAGCATCAGGTAACCAAGTATGTAGTAATATCTGCGCAGATTTACCCATTGCTCCAATAAATAAAAGTAAACAAATTAGATCTATTGCTTTAACTTCAAAACCTAAAAAGGATAAATTCTTATCTACAACTGTTGGAATTTGTTGAAAAACTTCTGAGTAATTAACAGTTCCAAATAAATAAAAAATTAAAAAAATTCCTAAAGCAAAACCAAAGTCACCTACTCTGTTTACAACAAATGCTTTTATTGCTGCAGCATTTGCGCTTTCTTTTTTAAACCAAAAACCAATTAAAAAATAAGAACAAAGACCAACACCTTCCCAGCCAAAAAATAATTGAATAAAATTATCTGATGTAACAAGCATCAACATTGCAAAAGTGAATAATGATAAATAAGCCATAAATCTTGGCTTATGAGGATCATGAGACATGTAACCAATTGAATAAATATGCACTAAAGCAGATACGGAAGTTACAACAACTAACATTACTGCTGACAAAGGATCAATTAACATTGACCAATTTACCTCAAGTGACCCCGAGCTTATCCATGTAGCTATGACAATATTTTCTTCATATTGATTTACAATTACTTGATAAAGAACATGAATTGATAATAGTGCAGAAATTGAAACTAGAGCACTTGTTACTATTTCCGAGTTTCTATCACCGATATATCTGCCAAAAAAACCAGATATAATTGAAGCAATAAGTGGAAGAAATATAATCGATAGCTCCATGTTTATCCTTTTAACTTATCTATTTCTTCAACTCGTATTGTTCCAGAGTTTCTGAAATATACGACAATGATTGCTAATCCTATTGCTGCTTCTGCTGCTGCAACGGTAAGAATAAATAAAGTAAAGACTTGTCCTGCCAAATCTCCTAAATAAATAGAAAAAGCAACTAAATTGATATTTACTGCAAGTAATATCAATTCAATACTCATTAATATAACAATGATGTTCTTTCTGTTTAAAAAAATACCAATGATTCCAATTGAGAAAATCACAGCACCTAGAGTTAAATAATGTCCTAAACCTATCTCAGTCATCTATTTTAACTCCTTTATTACTTTGAACCTCTAGAACCTCAACACCTTCTGCTCTTTCTCTAGATATTTGCTTAATATAACTTTGTTTTTTAACACCTGATCTTTGTCTAAAAGTTAATACTATGGCACCTACCATGGCAACTAAAAGTATCATTCCACTTATTTGGAACACATGGATATAATCAGTATATAAAATCTGTCCCAATGAATGAGTATTACTTACACTTGTATTAGCAAGTGAATTATTAATATCAAAAATTTCTGGTTTGTATTTCCAACCACCTATTACAATTATAATTTCAAAGAAAATTAATGTACTTATAATTAGACCAACTGGGATATGTTTTGAGGTTGCTTGACCTGAAAACCATTGATTTTTTTGTTGGGCTACATTTAACATCATAACAACAAACAAGAATAAAACTGCTACAGCTCCAACATAAACGATTAGCATTATCATTCCTAAAAATTCAGCACCAATCATTATGAAAAGACAAGATATACTTATGAAATCAAGAATTAAAAAAAATACTGAGTGAACAGTGTTTTTCGAAGCAGTAACCATTATTGCTGAAACAACTGCAATTATAGAAAATGTATAAAAAAAAATAGCGTGTGCAATCATTTTTATCTATGGATATAGTCAGCTTTAATATTAGCCTCTAAAATATTCTCCCATCTATCACCATTATCTAATAATTTTTCTTTTGTGTAATAAAGTTCTTCTCTTGTTTCTGTTGAAAATTCAAAATTTGGACCTTGAACTATCGCGTCTACTGGGCAAGATTCTTCACACAAACCGCAATAAATGCATTTCATCATATCAATATCGTAACGAGTTGTTTTTCTACTTCCGTCTTCTCTTGCTGCTGACTCGATAGTTATTGCTTGAGCAGGACAAACCGCTTCACATAATTTGCAAGCAATACATCTTTCTTCTCCGTTTGGATATCTTCTCAAAGCATGCTCACCTCTAAAACGAGGGCTTATTTTACCTTTTTCAAAAGGGTAATTAATTGTTTTTTTTGGTTTAAATAATTCTTTAATAGCAATGAACAAACCACCAATGAAATCTGTCATTAATATTGTTTTAAAAAATCTTGAAATATTCATAATTAATTCACTGGTAAAAGGTTAAAATAAAATAAATAGCTAGCCGTTAATACCACCCAAGTTAAAGAAAGAGGAAGAAAAACTTTCCACCCAAGTCTCATTAATTGGTCATATCTATATCTAGGCACTATTGCCTTAACTAAAGCAAAAAGAATGAATAAAAGAAGAATTTTTAATATTAACCATATTGCACCCGGAACTAATGTAAATGGATAAACATCAATTGGAGACATCCAGCCACCTAAAAATAATATTGCTCCCATTGCACACATTAATAAAATATTTGCATACTCACCCAACCAAAACATTGCATACATCATTCCAGAATATTCAGTTTGATAACCAGCAACTAACTCTGCTTCTGCCTCTGGTAAGTCAAAAGGAGGTCTGTTCGTTTCAGCTAAAGCAGAAATAAAGAATATTACAAACATTGGAAATAATGGAATAACAAACCACATATTTTGCTGAGCAATAACGATGTCATTTAAGTTTAACGAGCCTACACAAAGTAAAACATTGATAATTATTACACCAATAGAAACTTCATAAGATACCATTTGAGCAGCAGAACGAATTGCTCCTAAAAAGGGATATTTGGAGTTTGATGCCCATCCTCCCATTATTATTCCATAGACCCCTAGTGAGGAGACAGCAAATAAGTAAAGAATTCCAACATTAATATCAGCTAAAACCTGAGTTGCGCTAAATGGAATTACAGCCCAAGCAATTAAAGCTAAAGTCATAGTAACTATTGGAGCCAGTATAAAAATTACTTTATTTGAGCTAGATGGAATAATGATTTCTTTAAATATATATTTTAAAGCATCTGCTAAAGATTGTAATAAACCAAACGGACCAACAACGTTAGGTCCTTGTCTTTTTTGAACAAAAGCCCAAACTCTTCTATCTAGCCAAACAATCATTGCTACGGAAACAAGAACAGGAACTATTAAGAATAAAATCTTGTAAACTTCTTGAAAAACTATGCTCAAGTATTCCATGTTAACCTTCGGTACCTGTTAATTTAAAATTTAGTTTAGAATTATTACATTCAACCATCGTTTTTGAAGATCTAGCAATAACATTTGAAAAATAATAATCTTTTACTTTGATTGTTAAAGTTTCATTTTGAAACTCGTTAGTAGAATTATTAATGTCATTTAATTGTTTTTCCTTTTGTAAATTTAAATAATTAAACATGCTGCTTTCTAATTCATCTTTGTCATTAAATAATTTTCTATTATTCATAAATTCGGCTAGTTCATTAATTATTTGCCAATCTTCTTTTGCATCACCTGGTGGATATGATGCTTTGAAGGCTTTTTGAATTTTTCCTTCTAAATTAGTAAAGTATCCGTCTTGTTCAGTATAAGCAGCGCCTGGTAGAATAATATCAGCGATCTCAGCACCTTTGTCACCATGGCTTCCTTGATAAATTATGAATTCATCTTTTTTATCAAATACTAAATTGTCTTGACCTACAAGATAAACAATATCGAATTTATGTTCTTTTAAATCGCTTATTAAATTATTTTCATTATTAATTATTCCAAGATCAATATTTCCTACTGTTGCTGCATCAGTTGTTAAAATATTTAAAGAATTCCATTCATCAGAAATTTTATTATTTTTTGATAAAAATTCTTTTGTTTTATTGAATAAAAATTCAGAAGACTCTAATCTTAACAGAGACTCACCAATAATGATTATTGGTTTTTTTGAATTAATAATTTCTTTAGATATGTCATGATTTCCCTCAAGAATATTATTTAAAGTTTGTGTTTGACCATCTAAACTTTGATATGGATAAGTTAAATCACCAACATCATTAAGTGAAATTATTTTTGTATTTTTGTTTAAGAAAACTTTTCTAATTCTAGCATTCAAAATAGTTGCTTCATATCTTGGATTTGCACCTGCCATAAAGATTAAATCTGCTTCTTCAATACCATTTATTGAAGAATTGAATAAATAGTTTTCTCTTTTTGAGGTATTTATAAATCTGTTATCAGATCTTGACTCGTAATTTTTAGTATCAATTGTTCGATCAAAAAATTCTTTAAAAATATAACCAGTCTCCATATTGTTTAAATCGCCAACAAAACCACATATTTTTTCTTTTGATGTGTTTTCAAATTTAGATTTAATTATTTTATACACTTCATCCCATGAGGCCTTTTCAAACTTGCCGTTGTATTTGATAAATGGAGTATCTAATCTTTGATTTAAAAGACCATCGCAGGCATATCTTGTTTTGTCTGAGATCCATTCCTCATTAATATCTTCATTTATAATTGGAAGTACTCTTTTGACTTCCCAATCATATGTGTCTACTCTTACATTTGATCCTATTGCATCCATTACATCAATTGTTTCTGTTTTCTTTAGTTCCCATGGTCTAGCTTCAAATACATAAGGTTTTGATGTTAGGGCTCCTACTGGACATAAATCTACAACGTTAGCAGACAATTCAGATTGCATTGATTGCTCTAGATAAGTTGTAATTTGCATATCTTCACCTCTTCCAATAGCACCAAGCTCTGGAACTCCAGCAACTTCAGTTGCAAATCTTACACATCTCGTACAGTGAATACATCTTGTCATTTGAGTTTTAATCAATGGTCCCATATTTTTTTCAGGAACTGCTCTTTTGTTTTCTTTAAATCTTGATTTGTCTACTCCGTAGTACATTGATTGATCTTGAAGATCACATTCACCACCTTGATCACACACCGGACAATCTAAGGGATGGTTAGCTAATAAAAATTCCATAACTCCCTTACGAGCTTTTTCTACTAAAGCAGTATTTGTTTTAATATTCATACCCTCTGCAGCTGGCATAGCACATGAGGCAATTGGTTTAGGAGATTTTTCCATTTCAACTAAACACATTCTACAATTACCTGCTATAGATAATTTTTCATGGTAACAAAATCTTGGAATTTCTACTCCAGCTTTTTCGCAAGCTTGAAGAACAGTTAAACCCTCTTCAACTTCAACTTCGATTTCGTTTACTTTTAATTTAAGCATTTTTTTTATCTAATAAATGTTGATCAACTAAATATGGGATATTGTTTTTCTTTTGAACAATAGGATCCAAATTATTTCTTTTCTCAATTTCTTTTTTAAAATGTCTAAGTAATCCTTGAACAGGCCATGAAGAACCTTCACCAAAAGCACAAATAGTATGTCCTGCAATTTGATTTGTAACATCACCTAACATATCCACCTCATCCTTGGTTGCATCTCCTTTCGCCATTCTCTCAAGCATTCTCCACATCCAACCAGAACCTTCTCTACAAGGTGTACATTGACCACAACTCTCATGTTTATAAAATCTTGCGATTCTTGCCATGCATTTAATTATGTCCTGATCTTTATTAATGACCACTATACCTGCGGTTCCTAAACCACTTTTCTCAGCCATAAGTGAGTCAAAATCCATAGTTAATGTTTCACATTTATCTTTTGGAATTAGTGGCATTGATGAACCACCAGGAATTACTGCTTGAAGATTTTCCCAACCTCCAATAACTCCACCTGCATGAACTTCAATTAATTCTTTTAAAGGGATATTCATTTCTTCCTCAACATTGCACGGTGTATTAACATTTCCAGATATACAAAATATTTTTGTCCCTGTATTTTTTTCCCTTCCAAGGGAAGCAAACCATTTTCCACCTCTTCTAAGAATTGTTGGGACTACAGCTATAGTTTCTACGTTATTAATAATTGTTGGACATCCATAAAGACCAATTAAAGCGGGGAATGGTGGTTTTAATCTTGGTTGTCCTTTTTTACCCTCGATACTTTCTAATAAAGCTGTTTCCTCTCCGCAAATATATGCACCAGCACCATAATGAATATAAATATCTAAATCCCAACCAGTACCTGCTGCATTTTTACCTAAGAGTTTTTTCTCATAAGCTTCATCTATTGCAGCCTGAAGTTTTTGACCATCAATAAAATATTCTCCTCTTATATAGATATAACAAACATGTGCTTGCACTGCATAAGATGCTATTAAACAACCTTCTATTAACTTATGAGGCTCAAATCTCAGAATATCTCTATCTTTGCATGTTCCTGGTTCAGACTCATCACCGTTAATAACTAAGTAATGTGGTCTAGATCCAACTTCTTTTGGAGCAAATGACCATTTTAAACCTGTAGGAAATCCTGCCCCACCTCGACCTCTTAATTGAGACTCTTTAATTTCATTTATTATCCAGTCTCTTCCTTTGTCAGTAATTTCTTTTGTATTTACCCAATCGCCTCTTTCTTGTGATGAAGATACATCTGAGCCTTTGTCATTATATAAATTTTGAAAAATTCTATCTTGATCTTTAAGCATTTTTTAAATCCATTAAGGTTTTCCTGTTATTTTCTGGTTCATTGTTTACTCTTCCTCTATACGAACCAGGTTTTGGAGTTTCTCCATTTAAAATTTTATCTAAGATATCTAAAGTTTTTTGTTTATCTAAATCTTCATAATAATCATCATTAATTTGCATCATTGGAGCATTGACGCATGCCCCTAAACATTCAACTTCCATCCATGAGCAGATTTTATCGTTAGATAATTCACATTCATTTTTGGAAATTTTTTCCTTGCATGCCTCAACTAATTTACTAGCGCCTCTTATCATGCAGGGTGTTGTTGTACATATTTGAATAAAGTATTTGCCTACAGGAGCTAAATTATACATTGTATAAAAAGTAGCTACCTCATATACCTTAATATAAGGCATATCTAAAAATTTAGCGATGTACTTCATTGCAGCTAATGGTATCCAATTATTATTTTGTTTTTGAGCTATATAAAGTAAGGCCATTACAGCACTTTGTTGTTTACCTTCTGGATATTTTGCAACAATAACATTTGCTGCTTCTAATGATGAAGCATTAAATTCAAAACTTTCTGGTTGATCTTTTGCTGGTCTTCTTAAACTCATCTATCTACCTCACCAAAAACAATATCTAAAGAACCTAATACCGCAGGAACATCAGCTAACATGTGTCCTTTAATTAAATAATCCATTGATTGTAAATGTGAAAATCCAGGAGCTCTTATTTTACATTTGTAAGGTTTACTTGATCCATCAGAAATTAAATAAACACCAAATTCTCCTTTAGGAGCTTCAACAGCTGTATAAATTTCATCTTTTGGAACTCTATAACCTTCTGTAAAAAGTTTAAAATGGTGTATTAAAGCTTCCATTGATTGTTTAATTTCTGCTTTTGGTGGTGGGCTAATCTTCCCATCTAATGATTTAATTGGACCCTTTTCCATTTTTGCAAGACATTGTTTGATTATTGAAACACTTTCTTTCATCTCTTCAATTCTGCATAAATATCTGTCGTAACAATCTCCATTTTTTCCAACTGGAATTTTAAAGTCTAAACTTTCATAACAATCATAAGGTTGAGACTTTCTTAAATCCCATGGAATACCCGATCCTCTAATCATAACTCCTGAAAAAGAATTATCTAAGGCGTCTTCTTTTGTAACTACCCCAATATCAACATTTCTTTGTTTGAAGATTCTATTATCAGTTAATAGACTTTCTAAATCATTAATTATTTTTGGAAAAGTTTCACAAAATTTAGCTATATCTTCCTCTAAACCTTTTGGCAGATCTTGATGAACACCTCCTGCTCTAAAATAATTTGCATGAAGTCTTGATCCTGAAGCTCTCTCATAGAATGTCATAAGAGTTTCTCTTTCCTCAAAACCCCAAAGAGATGGTGTTAACGCTCCTACATCAAGGGCTTGAGTTGTAACATTTAAAATATGACTTAAAATTCTACCTATTTCACAAAATATAACTCTTATGTATTGCGCTCTAATTGGGACATCTATTTTTAGTATTTTTTCAACCGCTAGAGCAAAAGCATGTTCTTGATTCATTGGGGCGACGTAATCTAAACGGTCAAAATATGGAACAGCCTGCATATAAGTTTTGTTTTCTATAAGTTTTTCTGTTCCTCTATGAAGTAAACCAATATGAGGATCAGCCTTTTCAACTACTTCACCATCTAGTTCTAATATTAATCTAAGAACACCATGAGCAGCAGGATGTTGAGGCCCAAAATTTAAATTTAGATTTTTAATTTTTTTTGTCATTATTCTCAATTTCCTCTTTAATATATATTGTTCCCTCCCAAGGACTTTCATAATCAAAATTTCTATAATTTTGCTCGAGCTTAACTGGTTCACTAATTACTTTTTTTTGATCTTCGCTATATCTGACCTCTGTGTGACCCGTTAATGGGAAATCTTTTCTTAACGGGTGACCTTCAAATCCATAATCAGTTAGTATTCTTCTTAAATCAGGATGATCCTTAAAAGATACTCCGTACATATCAAACACCTCTCTCTCCATCCAATTTGCTGATGGAAAAATACTAGTTAGTGAGGGAATTACTTCATTTTCAGCAATTGAATATTTTACAATCAATCTTTGATTAAATTCATGACTTAAAAATAAGTAAACTACTTCAAACCTTTGATTTTGTTCTGGGTAATCAACAACTGTTATATCTATTAGTTGCCTAAATTTAGTATCTTGATTTGTTTTTAAAAATATAGCAACATCAATCATATCCTCTTTATCTATTTTAATATAAATTTGATTATGTTTAATTTCTGTATTGTTAATTTTGGTAGTTAACTCAGAATTAATTTTTTTTTCTAGATCTTCTAAACTTTTCATAACTATCTAATAAAAGAACCTTTTTTTCTAATTTTTTTTTGTAATTGCAGTATTCCATACAACAATGACTCTGCCGATGGAGGACATCCTGGTACATAAACATCTACAGGAACAATTCGATCACAACCTCTAACAACTGAATATGAATAATGATAATATCCACCACCATTTGCGCAACTACCCATTGAAATCACATATCTTGGTTCAGGCATCTGGTCATAAACTTTTCTTAAAGCTGGTGCCATTTTATTGGTTAAAGTTCCTGCAACTATCATAACATCTGATTGTCTTGGCGAACCTCTTGGAGCTGCTCCAAATCTTTCTAAGTCATATCTCGGCATAGCTGTTTGCATCATTTCAACAGCACAACAAGCTAAACCAAAAGTCATCCAATGAAGTGATCCTGATCTTGACCAGTTAATTAAATTATCAAGAGAAGTTGTTATAAAACCATTCTTACTAAAATCTTCTGCAAGTTGTTTAAATTCCTCAGGAACTTGATCTATTTTATTATTCATTGTGGTTTATAATTTTTATTCCCAGTCTAAAGCACCTTTTTTCCATTCATAAATAAAACCTATTGTAAGTATGAACAAAAAAATCATCATTGATGAAAAACCTAATAATCCAATATTTCCAAGAGATATTGCCCACGGAAATAAAAATGCTATCTCTAAATCAAAAATAATAAATAGGATTGCAACTAAATAAAATCTCACATCAAATTCCATTCTTGAGTCCTCAAAAGGTTCAAAACCACACTCATAAGCTGAAAGTTTTTCAGGATCAGGTTTTTTTGGTGATAGAATAAAGTTTACAACCACAAAAGCACAACTTAACCCAAGAGCTAATACTAAAAATATTATTATTGGTAAGTAATCTTTTAAAAAATCAGATAACATGGAAATCTATATATCAGTTTTTATCTGTTGTTGAAGGGCTGATACGTCACATTTTTATTAATATTAGCACAAAAAAATGCTTAAAAGTGGCGGGAGTGAAGGGACTCGAACCCTCGACCTATCGCGTGACAGGCGATCGCTCTAACCAACTGAGCTACACCCCCACTTTAGAGTTTTGGTGGGCAGTAAAGGACTCGAACCTTTGACCCCCTCGGTGTAAACGAGATGCTCTACCAACTGAGCTAACCGCCCAAAACAAGGCTACTTATTACATCAACACTTAAATAATGTAAATTAATTATTATTGAATACTAGCTTGAGATTTATCGTCTTTTTTAGATATATCTACCTCAACCCACTCTGTAGGTTTAAGTTCTTTTGTTAAAGCTATTTTTATAACCTGATCAGCATATTCGACTGGAGTGATCTTGATATCGTCTATAATTTTTTGAGGCATATCTACTAGATCTTTTTCGTTTTCTTTAGGAATTAAAACTTCTTTTATTCCAGCTCTGTGTGCAGCTAATAATTTTTCTTTTAAACCACCTATAGGAAGTACTTGGCCTGTTAAAGTAACTTCGCCAGTCATAGCGACATCTCTTCTGACAGGAATATTTGTTATTGAAGAAACAATTGAGGTTACCATACCAATACCAGCAGATGGACCATCTTTTGGTGTTGCTCCCTCAGGAACATGAATATGAAAATCTTTTTTTTCAAAAATAGGAGGAATAATTCCATACTCTAAACATTTGGATCTTACAAAAGATTTTGCAGCTTTGACAGATTCTTGCATAACATCACCTAATTTACCGGTGATTTGCATTCTCCCTTTTCCTGGCATTGTAACAGTCTCAATTTTTAAAATTTCTCCACCATACTCAGTCCAAGCGAGCCCAGTTACTATACCTACTCTACTCTCAGCCTCTAATTCTCCAAATTTAAATTTAGGAACACCTAAAAAATCAGATAAATTTTTATTATTTATTCCAACCTCTTTTTCTTCACCAGCTACTATTTTTTTAACAACTTTTCTTGCAAGTTTAGAAATTTCCCTTTCAAGATTTCTTACACCCGACTCTTTTGTGTAACCTCTAATAACTTCTTTTATAATGTCATCATCCAACTTCATTTCTTTTTCTTTAACACCGTTGTCTTTAATTTGTTTTGGTAATAAATACTTGTTTGCGATGCTAATTTTTTCATCCTCAGTGTAACCTGCTAATCTAATCACTTCCATTCTATCTAATAAAGGAGGTAGAATATTTAAAGTATTAGCGGTCGTTACAAACATTACATCAGATAAATCATAATCAACTTCTAAATAATGATCATTGAAAGTTGTGTTCTGTTCAGGATCTAAAGCTTCTAATAATGCTGAAGATGGGTCGCCTCTATAATCATTTCCAATTTTATCAATTTCGTCTAATAAAATTAAAGGGTTTTTAGTTCCAGCTTTTTTCATCATCTGAATAATTTTACCTGGGAGAGATCCGATGTAAGTTCTTCTGTGACCACGTATTTCTGCTTCATCTCTCATTCCACCAACTGACATTCTAACAAATTCTCTATTTGTAGCTTTTGCAATTGATTTTCCTAATGAGGTTTTTCCAACACCTGGGGGTCCAACTAAACATAAAATCGGGCCTTTAATTTTCTCCATTCTTTTTTGAACAGCCAAAAATTCAATAATTCTCTCTTTAACTTTTTCTAATCCAAAGTGATCTTTATCAAGTATTTCTAAAGCTTTCTTTAAATCTATGTCAACTTCACTTTTTTTATGCCAAGGAAGTTCAGTCATCCAATCTAAATAATTTCTAACAACTGTAGCCTCTGCTGACATTGGACTCATATTTTTTAATTTTTTTAATTCTTGTAGACACTTCTTCTCTACCTCTTTTGGCATCTTGGCTTTCGTAATTGCTTTATTCAGACTGGTTGTTTCATCTTTACCGTCTTCAATTTCACCAAGTTCTTTTTGAATAGCTTTTAATTGCTCATTTAGATAATACTCTCTTTGAGTTTTTTCCATTTGAGTTTTAACTCTACCTCTTATTCTTTTTTCAACACCAATAATGCTCGTCTCATTTTCCATTATTTTAATAATGGCATTTAATCTTTTCTTTACATCAACAGTTTCAAAGATTTGTTGTTTTTCTGAAATCGTAGCAGTTATATGAGATGCAATATTGTCAGCAATCTGAGAAGGGTCTTTTAATTGCTTAATTGTATTGATTGTTTCACTAGAAATTTTTTTATTTATTGAGGTTAATTTTTCTAATCTTCTTAAAGCTGTAGCTGCTAATGGAAACAAATCCTCATCTTTAGGTAAAATATCTTGATAATGAGCATAATCACAAATTATAAATTTTTCATTATCTTTAAAATCTAAAATTTTAACTCTTTTAGTTCCTTCTACTAAAACTTTAACTGTACCATCTGGTAATTTTAATAATTGTAAAATGCTACCTTCACAACCGTACATAAAAACGTCGGTTTTCTTAGGATCATCAATTTCTGAATTTTTTTGGGTAACAAGAATAATTTTTTTATCTTTTTTCATCACCTCATTAAGAGCTGAAATAGATTTATCCCTTCCTACAAACAAAGGAATTACCATGCTAGGAAAAACCACGATATCTCTTAGTGGTAATAAGGGTAATGAAATTTTGACGTCCATGGGATTAATATGGATATAATATTTTATAATGCAATAGGTATTTATTACTTATTAAGGATATTAAGCCGCTGTTGTCTTATTTGACTTGGATTTATTGTCACCTTTTGCATGAACTAAGATTGGTTGCGATTGTCCTTTTGCTGCACCAGCATCCACAATAACTTCTTCAATATTATCTTGACTAGGAAGGTCGTACATTGTTTTCAACAAAATATTTTCTAGGATTGATCTCAAGCCTCTTGCACCCGTTTTTTTGCTAATAGCTTTTTGCGCTATTTCTTTTAGAGCATTTTCTTTAAATGTTAGTTTAGCACCATCCAATTTAAACAACTCTTGATATTGCTTTATTAAAGAATTTTTTGGTTCTTGTAATATTTTAATTAGAGATTTTTCATCTAAATCTTCAAGTGTTGCTATCATAGGAAGTCTTCCAATAAACTCTGGAATTAATCCAAATTTTAATAAATCTTCGGGCTCTAAGCCTTTCATCCATTCACCAGTTTTCTTGTCTTGTGTATTTTTCACATCTGCACCAAAACCTATTGAAGTTCCTTTATCTCTTTGAGAAATTATTTTATCAAGACCTGCAAAAGCACCACCGCAAATAAATAAAATATTTGTGGTATCTACCTGTAAAAATTCTTGCTGAGGATGTTTTCTACCACCTTGGGGTGGAACACTAGCAACTGTTCCTTCCATTATTTTAAGAAGAGCTTGCTGAACTCCTTCTCCAGAAACGTCTCTTGTGATTGATGGGTTTTCTGATTTTCTACTTATTTTATCAACCTCATCGATATAAACTATACCTCTTTGAGCTTTTTCAACATTATAGTCGGATGCTTGTAACAATTTTAAAATAATATTTTCAACATCCTCTCCAACATAACCTGCCTCTGTTAGAGTGGTAGCATCAGCCATTGTAAATGGAACATCTAAAATTCTAGCCAAAGTTTGTGCAAGCAATGTTTTTCCACAACCTGTAGGACCTACTAAAAGTATATTAGATTTTGATAGCTCAACATTTTTGCTTGTTTTACTTTCATAATTTAATCTTTTGTAATGATTGTGCACTGCAACAGACAACACTTTCTTCGCGTGAGCTTGACCAATTACATAATCATCTAACACTGAACAAATTTCCTTTGGAGATGGAAGACCATCTTGATGTTTTACAAAAGTATCTTTGCTCTCCTCTTTGATAATGTCCATACATAACTCAACGCATTCATCACAAATGAAGACTGTTGGACCAGCAATCAACTTTCTTACTTCGTGTTGACTCTTTCCACAAAAAGAACAGTAAAGAATATTTTTATTATTTGTAGTCATTTTAATTTTTATAACGAATCAATTTAATTACTTTATTATAGAAGACTCACACTAATCAAGTTTCGATTAGTGATGACTCCATATATTGTGTATTAAGATCTTTTTTCTACTACTTCATCAATAAGACCAAAAGATTGTGCGACATCTGCGGTCATAAAATTGTCTCTTTCAAGAGCAGATTTTATTTCTTCAACACTTTTTCCAGTATGCTTTGAATAAATTTCATTAAGTCTTTTCTTTAAAGACAAAACTTCATTAGCATGAATTTCAATATCAGTTGCCTGACCCTGAAAACCTGCAGATGGTTGATGAACCATTATTCTTGAATTTGGTAATGAAAATCTTTTTCCTTTTGTACCAGCTGCAAGCAAAAAAGAGCCCATGGAAGCTGCTTGGCCAATACATAAAGTAGAAATGTCTGGCTTCACATATTGCATTGTATCATAGATGCCTAGTCCTGCTGTAACCAAACCTCCAGGACTATTGATGTATAGATATATTTCTTTTTTTGGATCTTCAGCCTCTAAAAATAATAATTGAGCAGTAACTAGTGATGCAACGTTGTCATTAACCTGACCTGTTAAAAAAATAATTCTCTCTTTTAATAATCTTGAATAAATATCGTAAGCTCTTTCACCTTTGCTAGATTGTTCAACGACCATTGGTACAAGATTGCTCATATGTTCTGATAATTTTGTTGTCATAAGTTGATTCGTTCTACTTATACAACTTGAGATTACTTTTTGCTAACTTTTTTTGCTTTTTTAGCTGCTGGCTTTGATTTTACCTTTTTAGTTGTAGGTTTTTTTTCTTTAGCAGATTTTGTGGGTGATTTTTTCTTAGTTTCTTTTTTTTCTTCACCATGGCTATGGTCGTGATCATGGTCGTGTTTATGAGCTTCTTTTAAAATCTTTTCAGCTTCCTCTTTTGAAATTTCTTTCTTATTTGCTTTACCTTTTTCTTTAATTAAATTTAAAATTTTTTCTTCATATACAGTTCCTCTTAAACTCGCTAATGCAGATGGGTTTTTTTGGTAAAAATCCATAACCATTTTTTCTTGTCCAGGCATCATTCTTAGTTGTTTTTGAACTTCAGCCTGAATTTCTTGTTCTGAAACTTTGATTTGATTTTTTTCACCAAACTCATTTAAAATTAATCCAGTTTTAATTCTTGTTTTTGCTTTTTCTTCAAAATTTTTTTTATTCTTCTTTACTTCTTCTTCTTGCATGCCTTGGGAAAGAATTTTTACTTCTTCTTCGACTAAATTTTCTGGAATTTCGTCTACTTTAAGTTTTTCTATTTCTTTTAGAATTTGGTTTTTAGATAATTGATCTAAAGAATTTTTATATTCATCGTTAATTTGTTTCGAAATTAATGTTTTTAAATCTTTAAGATCTTTTGCTCCTAAATTTTTTGCAAAATTATCATCAATTTTTACTTCTTCTGATTGTTTAACACTTAAAATTTTACAATTAAATTTAGCTTTTTTATTTACTAATTCTTTTTCAGGGAAATTTTCTGGCAAAGTTGCTTCTACAATCTTTTCATCATCTTTCTTAACTCCAATCAATTGATCGTCGAAACCTTTTAAGAATAAATCTTTACCCAAAGTTAGCTGAGTATTCTTTCCCTCGCTTCCCTTAAAATCCTTACCGTCAACAGTTGCTTTGTAATCTAAAGAAACTAAATCACCTTTTTTAGCTTTTGTATCAGCGCTTACTTCTTTAAAATTTGGTTGGTTTTTAGCAATTTCTTTAATTCTTTTATCTGTTTCACTATCGTCGATTTTAACACTGTATTCGTCAAATTTAATATTTTCTAAAGATTTAATTTCTACTTTTGGTAACTCCGTGACTGATAAAACATACTCGAGATCTTTATCTTCACCATAAGTTTTTAAATCGAGCTTTGGTTGACCAGCTGGTTTAATTTTTTTTTCTTCAAGTGCTTTTGTAGATGTTTCTTTTAAAACTTTATCTAAAACTTCTCCAAAAACTGCTTTACCAAATTGTCTTTTTAAAATTTCTTTTGGAACTTTTCCAGGTCTAAATCCTTTAAGATTTACACTACCTTTTATCTCTTCATATTTTTTATCCATATAAGAGTTCATTGTCTCTTTATCGATAAAAATTTTAAGATCTTTATTTAAACCTTTTTTATTTTCTACAGTAACTTTCATAATATTTTAATGGTAGGGCGAAAAGGACTCGAACCTTCACATGTTGCCATATTGGTTCCTAAGACCAACGCGTCTACCAATTCCGCCATCGCCCCACAAATTACGAGGTTTTATATATTATTGAAACTATTTGTCCAATGACAATTGTTAAAAAATTATCTATTTATCTAATAAAATTTATACTAATTTATAAAAAATGATTATTTCACCTTGCATAAGCATTTGCAAAACTGATCCATCAACAGGATATTGTTATGGTTGCGGAAGAAGTAATGAAGAAAAAAGACTTTGGAAGCTTGAAGAAACAACTGATGATTGGAAAAAAGAAAATATAATCGAAATTGAAAAAAGGCTTACTGGTTGGCAGCTTGAAAGTTTTAAAGAGTCTTACTCTTATAAAATCAAGAATGGTATGTCTCTTTTCAAGAAAAACTTAACTAAAGAATAATATAAAATATGAGTAAAGTTAAAATTGTAAGTATTATATATGCTATAGGGATAATTATTGGGGCTTTATTCTTTGATGTTTGGGGGGCAGATACTACTCCTTTAAAAACATTGTCTGTATTTGCTTGGACTATAATATTTATTATAGCTTTATTTTTTGTAGACAAGAATGAGAGAAATTAAGTTTTTAATATTTTATTTATCATTTTTTTTTATATCTTTTAATTCTCACTCGGAAATTATTATTTTAAGTAAGTGCGATCACAAAGAAGACGGCTTTTTAAAAAATGAATATATTTTAAATCTAAATGAATTAATTATGACAAGAAATTATGTTTACAATGAAAAAACATATCAAAAATATAGATTAACAGACTTAAGTGTAAAAAAATCAAATACATATGTTAGAAATATTTATGAGGAAAATGGAAAAATACTTACTTTAAAACATGGTTATCCACAATTTTATACTCAAATTTTATTTGAAAAAAATAAACCTGATATATTTATGAAGGCAGTTTTAAATGATGTTGAAAGTTTATCTAAAATGTCTACCTGCAAAAAAATAGAAAAATTTGATCAACAAAGTTAATTTTTATTTTGTTTCACTTCTTTATTTTTTTGTAGAGTTTTTTTTTAAGTTCAAATTTACTGTTTGTAATATTTGAACGATGCTTTGCGTACGCTTGTTTTTGTGCTTGTCTCATTGCTCTTTTAGATGACATGATAATTTACTTTAATATTCAATTTCTAAAGTATCAATAACTTTTAAATTTTTATCCGAAACAACAATCTCTCCAGATGATGGTGCATAATTTAAAATTTCAGAAATAACTACATAATGTGTAACAAAAACTAAATTTTGATCTTTATCCCAAGTACTAATAAATTTATCAAAATCAATAATTTGCTTTTTTCTATTATTGGCAAATTTTATGCTAAAAAATGAGTTTAAAAAATTTTTAGTTTCATATTCTTTAAAGGCGATAAATGCTGTTTCTTTGCATCGACACCATTCACTAGAATAAACTTTTCCAATTGAAATTTTATTTTTCTTAAAAAAATTACCAATTTTTTGTGATTGATCTCTACCACTATCACTTAAATTTCTTTGAGTTGTACAATCGTTAATATCAAAATTATCTGGATCACCGCCACCAGGCGCGTAAGCATGTCTTATGAAAATTAATTTTCCACCCTTTTGCAATTCATCAATTAAATTATTTTTTGAATCTGCTTTAACTGATGTATTAATGCATATAAATATTATGACTAAATAATTTAAAATTTTCATTTATGAATATTAAAATAGATAGTTTAAATAAAACAATTCTTAAATGTAAAAAATGTCCAAGGCTTGTTAATTATATAAAAAAAATTTCAACAGAAAAAAGAAAACAAAATATAAATGAGACTTACTGGGGAAAACCAGTTACAGGTTTTGGCGCAATTGATGCAAAAATTTTAATAATTGGATTGGCCCCAGCAGCCCATGGGGGTACACGAACAGGAAGAGCGTTCACAGGGGATAAATCTGGAGATTTTTTATTTAAATGTTTATTTAAAGCTAAAATTTCAAACCAACCAAATTCAGAAAATCTAAATGATGGTCTTAAATTAAAATCAACATATATAACTAATATTTTAAAATGTGTTCCTCCAGGAGACAAACCTAAAATAGAAGAGCTTAATAATTGTTCAAAATACTTTGACAGTGAGATTTATAATTTAAAAAAATTAAAAACTATTATTGCATTAGGAAAAGTGGCATTTGATAATTGTGTTAAATTTTATAAAAAAAAATATAGTTTTAATGAAAAGATAAAATTTATTCATGGAAAATCCTATTTACTACCAGGAAATATTAAATTAATTGCCTGTTATCACCCTAGCCCCAGAAATGTAAATACTAAGCTTGTATCTGAAAGAATGATTGTAGATTTATTTAAAAAAGCTAGAAAAATATCTATGAACTAGAAGTATAGGGTTTAAATTCTGATAAGATTTTTTCTGGAATTTTAACTGGCTTAAATTTTTCATTTATAAATACTAGATGAATTTTAGCTTCTACGATCAATTCCTCATCTTTAAATATTGATTGATTCATTAAAAAAGAAGTTTTTGAAGTAGAGTCTAGAAAAGATTTAATTTGCAAATCATCTTCTAAATATGCAGATTTTTTATATTCAATATTGCACGATTTAACAATTATAAGAGCACCAAAATTATTTTTTATTTTTGTGTTGCTTAATCCAATAGTTGATAACGCTTCAGTTCTAGCTCTTTCTAAATATTTTAAATAATTAGCGTAGTACACTACTCCACCAGCGTCTGTGTCCTCATAATACACTTTAACATTATGAGTAAAGTTTTTATGCATAAGTTGATAATATCAAATAAATAAAAATTTAATAGAAACTAAGATATAATATCTTTGATGAAAATTTATATAATTTGGTTAATTGGAGTAGTTTTATGGAACTTTGGATTTCCAAATGCAATTCCAATTGCTGATGTTATCGCAGCTATTTTATTATCATTTTTAAGTATTGGATTAAAAAAGTATTTAAAATGGTAATTAATCTGCTGAAAAATAAATATTCTGAAAATAAGAAATTGATTTCATTTTTGAATTATCAGTATCTGCCATTATAGCTAGGCCGTCTAATTCATTTACATCTAAATCATGAAATTTTTTAAAATCTTCTTTAACATTGGCTTTCACTGTTACCCAAACATTCAGATTATCTTTTGTAGTTGCTAATACATTATCTATTGATTTTTTTGTATAAGGGCTTGGCCAACTCTGGCCAACTGCACTATTGCTTGAAAAAACGTAATTAATTGCTCTATTTGAAAGTGGTGTTGCTCCTGTTTTTTTGACAGCAAAGACTCTAGCTGCAAAATCATGACCTTTTTTTGAATTCTCATTAATACCTTGCAAATCTTTCTCAATTTTCCAGGTAATATTTATAAAAGGTGTTTTATTTAGATTGATTTTAACCTCTTTTCCAAGACCAGAAGCAGCGTTATCAGCAACTGCTTTTAAAAAATTGCCATTCTCGTTTGATCCAACAGTATAAACTGTTTTGTTATCTGCTCCTCTCACCTTACGAACATCGAGTTCTGAAAGTTCTTGCTCTGTAAATTTAAAAATATTCACATTTTCAGCCAGTGCAGAATTAAGAAAAATTAATGATGTAATAAAAATATAAAAAAATTTAAACATGGCCTTCTTATAGATAAATTATTTATAAATTCAATATTCAGTCACAATTTAAACATTCTAAATACAAGATTGATTGCTAAATGAATAATATGAAAATAATTTCTGTTTTTATACTTCTTATCTATTGGTCAATAATGATCACAGCGCCTGTTATGGGTAAAAATTCTATTAAAAATCAAAATAAAGATCTAAAAATAGTTTCAAATTTTTGAGACTAATATGTGGATCTACCACCACTGATATCAAATACCGCAGCTGTAGAAAAAGTGTTTTCTTGTGAAGAAAGCCAGCAAACTAATGAAGTAAACTCATGTATTTCAAGAAATCTTCCTCTTGGCACCTTTGACAGCATTCTTTGTACGTGCTCTTTACTCATTTGATCTAAAATTCTAGTTTTAGCACCTGCTGGAGTGACAGCGTTCACAGCTATATCTTTATCAGCTAATTCTTTGCCCAAAGCTTTCGTTAACCCAATTGCACCAGCTTTTCCTGAGCTATACGCGCTTGCATTTGCATTACCATCTTTGCCTGCAACGGAAGCTACATTAACAATTCTTCCATAGTTGTTTTTAATCATATTTGGGACAATTGCTCGACAACAGTTAAAAGTACCCATTAAATTTATCTGTACTATTTTATTCCACATTTCGACATCATACTCCCATAAAGGACCTGTAGGACCTGTTATTCCAGCATTATTGATTAGAATATCTATATTTGATTTTGAGATTATGTCTGCAACGTTTTTCTCTACATCTTGATAATTTGATACATCAACAACGCTGTAAAATAAGTTAGGGTGTTTTACTTCATCAACTGCTGATTTAAGAAGCTTTTCATCGATATCCCATATAAATACTTTAGCTCCAGACTCTAAAAATCTTTTTGCAACATCTAAACCAAACCCTTGAGCTCCACCAGTAACTACAGCTGTTCTATTTTTAAAATCAAATATGTGCATTAAAATTATTTTTTTGCTAACAAGTAGTATGTTATCCAAGCAACAAATGCACCTATTATCCAAGCATAAGATTGTAAAAACATTAAATTAGTATTCCAAATTGTAGACGCTGAAAAAATAAATCCTAAAATTAAAGAATAAACACCTTTTATATGCCAACCACCTGAGTAATAATAAGCACTCTCTTTATCTACAGAATATAAATCTTTATTACTTAATTCTTGATTTTTAATTAAATAATAATCAGCTGCCATCACTCCAAATAAAGGACCAAAGAAAGCTCCAAAAGTATCAACAAATGATAAGATTCCTATTTGGCTCAATATAGCCATCCAAAATATTGCAATCAATAAACCAAGAAACAAAATTATATAACTTGCGCTTTTTAAGCCTAATTTTGAAGGAGCAAAATTTATTAAAGAGTATTGAGATGGTATGAAATTAGCGATTAAATTTGTTGAAGCTGAGGCGATTATAATAAAAAATAAAACCACTGTTGTTATTTGTATATTGTCAAACTTCCCAACTATATCTGTAGGATTAGTAAAAATTCTATCTATATCTGAAAATTTCTGATTAAGAAAAACATCAGAACCTGTAACAATAAAAACAGATAAAATAGAAAAAATAATTAAATTCAAAATTAAACTTAAATTTCCTTTTTTTAATTCTTGCTCATTTTTTACATATCTAGAAAAATCACCAAAACTAATTATTAAAATTGAAAAATAAGCAAATATTGTTCCAGCAACTGTTAGTAAAGGGGCCAAATTATTAATGTCTAAAAAACTATTTAGACTAAAAATATTTGAAAAAGCTTGGATTGTTGTTTTTACATCACTTAATAAAACCACAAAGAAAAAAATAAGCATACCAGCATAGACTGTCATCGCTGAAAAATTTATTATTTTTTTATTATACTGCATCCCAACAGTAAAAAACAAAGTCTGTAGAACTATTGTTATACCTATTGCAAACCAATCAATAATATTTAAACCAAAATAAAACATAATAAAAATTTCTTGCTCCAATAAGGAATTATCAATTGAAAAAATTATTATTCTTATCAGGTAAACTAATATTTTAGATAAAAAATAAGTTTGGATACCAAATAAAAAAATCCCAACCAAACTTCTGATTAATCCAAATAATTTAGCACCATTAAATCCTAACGAAGATCTTAATAATACTGCAAAAGGTAAACCAAATTTTTGAGAAGGCTTACCAATTGCATTTGAAAATAAATAAACAAAAAAAGATCCCAATATTATTCCAAAAAATACTACAATTACATTTAAGCTATACATTAAGTAAAGCGAAGAGATTAATGAGAAACCAATTACACTTTGTACATTAGCGCCCCAAAAACAAAAAAGATCTTTCCAATTCCAAGTTTTGTAATTTGGGTTAACTGTCACCAGGTCCCAATTTGAAAGAGAATATTTTACTTTTGGCTGATTCACTAAATTTATTTTAAACTAATAAATTCTACTGTCCATATAAGAGAGTTGGCAACCATAAGGCAATTTTAGGAAATATAATAATTAAAACCAAACCTATTATTTGTAGAACCATAAATTGCATCATTCCGTAATAAATATCTTTTAAATCCCATTCAGGAACTACACCTTTTAAAAAATATGCTGAGAGTGCAACAGGTGGAGATAGCCAGGCGGTCTGGAGATTAACAGCTACTAGTATTGCAAACCAAGTTAAATTAAATCCTAACGCTTCTACTAGTGGTAAAATTATTGGAACAATAATCATAACTATCGGTACCCATTCTAATGGCCAACCCAGTAAAAATATCATGACCATAATCATTCCTAAGATCAGATATTTATTCATTTCTAAACCTAATAAAAATTCTGTTAATAAAGTTGGTGTTCCCAATCTGGCAAATACTGCTCCAAAAAAATTTGAGGCAGCAACTAAAACCATAATCAAAGCTGTAATTTCTAAAGTTTTAACTAAAGCTTCTTGAAGTTTTGATAATGTTAATTTTTTATATGCTAATGAAAGTAGCAATGCACCCATTGCACCACACCCAGCGGCCTCTGTCGGTGTAGCAAAACCAAATAAAATACTTCCTAATGCTGCAAAAACTAATGCTGCGGGTGGAACTAAACCTAAAAAAAACTCAATCCAAACTTCTTTCATACTAGCTGCACGCATTTCCTCAGGTAGCACAGGCCCAAGTTTTGGGTTTATCATACATCTGATTGTGGTGTAGCCTGCATATAAACTTGCAAGAAGAATTCCTGGAATAATTGCAGCAGCAAATAAATCTATAACTGGAATTTCCATTATTGGCCCCATAACCACAAGCATGATACTGGGTGGTATTAAAATTCCCAAAGTTCCACCAGCTGTAATTGTACCTGCAGCAAGTTTTACATCGTAATTTGATCTGTTC
The DNA here is from genome assembly GCF_001180205.1 of Candidatus Pelagibacter communis. Lineage (GTDB taxonomy): Bacteria > Pseudomonadota > Alphaproteobacteria > Pelagibacterales > Pelagibacteraceae > Pelagibacter > Pelagibacter ubique_O. The sequence goes on along the minus strand of NZ_CVSU01000095.1, from coordinate 17,785 downwards.
ATTGATTTTGCAGCCATAATTCCTAAGATAGTAACTGAGGCACCAACTATTCCAGTTGCAGCCGCAAAAATTACTGAAACAAATAATACTGCGTAGTATAATGAGCCCTTAACTCTAGCTAACATCATTTGGAAAGCTGAAAATAGCCTTTCCATTAAACCTGCTTGTTCCATCATAATTCCCATAAATACAAAGAGTGGAACGGCTGCGAGAGTTTGTTCAGTCATAACCATCGAAAATTGGAGCGTCATTAAATAAAAAACTAATTTTCCAAATCCTAAATAACCAAATACAAAACCTAAAAAAATCAAAGTGAAAGAAATTGGAAATCCAACAAAAATTGCAAAAAGCATCACCCCAACTAAAATAAAACCTAAAATAGCTGGATCAATTAATTCTGCTATCATTTATCTTCTCCTGGCCATTCACCCTTTTTAGCTGCCCAGTAGCTTTTAAGTAATTCTGAAAATCCTTGGATAAGTAAAAATATAATTCCTATTAATAAACATGTTTTGATTGGCCACATATATGGCATCCATGTAGTATCCATTCCTCTTTCACCTCTTTGGATAGACTCTAAAACAAATCCAAAAGTCATATATAAAAAGACAATAAGACCTGGGAAATAAAACAAGAGATACAGCCAAAAATCAATTAATCCTTGATTTTTGATTTTAAAATTTCTGTATAAGAAATCTGCTCTTATATGAACTCCTCTTGAAAGTGCATAACCTGCACCCAGCATAAAAAGAGCTCCATATAAAAATCTGCTTATATCGTAAGCCCATATTGTTGGTGCTAAAAATAATTTTCTTGCTAGTACCTCATAGGTCATAGCAAAAATAAGTGGCATTAATATCCAGCAAACCACACTACCAATCCACTTACTAAATTTATCTATGTTTATTATGGACTTTGCCATCCAAGTTGGCATATCCTCTGGCATTTTTCCTGAACTACCTCGCCTTTCGGCAATCATTTCGTCTGAAATATCTAATTTACTTGGTTCGTCTGCCATAGAAATTTTTATTAAAAAAAATTAGAGCGGACTTATTAGTCCGCTCTAATATTCTAATTATTTAATGATTACTTTAATGTCGCTGCGTGAGCCATTCCTAGCTTCGCATTTGACATTTGAGCACCACTCCAGAAAGGAACTGCTTTATCAGCAAATACTTTCATAGAGTCGTAAACTTCTTTGAAAAATGCATTTTTTTCAGCATTTTTGTTCAAAGTTGCTTTAGCAGCTGCCATATACTCGGTGAAGTAGTCAGATGGAGTATCTTCTAAAATCACTCCATGTTTTGTCGTAAGTTCTTGTAAAGCTTCACCATTTGATAAAATTCTATAACTTAAAGATTTTATCAAAGACGCATCCGCAGCAACTTCAAGAGACTTCTTCTCATGTGCAGTCATAGCATCATATGTTTTTCCAGTAATATAAAAGTCAGCATTTACCACCACTTGGTGTAAACCTTGTAAGTAATAGTGCTTTAAAACTTTTTGGAAACCAAATGTTAAGTCTGGTTTTGGACAACACCATTCAGCAGCATCAATAGTTCCTGCTTCTAAAGCTGGTAGAATATCTCCACCTCCCATTGCAACAGATGCTATACCGATGTCTTTATAAGTTTGTCCTGGAATTCCTGGAGGAGTTCTGAACTTATATTTTCTAAAGTCAGCCATATCTTTAATTGGTTTTGGAAACCAACCTAAAGCCTCTGGTCCAACAGGTTGAAGCATAAATCCTTTAATGTCTCTGTTCATCTCTTTCCATAATTGATCATAAAGCGCTTTTCCACCACCATATTGGAACCAAGATAAAAACGCTAAATTATCTATACCTATTCCACCACCAGCTACTGGAGAACCAAATAGCATTGCAGCAGGGTGTTCACCTGACCAATAGTGAGTCCATGCAAATCCACAGTCAATCAAACCTTTGTCAACAGCATCAAGCGTCTCTTTGACTCCAACAACTGCTCCTGCAGGTAAAATTTCGAATTTTAAAGATCCACCAGTTAATTCAGTCACTGTATCAGTAAAGTCCTTTAACATCTTAACTTCGTCAGCTTTAGTGTTAAGAACTGTCTGACATTTTAGTGTTTTTGCAGCATTAGCATTTGAAATAAATCCAAATACCATCGCAACTGCAAATAACATTGAAATGATTTTTTTCATATCGTTTTTCCCTCTCTATATTTTTAAAAATTAAAGCTTGTCAAAGAATGAAATCTAAAACAAGTGCTAATATTGGATTATTTTAATTTTTTTGTGTACAGAAATATTACAAATAAAAAAAATTTAATTTATAAGAGTTCTAATTTATGGATAATTTTGATTTTATAATTCTTGGAGCTGGATCTGCAGGATGCGTGCTTGCTAATAGGTTGTCTGAAAATCCTTCAAACAAAGTGCTATTAATTGAAGCTGGAGGTAAGGATAATTATCCTTGGATACATATTCCTGTTGGTTATTTCAAAACAATGCATAATCCAAAGACTGACTGGTGCTACAAAACGGAGCCTGATGAGAGTATGAACAACATTTCCATCAGATATCCTAGAGGAAAAACTTTAGGAGGTAGTTCTTCTATAAATGGTCTACTTTACATAAGAGGTCAACATAGAGATTATGATATTTGGAGACAATTAGGTAATACAGGTTGGGGATGGGACGATGTTTTGCCTTATTTCATCAAAGCAGAAAACCAAGAAAGAGGAAAAGATGAGTTTCATGGGGTTGGAGGTCCTTTATCTGTTTCAGATCAAAGAATACATCTGCCTCTTTTAGATGAATTTCAAAATGCTGCCGAAGAATTTGGTATTCCAAAAACAAAAGATTTTAATACTGGTGATAACCATGGCTGTGGTTATTTCCAAGTAACAGAAAAAGATGGCTTTAGATGTAGTACAGCTGTTGGATATCTAAACCCAATCAAGAGCAGACAAAATTTAAAAATTTTAACTAATTCACATGTTAAAAAAATAAATTTTGAAAATAAAACTGCCAAGGAAGTTGAGTATTGGGAAGGAAACGAATTAAAAAAAGTACAAGCAAATAAAGAAATTATTATTTCATCAGGAGCTATTGGATCTCCTCAAATTTTACAAGTTTCTGGTATAGGAAATCCTGAAAAATTAAAAAATCTTGGGATTAATATGGTGCAAAATTTAAATGGGGTTGGAGAGAACTTACATGATCATTTAATGCTTAGACCAATTTATAAAATTAATGGATTAAAATCCTTAAATAAAAAAATAAATAGTTTATTTGGAAATTTAATGATTGGCCTTGAATACGTTTTTAAAAGAAGCGGCCCAATGACTATGGGTGCTAGTCAACTTTGTATGTTTGCTAAAAGCGATCCATCTTTAGAACTACCAGACTTACAATGGCATGTTCAACCTATGAGTATGGATACTTTGGGAGCAACAAAAAATCACGATTTTCATGCATTCACTCCTACTGTTTCAAATATCAGACCAACAAGTAGAGGGCATGTTAGCATTGTTGATAAAGACTCAAGAACTTATGCAAAAATAAAACAAAATTATCTATCAACTGATCACGATAGAATGATTGCAGCTAAAGGACTTAAATTAACTAGAAAAATTATAATGGAGTCGAAAACTTTCAAAAAATACACTCCAGAAGAATACAGACCTGGCATTCATTTAAATGACGATGAGGAATTAGTTAAAGAAGCCTCTAATTATGCTCAAACTATTTTTCACCCAGTTGGAACTTGTAAAATGGGTCAAGATGAAATGTCTGTAGTAGATGAAAAACTTAAGGTTAGGGGTATTAATAATTTAAGAGTTATAGATGCATCAATAATGCCAAACATCACTTCAGGTAATACAAATGCCCCAACAATAATGATTGCAGAAAAAGGTGCAGACATGATACTACAACAATAATGTTTGCAGAATTTTTTACACCGGAGCAAATAGCAATATTAACTCAAATTATTCTTATTGATTTAGTTTTAGCTGGAGACAATGCAATTATAATTGGAATGGTTGCATCTAAATTTCCACCAGAACAAAGAAAAAAAGTTATTTTCTGGGGAATTGGTGGTGCAGTTATTTTAAGAATTATTTTAACATTGCTTACCGCATATCTTTTACAAATTACAGGTTTGAGGTTAATAGGAGGATTGCTGCTCCTTTATATTGTTTACAAACTTTATGTGGATGTAATAAAAGGCTCGGAGACCGAAGAAGACATTAAAGTAGATAGCTCTAGTTTTTTAAAGGCTATTTGGACTGTTCTATTAGCTGATTTTACCATGAGTTTAGATAATGTCCTGGGTGTAGCAGGTGCAGCTGGTGAACATTATGGACTTCTTGTTTTTGGATTAGTTTTATCAATTGTTTTAATGGCTACAGCAGCAACTTTAATTTCTGGATGGATTAAAAAATATAGATGGATAGCTTGGCTTGGATTATTAGCCATTTTAATTGTAGCAGTTGAGTTGATTTACACAGATATTAAAATATTATTCTTTTAATGTATCTTCAAAAAATAAATCTTAAAAACAAATATGCTTTAGTTACTGGTGCAGGAAAAGGACTTGGAAGAGCGTGTTCAATTGCATTAGCTGAAGCAGGTGCAACTGTTATAGCTTTAAGCAGAACATCCTCAGATCTTAATAAATTAGAAAAGGATATCAAAAAAGTTAAAGGTAAAATTATTAAAGTTTCGTGCGATGTAATGAATTATGAAGATTTAAAACAAAAATTAGAAAAAATTAAAATTATTGATGTGCTAGTAAACAATGCAGGGACTAATATACCAGAGCCCTTTGAAAAAATTAAACAAAAAAGTATGAATTACCTTGTAGATTTAAATTTAAAAGCAGCATTTAACGTTGCACAACTTGTCGTAAAAAAGATGCTAAAAAATAAAAAAAGACCTGGCTCAATTATAAATATGTCTTCTCAACTAGGTCACGTTGGTATGAGCGGTAGAAACGTATACAATATGACAAAATTTGGAATAGAAGGACTAACTAAGGGAATGGGTATAGAATTAGCAAAAAAAAATATCCGAGTTAATACAGTAGCACCTACTTTTGTTGAAACACCTATGGTTAAAAACTTTTTTAAAAACAAAAAATTTAAAAAATTAGCTCTTGGAAATATTCCTATGGGTAAAGCAGCTACTGAAAGTGATGTTGCTACAACAGTATGCTTTTTGGCATCCTCAGCATCTTCAATGATAACTGGAACATCAATAATTATAGATGGTGGATGGACAGCTCAATAATTAATAGACTTTTTTTTGTTTTTTTAATTTTTATATCACCAGTAAAAGCTATTGAATTCCAAGGTAAATTTCTACAAGGTCATTTTATACTAGGTAAAACTAACCCTAATGCTCAAATTTTGGTTGGAAAAAAAGAGGTAAAAGTTTCAAAAGATGGTTTTTTTGTCTTTGGTATAGATCGAGATCAAAAATACAACCTAACATTTACAAAAATTATTAATGGAAAAAAATCAATAACTATAAAAAAAGTTTTAAAGAGAAAATATAATATACAAAGAATAGATGGTTTGGCAGAAAGTAAAGTCACTCCACCTGAGTCTGTTTATAAAAGAATTAAAAAAGAAAATAATGCAATTGGAGAAGCAAGAGCAATTAATTCAGACCTACAATTTTTTAAAGAAAAATTTATCATGCCAGTTGAAGGAATAATCAGTGGTGTTTATGGTAGCCAAAGAATTTTAAATGGTAAACCAAGATGGCCTCACTATGGAATAGATATTGCTGCTAAACAAGGAACGATGATTAAATCTTCTGGCTCAGGTGTCGTTACTATGGCTGAAGATGATTTATACTATACTGGTGGCACAGTTATAATGGATCATGGTCATGGGATATCAACAATATATTCTCATTTAGAAAATGTATTAGTCTCCGTTGGTGATCAGATAAATCAAGGAGACATAATAGGAACTGTAGGATCAACAGGAAGATCAACTGGACCTCACTTAGACTTTAGGGTTAACTGGTTTCAAACACGACTGGACCCAATGTCAGTTATAAACTAAATCTCAGATTTTGCTCTGAAACGTTCATAAATCAACCTAGCACTAACTCCTAAACTTAAAATTGGATCAGGAGGAAGCCAAGTGGGTTTATTTCTTGCTTCAATAGTTTCTATCTCTTTCGAGTTTTCATTACTTGCCTTGATTGCTATTTGTTCTCCAAATAATGTACCAACTCCAATACCAGAGCCATTATAACAACCTGCTACAAATACATTTTCATCTATTTTTTCAAAAATTTGAGAACTATTTCTTGTTCTTGAAACAATGCCTGACCAAGAAAATTGAATAATATCATCCGGTAATTCTGGAAATCTTTTTTTAATTCCAATCTTTTGTTTCAATGATCTTTTGGTTAATTCAGATTTAGACATTTGATAAGGATTAAAAACTTCTGCAGTATTTCTAATTAAAATTCTTCTATCTTTAGTCATCCTGATAGTGGCCCCCATTGGTCTAACAGGTAATACCCCCCACTCTTTTGGTTCACCAATAGATTCAAACTCTTCTTTAGTTAAAGATCTAGTCATGCTAGCTGTTAAAGTAAGTGGAAAATTATAATTTGATTTTATTCCTAATGACTTTAGAAACCCATTTGTAGCAAAAATAATTTTTTTAGTTTTAATTGAACCATTTTTAAATTTACAAATGACTTTACTATTTTTCTTTTTCCAATTTAATAATGAAGAATTTTCATAAAGATTTACATTTTGAGGTAATGTGTCAATCATAGCTCTAACCAATTTACCCGGATGTAATAAAATCCCCCCCTTTGTATGAAGAGCAATATTGTAAAAATTGGTACCTAATCTTTTTTTAAGTTCTTTATTTGATAACAAATTGTGTTCAAAACCTAGTTTTGATAAGGTACCTGAAAAATTTTCTAATATTTCTCTATCTTCTTGTTTTGATGATGCAAAATATTTTCCACATTCATTCCAATCACAATCTACCTGATATTCTTTAATAAATTTTTTAATAACATCTATTCCCAATTTATAGATGTCTGCTTTTTTTTTATAATTATCTAATTCTTTATTAGAGGTAAAACCATCATTAAGTGTTGTATCCACCAAGTATCCTGAGTTTCTCGAGCTAGCACCCTCGCCTGCTAGCTGAGCATCAACTAATAATATTTTTTGATTTGGGTAAAGTTGACCTAATTTTCTTGCTGCAGATAATCCCGTGTAACCCGCTCCTACAATTAACCATTCAGAATCTATATCAGATGTAAGTGTTACAATGTTATTCCTTGGACTTAAATCATTAACCCAGCTACAGCTATTATCGTTCAATACATCCATGAAAGAAGATTACGATAATTGGTTGTGATTTAAAAGATTTTAAGAATTTAAAGAAGGCTGCTTCTTCATATCTTCTTTTTTAATACCAGCTACTCTTACTGGTTTTTTCATAGCATCTCTTCTAAATGGTTCCCCAAGCTCTTGATTTAGAATTACCTCAATAAATGTTGTAATTCCTTTCTTCTGATCCTCACAAGATTGCTTGATTGCATTTGTAGTTTCTTCCATTGTTCTAACCGTTACACCTTTTAAGCCACATGCGTCAGCAACTTTAGCATAACTTAATTCTGGATCTAATTCTGTACCAACAAAGTTATTATCAAACCAAAGTGTCGTATTTCTTTTTTCCGCACCCCATTGATAATTTCTGAAAATAACCATTGTTATAGCAGGCCACTCTTCCCTTGCACATGAGCTCATTTCGTTCATGCTTATTCCAAAAGCACCATCACCAGCAAATCCAATAACAGGAGTATCCGGACAACCAATTTTTGCTCCCAATATTGATGGAAAACCATAACCACAAGGACCAAATAAACCTGGTGCTAAATATTTTCTTGGCTTTTCGAATGTAGGGTAAGCATTACCTATCGCACAATTGTTTCCGATATCACTTGATATAATTACATCGTCAGGCATTCCTGCTTGAATTGCTCTCCAAGCTTGTCTTGGTGACATTCTATCTGCATCTCTTTCTCTTGCTTCTTTGTTCCAGACTGTTCCCTCATCATCATCTTCATGATCTAAACTTGAAAGCTTTTGTAACCAAGCTGACTTAGTTTGATGAATTAAGTCTTTTCTAGCTTGTCTGTCAGTGTCACCAGCATTTGAAGATAATTTTTCAAAAATTTGTTCAGCAACTAATTTTGCATCACCACTTATTCCTACAGTAACTTTTTTAGTCAGACCAATTCTGTCAGGATTAATATCAACTTGAATGATGTTTGCATTTTTTGGCCAATAATCAATTCCATAACCAGGCAAAGTCGAAAATGGATTTAATCTAGTTCCCAAAGCTAGCACTACATCAGCTTTTGAAATTAATTCCATTGCAGCTTTTGATCCATTATATCCTAAAGGACCAACTGCTAAAGGATGGCTCCCTGGGAAACTATCATTATGTTGATAACCTGAACAAACAGGTGAATCTAATTTTTCTGCAAGTTTTTTTGTAGCTTCTATAGCTCCTCCAATAACAACACCTGCTCCTGATAAAATTACTGGAAACTTTGCTTTAGATAGTAAGTCAGCTGCTTTAGCTACAGCATCATTTCCTCCTCCTTGTCTTTCAAGTCTTACAATTGGAGGAAGATCGATATCAATTACTTGACACCAATAATCTCTTGGAACATTAATTTGTGCTGGAGCTGATCCTCTTATAGCCTTTTCTATAACTCTATTTAGTACTTCAGCCATTCTTGATGGGTCTCTTACTTCTTCTTGATAACAAACCATGTCTTTAAACAAATTCATTTGCTCTACTTCTTGAAATCCACCTTGCCCCATTGTTTTGTTCGCTGCTTGAGGTGTAACTAATAAAAGAGGAGTATGATTCCAATAAGCTGTTTTGATTGGTGTAACTAATCCAGTAATTCCAGGTCCGTTCTGAGCAATAACCATTGACATTTTGCCAGTAGCTCGTGTGTAACCATCAGCAATTAAACCACCATTTGTTTCATGAGCGACATCCCAGAAAGTAATACCTGCATCTGGAAAAATATCTGAAATTGGCATAAAGGCTGAACCGATAATTCCAAACGCATGTTCAATACCGTGCATTTGTAAAACTTTTACAAAAGCTTCTTCTGTTGTCATTTTTGTCATAAAACTAGAACCTCTCTAAAGTGTAATTATACTATTTATAAAATTCGTTTGTTAATTTGTGCGATTAATATATAAGTTTTTACAAATTTCAAACAAACAAATCGACACGATATGGCAACAGATATAATCATACATGATAAAAAAGACAACGTAGGAGTAGTTGTTATTGAAAAAATCGCTCCTAAACAGGACTGTGCTTGCTGGATAATGGAAGATGACAGTTCAACAAATATTCAATCCGCAGATGAAATACCTTTAGGTCATAAAATTGCAATGGTTGACCTTAAAGAGGGTGATACTATTCTAAAGTATGGTCATGATATAGGTAAAGTTGTTAAATCAATCAAAAAAGGTGAGCATGTACATGTTCACAACGTAAAAACAAAGAAGTGGTAATAGTATGGAAATCCCAAAGAGCTTTTTAGGTTATAAAAGAGAAAACGGCAGAGCTGGAACAAGAAATCATGTAATTATTTTGCCAGTTGATGACATTTCAAACGCATGTGCAGAGGCAGTTGCCAATAATATTAAAGGCACAATCGCTCTTCCTCATTCTTACGGAAGACTTCAGTTTGGTGCAGATTTAGAGCTTCATTTTAGAACAATGATAGGAACTGGATGTAATCCAAACGTTGCAGCAGTAATTGTCATTGGTATTGAACCAAAATGGACAAAAAAAATTGTAGATGGAATTGCTAAAACTGGAAAACCTGTTGAAGGATTTCATATTGAGCGTACAGGTGATATTGGTACGACAATGAAAGCATCAAAAAAAGCACAAGAATTTGTGATGTGGGCTTCAGAAAAACAAAGAGAAGAGTGTCCTTTAAGTGATTTATGGATTTCGGTTAAATGTGGGGAATCCGATACTACTTCAGGACTGGCTGCAAACCCAACTGTTGGAAACTTAATGGACAAACTTGAGCCATTAGGTGTTCACTTGTGTTTTGGTGAAACATCTGAATTAACTGGTGCAGAACAAGTTTGTGCGACTAGAGGAGCTACAAAAGAAGCGTCTGAAAAATTTATGAAAACCTGGAGCTCTTATAATGATTTTATTTTAAAAGAAGCGACAGATGATCTTTCTGAAAGTCAACCAACAGCTGGAAATATAGCTGGAGGACTTACAACAATTGAAGAAAAAGCTTTTGGTAATTTTCAAAAAATTGGAAATTGTAAATTTATTGATGTTCTTGAACCAGCTGAGGAACCAACTAAAGGAAAAGGTTTATATTTTATGGACACATCATCTGCTGCTGCTGAATGTGTGACACTTCAAGCTGCTGCTGGTTTTAATATTCATTTATTTCCAACTGGACAAGGTAATATCGTTGGAAATCCAATTGAACCTGTTGTTAAATTAACCGCTAATCCCTTAACCGTAAAAGGTATGGGAGAACACATTGATTGTGATGTTTCAAAAATTCTTTCAAGAGAAATGAATTTGTCTGAAGCTGGAGATGAACTAATTAAAACAACTTTAAGGGTAGCTAACGGAAGATTGACTTGTGCAGAGGCTTTAGGTCATAGAGAATTTGTGATGACTAAACTCTACAGAAGTGCATAAAAAAATTCTGTGGTTGATAAGTTTCAGTATCTAAAATCAATTTTTCCAGGTGTTGCATTAGCTTTAATATTTTGTTTATTTTCTCAGGGTATTAATAACGTTTTAGCGATAGAGATTTTTGGTACTGAAAAAAGTCCAATTTCAACCGTATTAATTGCAATACTTCTTGGAATTTTAATGGGAAATGCTTTTACTCCAAGACCAGGTATGATGATTGGTTTGGATTTTACGCAACAATATATTTTAAAATTAGGAATAATTTTTTTAGGTATTAGATTAAGTTTTGCTGATTTTATAAAATTTGGCTCTGTCGCGATACCTCTTGTGATTTTTTGTATTTTGGGAGTATTAATATTAGTAAAACTTCTCATAAAAAAAGTCCCTATATCATCAAAAATGTCTTATCTAATTGCTATCGGCACTAGTGTTTGTGGTGCTACTGCAATTGTTGCAACTGCGCCAGTTATAAATGCAAAAAAAACAGAAGTTGCTTATGCAATAGCCAATATTACATTATTTGGGGTAATTGCCATGCTAATTTACCCGTATTTTGCAGAATGGTATTTCGATAATAATGCTTTGGATGCTGGATTGTTTTTGGGAACTTCAATACATGAAACCTCTCAGGTCGCTGCTGCAGGATTAATTTATGATCAACAATTTAATAATCCTGAAACTTTAGACGTAGCAACAGTAACAAAATTAATTAGGAATACTTTTCTAGTCATACTAATTCCATTATTTGCTTTCTTGTATAATAGGGGTGAATTTAAGGAAAAAAAATACTCCATTTTAAGTATTTTTCCTTATTTTGTAATCGGTTTCATTGGTATGATAATTGTGAGAAATTTGGGAGATCAATTCTTTTCAATTGAAGGTGATAATTTTTATGTTTGGTCACAATTTATTGAATATTTAAAAATTTTAACAACTGTATTTTTAACTATGGCAATGGCAGCTGTAGGAATTTCAATAAACTTAAGTGAACTAAAATCAATGGGATATAAACCATTTGTAGTTGGCTTGATTGCAGCTGTTACTGTTGGAATTATAAGTTTAATATATATAGAAACTTTAAAAAATTTTTTAATTTAAGATTTTATTAATAATTTTTTTCTTAAGTTTGAAACGAAACGTCTTATAAAAGCTGCTCCAACACCTAAAATAATCGCAAACATAATAGTGAATAGTCCATAAAAGAAAGGCATCTCTTGAGAAAATTCAATTATAAATTGAGAAAAGAAGTTTAAATCTGAACTGGTTGCTTTTGTATTACCATTAATAATCTGATCTGCGAAAAATGTATCGTATGCTATCGCAATACCTACTATCAGTAACAAAATTGCTAATAAAGCTCTTAAGCCAGAACTATCAATTCTTTCTCCTAATTTTTGTCCAACCTGTACTCCTATGATTGATCCTACAACCAACATAAGAACTAGTAATAAATCTATAGATCCATAATTAAATGAGTGAAGAAAAGTAACAACCACACTTACAAAAATTGTTACAAATAAAGATGTACCAGGAACTAATTTTGTTGGCATTTTAATTATATAAATCATTGCTGGCACTAAAATAAACGCACCTCCAATTCCCATAATAGCTGCAATAAAACCTACCAATAGACCAATTATAATTGGAGTAAAAATACTCTCATATAATTTAGACTTTGGAAATCTCATTCTTAATGGAAGACCATGTATCCAATAATGAACATGTAATTTTTTTTTAACTACAACGTTTCTTTTTGCTTTATCTATTTCACCCAAACTTTCAACCAACATTAAAGTTCCGATTATTGCTAATATATACATATAAGCCAGAGAGATAACTGTATCAATTTTTCCAATACCCTTAAAATATGTAAAAGTGTAAATTCCTAAAGAAGTTCCAATTACACCTCCGATCACAATCATTGAACCCATTTTGTAATCTAAAGTATTTTTTAAATAATGCGTCGTAGACCCAGAAACTGATGTAGCTAAAATATTATTTGCTTCATTTGCAACTGCATATGCAGGAGGTATTCCCAAAAAAATTAAAAAAGGTGTCATTAAAAATCCACCTCCGACACCAAATAACCCTGAAAGCACTCCAACAATTGCGCTTAATAAAAGTATCTCGATAGGGTTAACAAAAACTTGAGCTATCGGTAAAAATACTTCCATAAAAAATTTAAAAGTTGTTAAAAAACAACTTAGTTAAAAGTAATAAAAGTTCCAACTAAAATCACGCCCCAGTAAGCTGTTAAGCTTACTATAATGCCTGCCTTAATAAATGTAGTTTTTAAATTTGAGAGTTTATTGATAATTTTTACGTTAGAAAGTAACATTAATTTCGTCAATACACCCACAAGGAAATTTGTCAAACAATTATTTATTATTAAGCAATTTTTTTTGCCTAGTAGATAGTAGCCCCAAAAACTTTAATTATATTGTCCTCAACTCCTAACACCAACCTTCCAAGGAACTCTCCAGGGATCTCTTTATTTGTCTGTTTGATCAAAACAGTTATGTGATCTCCTCTTCTAAGGCAACCAAAGGGTTCGAAAGTCTCTTTAAGATTAGTGATTAGTTTGTTATTTGCCCACTGTTTCCCAAGCTCTACTTCGTTAGCACCAAACAGCATTTGAGTAGAGAAATCTCTAGTAAACCCACCATAATCTTTAAGATTAGATGATTTAACCAAATTATCCCAAATAGGTTTGGCTAATTCATATATTTCATCATCTGATTTAGATAAAATATCCATTTTATTTAATTAAATTATTTTTTACGAAGCTTTTTTCTTCTCGTTCTCATCCACTATATGGTACACAGGAACTTTTTCCATACTAAACTTACCAGTTTTAGGATCACGTCTAGAAACTGTTAGACAATGCCAGTTCTCATCGTCAAGCTTCATATGATCGCCTCTATAATAGTAGCCTGGCCATCTAGTTTCTTCTCTAAACAAAGTATGTTCCGTTACACACTGAGAAGTCAAAGCTCTATGTTTTAACTCCCAAGCTCTCATAAGCTGGTGATAATCTTCAGCTCCAACATGCTCCAAGTCCTCTTGTAGCCAATCTAACAACTCTAGTCCTCTTTTCAGCATATTACCATTAGTCATGTAATTTGAAGTAATACCACCTACGTATTCATCCATGATTTTCTGTAATCTTTGAAGACCTTGAATTGGGGATATATAACTAGGTGAAACTGTTCCACCAGTAATCTCATTTCTTGCAACTGTATAGTTTTCTAGTGGTTTATAAACTGCAGTTTTAAAGTCTTCACACTGTTTATCTGAAACTTTAACCCCTTCAGCTTTTTTGTCTTCAATATATTTAACAGCAGCTTTTGCAGCTAATCTACCCTCTGTAAAAGATCCAGATGAAAACTTATGGGCACTTCCTCCAACTGTATCTCCAGCACCAAATAAGCCGTCAATAGTTAGCATTCTGTTATAACCCCAGAAATATTCTGGTGGTGATAAATCCTCAGGGCCACTCACCCATGCGCCAGAACAAGTGGCATGAGATCCCATTACATACGGCTCAGATGTAGTTAACTCAGGATTTGTGTATTTTGGATCAATGTTTTGAGATGCCCAAACTACAGCTTGACCAACAGTCATTCCTAAGAAATTTTCCCAACCTACTGTTTCTAAATGTGGATCTTGGAAAGCTTCAGTAGTTACCATGTGGATTGGTCCACCACCTGCAGCTACTTCTTGAATAAATGCATGGTTTCGCAAACATGTTGGTGTTGGATGATGATCAATGTATTCTCCAACTAACTCTTTAGTTTGGTCATACCATTTTTTCTCATAGTTTTCGCCATTAGCATTTTGAGTATAGGTTTTTAAATGAAGGAAGTACGCTCCAACTGGACCATAACCATCTTTAAATCTACATAATACAATTCTGTTTTCCATTTGAGTCATCTTTGCACCTGCTGCAATAGGTAATGCATATGCAGATCCATTACTCCATGGAGCATACCAAGTTCTACCCATTCCTTCTCCAACTGCTCTTGGTTTAAAGATGTGCGAAGCTCCACCAGCAGCTACAATTACAGCTTTTGCTCTAAACACATGGAAATCACCCGTTCTCATATTAAAGCCAACTGCTCCACCAATTCTGTTATCTTGAGTTTCGTCCATTAAAAGATGAGTAATCATTATTCTATTATAAATTTTATCTGCAGATTTTTTTGCTGCTTCAGCAACAATCGGTTTATAACTTTCACCATGAATCATTATCTGCCATTTACCTTCTCTAAGGTATCTTCCAGTTTCTTCATTCTTCATCATTGGAAGGCCCCATTCGTCAAACATATGAACTGTGGAGTCTACGTGACGTGCCATGTCATAACCTAAATCTTCTCTTACCATTCCCATTAAATCATTTCTTGCATATCTTACATGATCTTCTGGTTGGTTTTCACCCCACTGCATTCCCATATAGCAGTTAATCGCATAAAGTCCTTGAGCAACAGCTCCACTTCTATCAATGTTAGCTTTTTCAACACAAACAATTTTCATATCTCTACCCCAGTGTCTTGCTTCAAAGGTAGCACCAGTTCCAGCCATACCTCCACCTACAACTAATATATCGCAATCTTCGTAATGTGTTTTATGACTAGCCATTAATAGTAAACTCCTTTTTTGAACGACTCTTTGGGTACAGTTGGTAGCTCTCCATCTATATTTAAACCTTCTGGTTCAGTATATAATGTTTGTGAATTTATCTCTCCTTGATTAGGTTTGTCTCCATCAGCTAATTTTGGAATAAATTTCCCCCAAGGCTTAGTTGTAATTGGCGATACAAAGTTTTTTTCAGTTCCATTTCTGAATTTAATTTTCCAAGAGATTGTTCCTTTTTCTTCTTCCCTTCTTACTCTAACGCTATGTCCCATTGGAGCAAAGTCTGCATATCCTCTAACATCAATAGCGTGGTTAGGACAAGCTTTGACACAAGAATAACATTCCCAACAAAAGTTAGGTTCTATATTTTTTGCACGTCTAATGTTTTCATCAATGTGCATTATATCTGATGGACAAATATCTACGCAATGACCACAGCCATCACATCTTGTCATATAAACAAATGTTGACATATTATTCTCTCTCCTTTTTAAATTTTATCATAATTAATAATGTTTAGGTTGTTCTCTTTTAATACCCAAACCAAATTGTTCAGGTGCATCTGCAGGTGGTGGTAAATTATCTCTAGATCCATCTGCTTCAGCTAAATTCTTTTGTATTGCTGCTCCAGGTTTATAAAACATATGTGCAAACTTAGACCAATAAACTCCTCCAAATAAAAGTAAGTTTGAAAGTACAAATAATACTAAAAATAAATTTGCATCCCATCTTCCATCTAAATTTAAACCTTGAAGATATGACCAAATAAATCCAGTTAAGGAAGTTGCAATAAGAGCTAACACAAATAAATCTGCTTTAATAATTCTGTACCAAGGTTGCGCTTCAGAATAAACATCAACTCTTAAAAAGAACCAAAACCATGATCCGCCCAAAATCGTCATCAAAGCTCCAATATGCCAAATCATTGGCCAAATAGTCGGAGTTTCTGCATTTGCTGATGAATAACAAAATATCATCACAACAGAGCCAACCCAAAACAATATAGTACCGTACATACCAAGAACATGTGCTACTCTTCTTTTGCCCGCCCCTAATTCTGATGTAGTTCCGATGTCGTATGCAATTGTTTTTGAAACAACTGCAATTCTTTCACCAGTCGACAGTTCTTTTGTAGCATTTTTTTTTGCTTTCTTGGCGTTTTCAAAAAAGTATTTCACATTTTTTTTATGAATTATGTCCAAGAGAGTGCCTGCAACAATTAATAAAACCATTAACACGACAAAACCTTGCATAACTATAGATGGAACTGTTTCAGCTAGAATTGAAAAAGGATTTGTTGCAAACATTTTTAATACCCTTGTAAAATAAAATTGAATTAATTTAAGGTTTTCTATTCTAGAAATTTATATAGTTCAACCAAAAGTATTGGTCAATTTGTCTTTAATAACAACTCAGAGTTTACGTTTGTAGTGTTGTTTGTTGGGAATCACTGACCTAACACCACCCTGAGGATTCTCGACATCCCCTTCTCTTCTTGGAATTAAATGAATATGGCAATGCATAATTGATTGGCCTGCAGATTTTCCAACATTTGTGCCTATATTAAAACCTTTAACACTAGAGTCTTGTTTTAAAATTTTTTTTTTAGTTTTTAAAATTAACTCGTTACATGCCTGAATTTCTTCTTTAGTTAGCTCAAAGTATGTCTCTACATGTCTTTTAGGAACAATAAGACTATGAAATTCTGAGACTGGATAGCTATCTATGGATGAGTAAGCCAATTGATTTTCAAACTGCAGCTCTTCTTTTCTGATTATGCAAAATATACAAGGGTTGTTTGGATCTTTCATGTTTAAACAAGAGAATTATATATTTTATTTAACTTAGTGTAGCAACCAGTCTTTCTTCTCTTCCATTTAAGGTCATTTATTTTTGAAACTGATGTTACTCCTTTACCAGATCCAATAAGAATTATTTCATCATAATCATCAATTGATTTAATAGAAATATCTTTAAAATTAATTTTAATTTTCTTACTTATAAATTTAAGTGTGTTTCCAAAATAACAATTTTTTTTAGGTGAAAAAATCTTTCCATTTTTCACAAAAACTAAATTTGAAGTACCAGTTTCTAAAATTTTATCATTAGCGACTAGGGCAATATCAAATTTAGTTGAGTCAACTTTACTTAATTTTGATAATATTTTTTTATAATAGAGATTTTTATAATTTGGTTCTACTCGTTTATATTTAAACAATAAAAGATTAAATTTACTTTTTGGTTTTGGTCTTTTTCTAATTGAGACTGATATCAGTTTTTTATTTAACGCTATACGAAATAAATTATCAGAACCTTTTTGTAGAGTATTTTTGTTAATTAAATCTTTAATAATATTTTCTAAATTGTTTTTTCTTATTCCATATTTTTTTGTAGATTTTATT
>NZ_CVSU01000094.1 GCF_001180205.1 Candidatus Pelagibacter communis | reverse complement strand
AAAAGAAGATGATCATGACCACGATCATGATGACCATGGTAAAAAGGAAGACGACCATGATGACCATGGACATGACGATCACGGTAAAAAAGATGGTCACGATGATCATGACGACCATGATGGACATGAAGGACACCACCACGGTGAATTTGATCCACACATTTGGTTAGATCCTGTAAATGCCAAAGTTATATTAAAGGAAATGGCTGAACACTTAATTGAAAATGATTCAAAAAACGAGGCTACTTATAAAAGTAACTTGAAAAAAGCTCTTAATGATATTGATAAGCTTACTGCAGACGTTAAGGCTGAGTTAAATAAGAGTGTTGCTTCAATTGTTTTTCATGATGCATATCAATATTTTGAAGAAAGATTTAACGTAAATATTTTGGGTGCTTTCACAGTTAACACCGATGTAATGCCAGGTGCAGAACAATTAAAAGAAATTAGAGAGGTAATTGAGCATGATAAAGTTGCATGTGTATTTTCAGAGCCTCAATTTAACCCTGATATTATTAAAGCTGTTGCAAAAGATATGAATATTAAAACTGGAGTAGTGGATCCTTTGGGAGCTACTTTAAATCCAGGAAAATCATTATACTTTGATTTAATAAGAAACATGTCTGCATCCTTTAAAGGTTGCTAATCGTTATTAATGGAAAACAAGCACCAAGTACCTGTTACTGTTTTAACAGGTTTCCTTGGTGCTGGAAAAACAACACTTCTTAATAGAATTCTAACAGAACAGCACGGCCAAAAGTACGCCGTTATTGTAAATGAATTTGGTGAACAAGGTATTGATAATGACCTTGTGGTGGATGCTGACGAGGAAGTTTTTGAAATGAACAATGGTTGTATATGCTGTACAGTCAGAGGTGACCTAATTAGAATACTTAGTGGGTTAATGAAGCGAGCTGATAAACTTGATGCAATTATAGTTGAAACAACAGGTTTAGCAGATCCAGCTCCTGTAGCTCAAACCTTCTTTGTAGATCAAGATGTGGCAAATAAAACAAAGCTAGATGCAATTGTTACAGTTGCTGATGCAGTTCATCTAAGCTCACAAATTGAAGATCATCACGAAGCTGAGGAACAAATTGCTTTTGGTGATGTAATATTACTAAACAAAATAGATCTTGTGAAAGATGAGAATATAGACGTAGTAACAAAGAGAATTCGTAAAATTAATCCTTTTGCTAAAATTATTAAAACAACAAAATGTGGGGCACCACTAAAGGAAATTCTTAATCTTGATGCATTTAGTTTAAAACGTATTTTAGAGGTAGAACCAGATTTTCTTGAGTCAGATCATGATCATGAGCATGATGATGATGTTACAAGTTTATCATTCGTATCTGACAAACCTCTAGACATGGAAAAATTTCAAAACTGGTTTGGAAAACTTTTGCAGACAAAAGGTCAAGATATTATGAGAACTAAAGGAATACTTGATTTCAAAGGTGAAAATGATCGATATGTGTTTCAAGGTGTTCATATGTTGATGGATGCTTCTCCAATGGGAAAATGGCCAGACGATAAAGAACGTAGCTCTAGACTAGTATTTATTGGACGTAACCTAGAAACCATGAATTTAAAAGAAGGATTTGAAGCCTGTAAATCAGAATGACAACTGATTTAAATCAATTTCCACAGTTAGATAAAACTAAATTTGAGCAAAGAGGAATTCAGTTAGAAATTGGAGTTCCAGTAACCTGTGCAGTTTCAATTGGTAATTATATAGCTGCTGGTTTTGGCGATGGTACTATAAGAATTTTCAGTTCTGGAGAAAAACACAAAACTTTAAAGGCTCATAAAGGTGTGATTCTTTGTATGGCAAAGGATGGTGATAATATTTTAACTGGTGGTGATGATGGTTATTTTTTAAAAATTTCACTTAACGGAGAAATAAATGAAGTTACAAACTTTGGTTCACGATGGGTAGATCATGTTGCAGCACATAATGGAAACCTAGTTTGTTCTTCGGGTAAGGTAGTTTATTATTGGGATAAAAATAAAAAAGAACCAAAATCTTTAAATCATGATAGTACAATTGGAGGTTTGGCATTTGATGCTAAAGGAAGACGGTTGGCTGTATCTAGATATGGAGGTGTTACAGTTTGGAAAAAAGATTACAGCAATAAGTGGAAATCAACAAAATTAGATTGGAAAGGTTCTCACAATAAAGTGAGTTTTAGCCCAGATGGTAAATACTTGGTAACTTCCATGCAAGAAAATGTACTTCGTTGCTGGCGTTTAAAAGATAAACTTGATTTTGCTATGTCAGGATATGGCTCAAAAGTTAAAAGTTTTGCTTTCATTCATGATACAAGTTACTTGGCAACATCAGGAGCAATAGATGCAATATGTTGGCCTTTTGATGGTGAAGGACCAATGGGTCGTAAACCTATCTGTCTTCCTTATATAGGAAATAAACAAGTTACATTTATAGAACCATTCCCTGATGAAAAAGCAATTTTTGCTGGTTTGAGTGATGGTTCTGTTTTTTTATCTCAAATTGAAAATGAGAATAACACTATAATAATTAGAAGTTTCACAGGTTCTGAAGTTAGTGCAATCGCAATGACTGACGATAAATCAAGTATATTTATTGGTGACATGAGTGGAAATACTTTGTGGACTTCAATTTGGGATCAATAAAAAGATGTTTAATAAAAAAAAACCAAATTTAGAAACAATTCAGAATTTAAAAAATTATTTTATAAAAAAATATGAAATACCAGAAAGTACAATTTTAAGCATTGCAGAATTAAATTGTCATGAACCTGATTGTCCCCCAACCGAGACAGTAATAACTGCTAGATCAATAGATGGATCTACTAAAAACTGGAAAATTCATAAACCTATAGATGAAATAAGTGAAAATGACATTAATGAATTAGAATAAAAATTGTTAATTATTGTAGAGAATTTTTTCTTGTTTCATATAATAAGATATGATGAATGATTTAAATTTATTTAAAAAAAATGGCTTTCTTGTTAAAGAAAATCTAATTTCTCAAACGAAGATAAATAAAATTAATAAAATTGTTAATGAAGTAATTTCAAAAGAGAAAAAGGAAAAAAATAGTAATGGTGCAAATGGAACTCAATCCTATAATAATTACCATTTTGTCTACAATTCAGGCTCTTCAAAAAATAAAGAAATTTTAAGACTAAACAATCCTCAGAACAGACATAAAGTTTTCTATGAATTGTCTAGAGATAAAAAGATTATATCTATAGCTAAAAAATTATTAGGTGGAACAGTTAGATTCCATCTAGGTAAATTAAATTTCAAGCTTCCAAATAAGAAAAAAGGTAGTGAAATTGGATGGCATCAAGATTGGGCTTTTTACCCTCATACAAACGATGATTTAATTACAGTTGGTATATATTTAGATGATTGTTATGAAAAAAATGGGCCACTTAAAATAATAAAGAATTCACACAAAAAGAAATTGTACAGCCACCACAGCAAAGAAAATTATTTTGTTGGAAAAATAGATACTAAGAAAAATAAAATAGGAACTAAAGATAGTGTTTCTATAACTGGAACTGCTGGAACAGTAGTATTTTTTCATTGTAGATCAGTTCATGGGTCTGGACACAATCAAATGAATAACTCAAGACCGTTAATTTTATTTGGATATAGAGCTTGTGATGCGTGGCCATTAATCAATGATGGAAATCCTCATCCTGAGGTTGATTTGGAAAATTATGACAAAAATATAATTGTAGGAAATAAATCAATAAAACCAAGATTGAGGAGATAAGAGGTGTTGCATTCGGAACGAATACTCTTGAAATATTGATGGAACTTA
>NZ_CVSU01000093.1 GCF_001180205.1 Candidatus Pelagibacter communis | reverse complement strand
AGATTTAAATCCGTTTAATTGGATTTTTTTAAACTCCATGCACTAACTTATATCAGTTTTTCTAGCGCTTTTTTTAAATTTTTATAATTTAGAGTTTTTTCAAATTTTTCGTTGTTAATAATAATCGTAGGAGTTGCGTTCACTTTGAAGTTCTTTGCTCCATCGATTCGATCGTTTAATACAAAATCTTCAATTCCCTTATTATTTATACAAGTATCAAAATCAATACTAAATCCCTCACTTTTTAAAAATTTTTGTAGATTTTTATTTGCCTCCTGTATCGAACTTCCCTTTACCCATTTTTGTTGATTAGCATATAAACTTTCAAGGATATCTGAATTTCCATCATTCTTACACTGAGAAACTTTAGATGCATTAAAGGCCGCTATGTCTAATGGAAAATGTCTAAATTCTATTTTAGCGAGTCCGGTATCAAGATACTCTTCTTTTAATTGAGGATAAACATTTTTATGAAAATTAGCACAATGACTACAAGTTAACGATTCAAAAGCTATAATAGTTATTTTTGCATCTTTGTTACCAACAGTTATTCTTTTAATTTCCTCAGCTTGTACATTTAAGACTGTAGTAAAAGATATTAATATTAAGAATATAATTTTTTTCATTTCTCTTTAAAAACCCTGGTTAACTCTGTTAATGATTTTTTAATTTTCTCGTTTTTAACACCTTTAATCTTATCTTGGTATTTACTAATTGCCACATTTTTAACTTTTGTTTTACTCGAGCCTGTCATAGATC
>NZ_CVSU01000092.1 GCF_001180205.1 Candidatus Pelagibacter communis | reverse complement strand
AGGTGGAGTATCTCCAACTGGACATTTAACGAAAATAAAAATTTTTATTGATGAAACTTTAAGATTGGTCTCTACAACACTATTACAGGATTGGTTTTATTTCATGTAGCTTTTCAAACAGGTTTTTGCACACTTTTTATGAGAAATTTTATTAAAGCGTTACCTCAAGAACTTATCGAGGCTGCGAGAATGGATGGAGCATCTGAATTTAGAATATTTTGGAAGATAATATTACCTTTGACTAGACCAGCTATAGCAGCACTGTGTGTTTTAATTTTTACATTTATATGGAACGATTATTTTTGGGCTACCGTCTTAATACAAGGTGATCATGCAATGCCAATTACTGCTGGACTAAAATCATTAAATGGTCAATGGATTACAGCTTATCACTTGCTATCAACTGGATCTATTGTTGCTGCGATACCTCCTGTTATTATGTTTTTTTTAATGCAAAAACATTTTATTGCTGGATTAACTCTTGGAGCAACTAAAGGTTAGTATGATTAAAGTTACTTTTATTGGAGCAGGAAGCACTGTATTTATGAAAAATATACTTACAGATATTCTGCTTGAAAAAAATTTCAGTAACTGTGAAATAGTTTTGCAAGATATTGATGATAGAAGATTAAAAACCTCAAATTTGGTTGCAGAAAAAGTTTCAAAATCAATAGGTGCAAATCCAAAGATTATAATCGAAAAAAATCAAAAAAAAGCACTTAGTGGAGCTGACTTTGTAATATTAATGTTTCAAATAGGAGGTTATGAGCCCTCTACAGTTATTGATTTTGAAATTCCAGCAAAGTATGGACTAAAACAAACTATTGGTGACACTTTAGGAATAGGTGGAATCATGAGAGGATTGAGAACTGTCCCCGCTTTATTGTCAGTTGCAAAAAATATGAATGAAGTTTGTCCAAGCGCAACTATGTTGCAGTATGTTAATCCTATGGCAATTAATTGTTTAGCATTGTCTAAATTTGCACCTGAGCTTAAATATGTTGGACTTTGTCATTCTGTACAAGGAACTGCTGAAGATTTAGCAAAAGATATTGGCGAGGATATAAAAAACATTAGTTATGAATGTTCAGGTATCAATCATATGTCTTTTTATACTAAGTTTGAAAAAATTAATCCTGATGGAAAAAAAGAAAATCTTTATCCTAAAATTTTTAAAGCTGGAAAAGAAAAAACATTTGGTACCAATTGGGATGGATGCACGAACGAAGTTAGATATAAAGTTTTAGAAAAATTTGGATATTTTGTTACTGAGTCATCCGAACACTTTGCAGAATATACTCCTTGGTTTATTAAAAATAACAGAGAGGACTTATTAAGTGAATTCAATATTCCAATTAATGAATATATTCGAAGGTGCAAAAAACAAATTAAAGAGTGGGATCAACAAGAGCAAAATTTATTAGATAGAGAAAAATTTGTTTGTGAGAAATCTTTAGAGTATGCTTCACGGATAATTGTATCAATTGTTGACGGAAAAGAAGACACAGTTAATGGAAATGTTTTGAATAACAAGTTAATTTCTAATTTACCAGATGATTGTTGTGTTGAAGTACCATGTAAAATAAATAATGAGGGAATTAACCCTCAAAAAGTTGGGGATTTACCTATGCATTTAGCAAACCTAATGAAAACTAATATAAATGTTCAACAATTAACTGTTGAAGCTTTAAGAACAAAAAAAAAAGAGACCATTTATCATGCGGCTATGTTAGATCCACTTACTTCTTCTTTATTAAGTTTAGATCAAATTAGTTCTATGGTAGATGAGTTATTAAAAGCTCATAAAAATTGGATACCAGAATTTAACTAACATGAAAAATAAATTTCCTAATGATTTTTTTTGGGGAACGGCTACAGCAAGTTACCAAATAGAGGGTGCTACAGATAAAGATGGAAAAAGTAAAAGTATTTGGGATACTTTTACACATACACCTGGAAAAGTTAAAAATAATGAAAACGGAGATACTGCTGTAGACCATTATCATAGGTACGAAGAAGATATTGAGCTGATGGCTAATATAAATTTAAATTCATATAGATTTTCTTTAGCGTGGACCAGGATTATCCCTGAAGGGATAGGTAAAATAAACCCTAAAGGAGTAGATTTTTATTCAAGGTTGATAGACAAGTGTTTAGAAAAAAATATTGAGCCTTTCATAACTTTATATCATTGGGACCTTCCTCAATCACTGCAAGATAAAGGGGGTTGGGCAAATAGAGACATAACAAATATATTTTCAGATTATTCAGAGGCTATTGTTAAAAATTTTGGAGATAGATGTAATCATTTTATCACATTTAATGAACCACAAGTTTTTACTATTCATGGATATGTAGATGGTTACATGGCTCCAGGATACAAAGATTTAGAAAAATACTTTGCATCAATACATAATGTTAATGTTGCACATGGCAAAGCTTTTCAAGCAATGAAATCTTTAAATAATAATATAAAAATTGGCTGCACTTTAAATATGGCGCCATGTATTCCTGCCACAAAATCAAGTGAAGATCTTCATGCCACTAAATTATTCGATACTTATTGGAATAGATCATTTGCCGACCCTATGTATCTTGGAAGATATCCTGAATTACTAATTGATGATGTCTCAAAACATATTCAACAAGATGATATGAAAAATATTTTTCAAAAAAACGATTTTATTGGATTAAATCATTATCAACATATTAGAATTAAAGCTGATAATAAAAGTTTACTTAAAGCAAGAGGAGCATTCAATGATGAATTGCCTTTTGGTCTTGATGGCAAAGATGCAAAGTTAACTCTTATGGGATGGGAAATTGTTCCAGATGCTTATTATGATCAAATTATGGATTTAAAAAATAATTATGGTAATCCAAATATTTATCTAACTGAAAATGGTGCGGCATATCCAGATTTAATAGAAAAAAATGGAGAAATAAACGACACCGATCGTATTGATTATTTTAAAAAATATTTAAGTGCTGTAAAAAAATCTATTGATGATGGAGCTAAAGTTAAAAGCTACTTTGCATGGACATTCATGGATAATTTTGAATGGGCGTTAGGATTTGAAAAGAGATTTGGAATAGTGCATGTTGATTTTAAAACTTTAAAAAGAACACCTAAAAAATCGTACTATTTTTTCAAAAAGCTTGTAGAACAAAATTCAATTCCTTTTGATTTTTAATTTATTAAATCTAAATAAAAACTTACTTAAAAAGATAAATTATTTAAAAGCTAAATTATTTTCGTCAAATAAATGACATTTATTTAAATCAAAACTTAAGCTTAAATTGTCTCCAATATTAGCTGAATTCTCACCATCTGTTTGAACAACTAATGGTTCTCCATCTTTCTCTAAATATAGAAATGTAGATGAACCCAATTTTTCAATTACGAACACCTTGCTATTCCAGCATTTTTCACCAGTATTAATTAATATGTGTTCAGGTCTGATACCAATCTTTACACTATCGCCAGGTGAAACTTTATCTGAAGTTTTTGGAACAATAATTTTTCCTTGTCCTGAAATTTCAACTTCGGTTCCAGAGCTATTAGAGCTTATAACTTTAGAATTGATAAAGTTCATCTTTGGTGAACCAATAAAACCACCAACAAATAAATTTTCTGGTTCATTGTATAATTTTAAAGGTGATCCTTTTTGAGATACTATTCCATGATCTAATACAACTATGTCATCTGCAAGTGTCATTGCTTCAGTTTGATCGTGAGTAACATAAATCATCGTTGCATTTAATTGATCATGTAATTTAGCAAGCTCTACTCTCATCTGAACTCTTAAAGCTGCATCTAAATTAGATAAAGGTTCATCAAATAAAAATACTTTTGGCTTTCTTGTAATTGCTCTACCAATTGCAACTCTTTGTCTTTGTCCTCCTGATAATTGTTTTGGTTTTCTCTCCAAGTATTCCTCAATTTGAAGAATTTTAGCAGCCTCCATAACTCTCTCTGTAATTTCCTCTTTAGATTTTTTTTCAATTTCTAAACCAAAAGCCATGTTATCGAACACTGTCATGTGTGGATACAAAGCATATGATTGAAAGACCATTGCTATATTTCTTTCTGATGGTGGAAGATCATTAATAACTTGTCCATCAATTGAAATTGTTCCTGAGTTAACCTCTTCTAAACCAGCAATCATTCTTAGCATCGTTGACTTACCACAACCACTTGGCCCAACAAATACAGTGAAAGATTCGCTTTTTATTTCTAGAGATACATCTTTGATTACATGTGTAGACCCAAAAGATTTATTTATATTCGAAATATTTATCTCTGCCATCTTGAGTTAATATTGTTTTTAAGTATTTATTCATAATTTTTAAGTTAATTCAATCATGATTAATTTTATTAATTATGATATCTTTAACTAAAATGAAAATTTTAAGAGATAGTTTTGGTAGAACTTTTCCATATATAAGGCTTTCAATTACTGATGTATGTAACTTTAAATGTGGATATTGTTTACCTAATGGCTATCAAATTGATAAGAGTGACAATAGAAAATTTCTTCATCTTGATGAAATAAAACGTCTTGCAAAAGTTTTTTCAAAATTAGGTGTAAATAAAATAAGACTTACTGGAGGAGAACCAACAGTAAGAAAGGATTTTTTTGAAATAATCAAGATCTTAAAGAATGAAGCTGAAATAAAAAAAGTTGTAATTACCACAAACGGTTATCATTTAGATAAAAAAGCAAAGATGTTAGTGGATAGTGGCTTAAATGGCATTAATATTAGTATTGATAGTTTGGATCGAAATACATTTAAAAATGTTACAGGTCATGATCGATTACCAGAGATTTTAAAAGGGATTAATATCCTACAAGATTTAAATTTTGGAAATATTAAAATTAATGCAGTTCTTTTAAATGGAATAAATGCTTCAAACAAAGATTTTGAGTCTTGGGCAAAGTTTATAAAAGAGAACAAAGTTAGTTTTAGATATATAGAATTAATGCAAACAAGTGATAACTTGAATTATTTTAAAAAATACCATGTATCTTCAAAAATCTTCAAAGATTACCTAAATAAAAATAATTGGATTTACCAAACTCTAGGTAGGGATGCGGGACCGTCACTAAATTATATCAATCCGGAATACAAAGGAAAATTTGGAATTATAGCACCCTACTCTAAAGATTTTTGTAGAAGCTGTAATCGATTAAGAATTACTTCAAGAGGAGATTTAAGATTGTGTCTATTTGGCAATACTGGAATAAGTATAAGACATCTATTACAAAAAGATGATCAAATAGAAGAATTGCAAGATCTTATAATGGGACAAATGAAATTTAAAAAAGAATCTCACTACTTAGAACTTGGTGAAACTGGTTTAACTAAAAATTTATCAACTACTGGCGGATAATATGAAGAATTTAAAAATTGTTAGTGATAATGATTTAAAAGATTGGGCAAAGGAAATTTTCAAAAAAAATTCTTTTAAAATGATTGATGTTTCAGAAAAAAAAGAAACATTTAGAAGAGCTTTAGCTTCTGGAAAAATTTATGTTGGTGATGAAGTTTTTGAGCTAATAAAAAATAAAGAAATGCCAAAAGGTGATCCAATAACCTTGGCGGAAGTGTCTGCGGTTTTAGGAGTAAAAAAAACAAGTGAATTAATACCACTTTGCCATCCTTTAACAATTGATCACACCGCAACAAAAATTATCATGAATGAAGAAGACAAATCTCTAGAAGTTTATTGTGTAGTTTCAACCTATGCAAAAACCGGGGTTGAAATGGAAGCTATCATGGGTGTTAATGCTGCTCTAATTACAATCTATGATTTAAGTAAAATAATTAATCCACACCTCAAGATAGATAATGTAAAATTATTAATCAAAGAAGGTGGAAAAAATGGGTTGTGGAAAAATCCTGATGGTCTACCAATTTTTTTAAAAGATTTATTTTAAAAATATAATGAAAGTGAAAATTGAGTTATTTGGTGCTGCAAGAGATTTCAGTGAACAAAATTTGTTAGAATTTGATTTAGATCAAAAATCAACAGTAAAGGACATTCGAAAAAAAATAATTCAATATTTAGATGAAAAATTTAATGGAAATGAAAACTATAAAAAAATTGTCAATTCTTCAGCATTTTGTACAGAGAAAAATAATATTGTTAGCGACAATTATAAAATAACAAATAACGAAAAAATCGGTATCATACCTCCTATAGGAGGAGGTTAATGCTTTATACAAAGATTGTAGATAATAAAGATAAAAAACTCTCAATAAAGGATGCAGAAAGATTTATATCTTCTGTTGAATTTGGGGCATCAATATTTTTTACTGGTACAGTAAGAAATCATAATAATAACAAAAGTGTAATTGGTATTACCTACGACAGTCATGATGAGCTCGTGATAAAAAGTTTTGAGGAAATATATGAAGAGGCAGATAAAAAACTTAATATTGAGGATAAATCTGTTTTTATAGAACATGCTAAAGGCTATTTAAATCTTGGAGAAATAAGTATTATAATTGCTGTTGCATGCAAACACAGAGATCAAGCATATGTTTTGTCTAGATATATTATAGAAGAAATTAAAAAAAGATCTCCTATATGGAAAAAAGAACATTACACAGACAATCAGAGCGATTGGTTAAAAGGTAACCCTCTAGTTCATGAAAAGATTTAAATACTCAGAAATAACACCAGAAAAAATTTATAAAAATAGAAGATCGTTTATTAAATCTATTGGATTAGGAGCAAGTTCTCTTGCAATCTCAACTATACCATTTGCAAATAAATCTTTTGCAAATGATAGATATAAATTAACAAGTTATAAAGATATAACCACATATAATAATTACTATGAGTTTGGCACATCAAAAAGTGATCCATATAGAAACTCAAAAATATTTAAAACTACACCATGGGAAATTAGTATCGAAGGTGAGGTTGAAAAACCAATTAAACTATCTATGGAAGAAATTTCTGAAATGTTTGTATCTGAGGAAAGAATTTACAGATTAAGATGTGTAGAGGGATGGTCAATGGTAATTCCATGGATGGGTTTTTCTTTGAGTGAATTGCTATCAAAAGTTAATCCAACTAATAAAGCAAAATTCGTTGAATTTGAAAGTGTATATGATCCTGCACAAATGAAGGGTCAAAGATACCCTGTTTTAAACTGGCCATACAATGAAGGTTTAAGAATTGATGAGGCAATGCATCCTTTAACTACTGTAGTTACAGGTTTATATGGCAAAAAACTTCCAAATCAAAACGGAGCGCCATTTAGAATTTTTATTCCTTGGAAGTATGGTTTTAAAAGTGCAAAAGCGATTGTAAAAATTAAATTTGTAGAAAATATGCCTACTTCGTCATGGATGTGGGCATCACCTAGAGAATATGGATTTTATTCGAATGTCAATCCAAATGTAGATCATCCTAGATGGTCACAAGCAACTGAAAGAATAATTGGCGAGGGAGTTTGGGCGCCAAGAGTAAAAACACTAATGTTCAATGGCTATGGAGATGAAGTTGCAAGCCTATACACTGGTATGGATCTTAAAAAATATTTTTAATGAAAAAATATTTAAAACCAGGTGTATTTATTTTATGTTCAATTCCATTTTTAATAATTTTATATAAAATTTTTTTAAATAATCTTGGCCCTGAACCAGTAAAAGAAATAACCCATTTTACGGGTGAGTGGACTTTAATATTTATTTGCCTAACATTATTAATGAGTCCACTCAAAAGATTTACAAAATTGTCTGTATGGATAAGTTTCAGAAGAACATTGGGTCTTTTTGTTTTTTTTTATGCAACACTTCATTTATTAACTTATGTGGGTTTAGATTATAGATTTAGTTGGTCTCCTATATTAGATGACGTTGTAAAAAAGAAATATATCTTCATTGGTTTTGCAGCATGGTTACTTTTGCTTCCTTTGGCTATTACATCTTCTCAGAAAATGGTTTTATTACTAAAAAATAATTGGAAAAAATTACATAGATTAATTTATGTAATCGCGATTTTTGGATCCCTTCATTATATATGGTTATCAAAAACTATTTTTTTTAGACCTTTGGTTTATTTAATAATTATACTTGTTTTGTTAGCTTTAAGAATTAAGATTAAAAAAAGGATTATAAATTATGGATGAAAATTTAAAAAAAGAAATTCAATCAGCTACTCTTGAAAGATTAATGAGTCATTTAGATGAAAGAAAAGATGTTCAAAATATTGATCTAATGAATTTGGCTGGTTTCTGCAGAAATTGTTTATCTAGATGGTATAGAGAAGAGGCGGAAAAAAAAGGAGTAGAGATATCTGATCCTGATGCCAGAGAGCATATATATGGAATGCCTTATTCTGAATGGAAAGAAAAATATCAGAAATAATTATTTTTCTTTAAGTCTTGGAAATAATTCAACAAAGTTACAAGGTTTGTGATTTATATCTAATTGATGTTTTAAGATTCCATCCCATGCATCAGTTACTCCTCCAGAAGATCCTGGTAATGCAAAGATATATTTGCCATTTGATAAAACTGCACATGCTCTTGATTGTATAGATGATGTTCCAACTGTTTTTAAACTAATTGTTCTAAAAACTTCACCAAATCCAGGTATTTTTTTATCTGCAATTTCTTCAATTGCCTCAGGAGTTATATCTCTACCAGTTAAACCTGTGCCTCCAGTTGTAATAATCACATCTATATCTTTATGATTAGTCCACTCTTTTAAAATTGAGACGATATCCTCTTTATTGTCTTTGCAAATTTTTCTCTCAATTAATTTATGATTAGCCTCAGCAATTTTATTTATAAGGATAGCACCTGATTTATCGTTATCAATTGTCCTAGTATCTGTTACAGTTAATAAAGCTATATTTACAATCATAATTAAAATTTAAGATGATTATACTTACAATATTTTTTTTTATAACTGCAATATTATATTCCAGTATTGGTTTTGGGGGCGGATCTACTTACCTCGCTTTGATGTTAATTTGGGATGTTCCCTTCTATATTTTTCCAATTATAGCATTAATTTGTAATATTATTGTTGTAACTGGTAATTCAATAAATTTTTTAAGAACAAAAAACATTAATATAAATTTACTCACACCTTATTTAATTGGATCTGTTCCATTTGCTTTTCTTGGAGCTTCTATTTCAATTGATAAAGATTTATTTGAGATTTTGCTGTTCTTTATTTTATTAATCGCGGGAATTTTTTTATTATTAGAGAGTAAATCCTTCAATGAAGATGAGATTGGAATTAAACAAGTTTCAAGATTTGTTTCTATTTTTATTGGTTCTATTATCGGGTTTATATCTGGATTAGTAGGAATAGGTGGAGGAATATTTTTAAGTCCAATTTTATTTCTTCTTAAAGCTGGTTATCCAAAACATATAACCAGTACCGCATCTCTATTTATATTAATTAACTCTATTTTTGGTGTAGCAGGACAATTAACTAAAGATATTGTTTTGTATGAATTTTTAAAATATTGGCCTCTTTTTATTACAGTATTAATTGGTGGGCAAATTGGAAGTTTTTTAAATATAAAATTTTTATCAAATAAAACCCTAGCTTTACTAACATCTTTATTAGTAATTTTTGTAGCTATGAGAATAGGAATTAGAATATTTATATAATTTTATGGTTTCCACCTTTTTTAACAAAGTAAATACCGATGCAAACAGCAATTAAAGCAATTAAAACTTTTGTAGTAATTAATTCTTTTAAAAATATGTAACCTAAAATAATTCCAAAAATTGGTATCAAATAAGAAACTTGAGATTGAAAAATTAATCCATTTGTTGTCAAAATTTTGAAACGTAACAACCAAGCAATACCTGTTGGAACAATTCCTAAATAAATAGCTGATATTAAAGAGTCTGTTCTTGGCATAGTTTGAAATGGTTGTTCAATTAAAAATGTTAATGGTAACAAAATAATTATTGCCCAAATTAAAATAGATCCAGTTACATTTTCATTTTTTTTCTTACTTATTTTTAATGTTAGCACTCCGCCTACAACATAACAGGTTGATCCAAGTAATATCAATAAAGCTGAGATAAAATTATTTTCATCTATTAAAAGATTATCAGAAAATAAATAAACTATTCCAGAAAACCCAATCAAAATTCCAATAGTTTTAACAAAATTGAATTTTTCATTTGTTGTATAAAAATGAGCGAGTACTGTGGAGCTTAAAGGAGTAGTTGACATTAATATAGCTGCCAAATTACTTTGAACTGATTTAACTCCATAAGCGATTAAGAAAAATGGTGCTACTAAATTAATAAACCCGATCATTGCAAACCAATGCCAATCTTTAGAAAAAGCTTCAACTTTAATATTTTTAAAATAACATAAAAGTAAAACTGGAATTGCTCCAAAAAATACTCTCAGAAAAGCAATTGTAACTGGGCCAAAAGAATAAGTTGCTATTTTAATATTAAAAAACGCAGAAGCCCATATAAGAGACAATATTGTTAATAAAAAGTAATCAATTAATTTTGGTTGTCTCATTCTGTTATCTCTTTTATCTCACCAGAAGTTAATGCAATTAAATCTTCAAAATTTATTTCGAAAACTGCATTAGGATGACCTGCGGCCGCAAAAATAGAAGAAAACCTATTTAAAGTTTCATCAATAAAAATTTTTATTTTCGTTAAATGTCCAGTTGGAGATACTCCACCTATTGTATATCCAGTAATTTTTTTAACTTCTACTGGGTTCGCCATTGAAACATCTTTTTCATCTAAAATTTTTTTTAATTTATTTAATGAACACCTTTTGTCTCCAGAAACTAGACATAAAACAAAACTATCTCCTGCTTTAAAAAGTAAACTTTTGACAATGGCCCCTACTTTGCAACCTAAAGCTGTAGCTGCATCGTTAGCTGTTCTAGCAGTTTGCTCCAAAACAACCACTTTAAGATCTGGGTTGAATTGTTTTAGCGATTTTTCTGCTCTTAAAACTGGCTCTTTGTTTAATATTGAATTCACAAGTTTAATAAATTTATAATTTTAGTGACTAATTACACTACTTATGTGAAAATTGCATAGGTGTTATTTATTAAATAAGCAATATTTTTAAGTATTTTTTTGCTAATTAGGCCAAACAAAATTACATAGGAGATAAAATGAGTGCAGCAAACGTTTTAAAATTTATCAAAGAAAAAGATGCAGAGTTTGTAGATCTAAGATTTACTGATCCGAGAGGAAAATTGCAACATTTAACAATGGATGCCTCAGTAGTTGATGAAGGTATGTTAAATGAAGGAGTCTTTTTTGACGGTTCGTCTATAGCTGGTTGGAAAGCAATTAACGAGTCTGATATGATTTTAAAACCTGATACTGCAAGAATGTTCATGGATCCTTTTACGTCTCATAATACTGTAGTATTGTTTTGTGATATTCTAGATGCAATTAAAAAAGATCCCTATGAAAGAGACCCGAGAGGTGTTGCTAAAAAAGCTGAGGAATATTTAAAAGCCTCAGGTATTGGTGATAAAGCCTTTTTTGGACCTGAGCCAGAATTTTTTGTATTTGATGATGTAAAAATCAAAAATGATATGAATGAGTGTGGATTTAAATTAGACAGTAAAGAAGGTCCTTACAATTCAGGTAAAGAGTATGAAAATGGAAATATGGGTCATAGACCTCAAATTAAAGGAGGAT
Organism: Candidatus Pelagibacter communis; assembly: GCF_001180205.1. GTDB lineage: Bacteria > Pseudomonadota > Alphaproteobacteria > Pelagibacterales > Pelagibacteraceae > Pelagibacter > Pelagibacter ubique_O. Next base: position 51,524 of record NZ_CVSU01000092.1, on the reverse strand, counting down.
ATTTCCCAGTGCCACCAGTTGATAGTGAACAAGACATGCGTGGTGAATATCTTAAAAATTTAAAAGAAGTTGGTATTAAAGTTGAAAAACATCACCATGAAGTTGCTCCTAGTCAGCACGAACTTGGCATGTATTTTAATACTTTAGTAAACCAAGCTGATAACGTGCAATTATATAAATATGTTGTTCAAATGGTTACACATTCATTTGGAAAAACTGCAACTTTTATGCCAAAGCCAGTTGCTGGTGACAATGGTTCAGGTATGCACATTCACCAATCTATTTGGAAGGGTGATACTCCGGTGTTTTCAGGCGATGCGTATTCTGGATTAAGTGAAACCGCATTACATTATATTGGTGGAATTCTAAAACACGCTAAAGCAATTAACGCTTTTGCTAACTCTACAACAAACAGTTACAAAAGATTAATTCCAGGTTTCGAAGCTCCAGTTCTCCTTGCATATTCAGCAAGAAATAGATCTGCTTCTTGTAGAATACCGATCACATTAAGCAAAAAAGGTGCAAGATGTGAGATTAGATTCCCAGATGCTGCAGGAAACCCATATTTAACTTTCGCAGCCATGTTGATGGCTGGAATTGATGGAATTAAAAATAAAATTCATCCTGGTGAGTCTTTTGATAAAGATTTATATGAATTACCACCTGAAGAAGTTAAAGCTATCCCAACAGTTTGTGGTTCTTTAAGAGAAGCAATGGAAAGTTTAGATAAAGATAGAGAGTTTTTAACTCAAGGCGGTGTCTTTACTGACGATCAGATTGATGCTTACATTGCTCTTAAGTTTGAAGAGATACACAAATTTGAACATGCACCTCATCCTGTAGAGTTTGAGATGTATTACAGTAGCTAATAAACTTTATTACTGTCTAGTAGTTGCAATTGTATCTTTGTTAACACCTTTTTTAACTACGTAATCCTGTGTGCCGTTCGCACCGGTTTCAACTTCTTTACGTAGTTCTTTAAAGAATGTTTTTTCCTTTAAAGAGTCTTTTAAGTTTTTAACAAGATTTTTAAACTCAAATTTGTTCATAAAGTATCTATACATTAGATATGCATATAATGCAATACAGATATGCGAATAATGGGAAAATGCAACCTATGATATTTTGAAAGACTCTCCGCAGCCACAACGCTCGGTTTCATTAGGATTATTGAATACAAATGAAGAGGACAATTCCTCCTTTTTATAATCCATTTCAGTTCCAAGCAGGTACATTATAGCGGCTGAGTCTACGAATACTTTCACGCCCTTATCTTCTATAATTTCATCATTAGGATTTAACTCTTTTGTGTACTCCATCACGTACGACATACCTGCGCAACCACCAGATTTCACTGATACTCTAACTCCGATAGAATCTTTTTCAGCATTAGACATTATCTCTTTTATTCGTAATGCTGCCTTATCACTTAATTTAATTATAGGGTTCATTATAAATTCAATTCCAATTTTGCTGCTTCTGACATCATATCTTTATTCCACGGTGGATCCCAAACTAACTCAAGATCAACGTCCTCTATACCTTCGACTTGCATTGCACCATCTTTTACTTCTTTAGGTAAACTTTCAGCTACAGGGCAATTTGGTGTAGTCAAAGTCATTTTAATTTTAGCAAACTTATCGTCCTCAACCTTAATATCATAAATCAAACCCAATTCATAGATATTCACAGGTAACTCAGGGTCATAAATTTTTCTTATTTCTTCAATGATCTGTTCTTTTTTTGACATAATTTAATTTTCCGTTTTTACTTCCTCTGTTTTTTCATCAAAAGCTGAAACCATTGTATGCCAAGATAAAGTTGCACACTTAACTCTCATTGGATATTGCTTGACACCAGATAAACACATTAGTTTAGTTTTTTCATCTTCACTCAAATACTTAGATTTTAATTCAGGATTTTCCTTAATCATTCCTAAAAAATCCTCAACTATCTCTTTAGCCTCATGCTCATTTTTTCCTTTAATTAAATCTGTCATTATAGAAGCTGAAGCCATTGAAATCGCACAACCACTCCCTTCGAAGGATGCATCTTCTACAATTTTTTGTCCATTTAGTTTTAAATAAATATGAACATTATCACCACAAAGTGGATTATTACCTTTAGCGTCTTTATTAAAACCTTCTGTCTTTCTAAGATTTCTAGGATTCTTACCGTGTTCTAATATAATTTCTTGATAAAGTTCTTTTAAATTCATTATAAATTAAATATTTTTTTACAGTTGTTAATTGACTCATTCAACTGATCTAAATCCTCTTTTGTATTATATATACCAACTGATGCTCTTGCACTTGCTGGAATATTTAATTTGTCATGTAGAATTTGACAGCAATGATGTCCGGCTCTTATTGCAACCCCGTCTTCATCCAAGATAGTTGCTATATCATGAGGGTGAACTCCTTCTATAGTGAATGATAAAACCCCTCCTTTATTTTTTGGATTTCCGATAAGTTTAACTGAATTATTTTTTTGTAATAGTTCTTGCCCATATTCAACTAAATCAGCTTCATGTTTCATGACATTTTCGATGCCAATGCTTTCTAAAAATTTTATTGATTGGTCAAAAGCAATTACTTGTGCTGTAGCCATAGTACCAGCCTCGTATTTATTAGGTAGTTCACCATAGGAAATCCTATCTTTTTTAACTTCATTTATCATTCCTCCACCACCTTGGTATGGAGGTAATTCTTCTAACCATTTTTTTTTGCCATATAGAACTCCCAAGCCTGTAGGTCCATACATTTTGTGACATGAAATTGCATAGAAATCACAATCTAAATCTTGCATATCTAGTTTTAAATGTGGTGCTCCTTGGCATCCATCGACTACAACAATTATTCCTTTTGAATGTGCAAGTTGTGTAATCTCTTTTACAGGTAAAATTGCACCTGTCACATTTGATAAATGGGTGATTGAAATTAACTTTGTTTTTGCAGTTATTTTCTTTTCTATTTCTTCAAGAGTAATTTCACCTTCTTCATTTATTTCAGCAAAATTAATTTTTATATTTTTTGACTTTCTTAAGAAATGCCATGGTACGTAATTTGAATGATGTTCTAGTTCTGTAATTAATACTTCATCACCTTCCTGTAAGTAGCTTTGACCCAATGTATTAGCAACTAAATTTAATGCTTCAGTAGCACCTTTTGTAAAGACAATTTCATTTTTATCTTTAGCGTTAATATATTTTTGAACAGATGTTCTTGTATTTTCATACAAATTAGTAGCAGCAACTGCAAGATAATGAACACTTCTACCAACATTTGAAAATTGTTTGGTATAAAATTCATTAATTCTATCCACAACTATCTTAGGTTTTTGAGATGAATTCGCACTATCTAAATAAACTAGATCATTATTTTGAATTTTTTCATCAAAAATTGGAAATTCTTTTTTTATCTGATCAATATTCATTCTTTAATTCCAATCATATTTTTTATTAAGTTTTTTATTTCTGAGTCAGTAATTTTTTCAACAACATCAAGAAGAAAACCATTGATTAATAGCTCTCTTGATTGCTGATAACTCAAGCCTCTAGACATTAAATAAAATATAGAATCTTCATTTAAACTGCCTGAAGCTGAACCATGCGAACATTTAACGTCATCAGCATAAATTTCTAGTTCTGGCTTGGCGTTAAACTCCGCTTCTTTATTTAACAATATTGCTTTACTCAATTGATATCCATCTGTTTTCTGGGCATCCGAATTTACAAATATTTTTCCTTGATACACTGCTTTAGAACTTTCATCTAAAACACTTTTAATTAGTTGATAACTTTTTGTATTTTCAGTTAAATGATTTATTATTGATCTGATTTCGTGATGCTTGTGATTATTCAATGAAAAAATACCATTTACAAAAGCCGATGCGTAAACTCCATTTAAATTACAATTTATCTCATTTTTAGAAAAATTTGATCCAGAGGATAAAATAAATGTTTCAGAAACACTGTTCTTATCTTGATCAATATTGTTAAAAGAGTACTTGATATTTTTATTTTCAAATTTATCTACTTTATAATTTTTTAAAATTGCATTTTCCTTTAATTCAAAGTTATAAAATATATTTAAAAAATTCTTTTCAGAAGTATCATTAAACAAATCAACTAATCTTAATGAGCTATCTTTATCTAGTTCAAAATTAAGTCGTAAATTAATGTTTTTAGACCAAATTTTTGTATTTGTTGTATGATAGATAATTAGAGGTTTTACTAACTGATAACCTTTTTTAACCAATATTTTAAAACATTTATTAGTAAAAGCATTGTTCAAGTCAGATAATGAATTACTATTTTTAAATTCATTAATAGTTTCTGATTGATCAATTATTTCTATTTGATCTTTTTTTTCATATTCAAAATCAATTTTTTCAATTCTACCATTTATAAAAACTATTTTGTTGTGCTCTAATCCATCTACAAATACAGATGTATCAACTTTATTAGTAGATGTTTGGTCATTATAGAAACTAAGTTCTCCAATATTATTTTTTATTATTTGATTCAAATCTGAAAATTTCCAATCTTCCTCTTTTCTATTTGGAAAACCTTTGTCTATGAAATTTTCTAAACAAAATTTTTTTATTTCAATATCTTTTTGGGATAAACTTAAATTTTTTATACTATTATCAAAATCTTTTTGTAATTGTTCTTTCATTTAATTAAAATTTTCATATCCTTTTTTTTCTAATTCCAATGCTAAATCTGGACCACCAGATTTCACAATTTTTCCATTCATTAAAACGTGAACAAAGTCAGGTTTTATGTAATCAAGTAATCTTTGGTAGTGTGTGATAATTAAAAATGAATTGTTTTTATCTCTCAACGTGTTAACTCCATCTGCAACAATCTTCAAAGCATCAATATCTAAACCAGAATCAGTCTCATCTAAGATCGATAGTTTTGGAGCTAACAACGACATTTGTAAAATTTCGTTTTTCTTTTTTTCTCCTCCAGAAAAACCAACATTTAGTTGTCTATTTAGTTTTTCTTCATCAAATTTTAATTCTTTAGATTTTTCTTTAACTAATTTTAGAAATTCAATAGCATCCAACTCTTTCTCTCCTCTCGCTTTTCTTACAGCATTCAAAGAAGTTTTTAAAAATATATTTGTATTTACGCCAGGAATTTCTAAAGGATATTGGAAAGCTAAAAATATACCCTTGTGTGCTCTTTCCTCTGTTTCAAGTTCAAATAAATCTTTTTCTTCAAAAAGAACTTCACCAGAAATTTCATAACCTTTTTTTCCAGATAGAATATTTGATAATGTACTTTTTCCAGATCCATTAGGACCCATAATTGCATGAACCTCACCAGGATTTATATCTAGCGATAGCCCATTTAAAATAGACTTTTTATCAATCGTTGCATTTAAATTATTTATTTTAAGCATTAGCCTACACTTCCTTCTAGACTGATACCTACAAGTTTTTGTGCTTCTACAGCAAATTCCATAGGCAATTGTTGCAATACTTCCTTACAAAAACCGTTAACAATCAAGCCAACAGCTTCCTCTGGATTTAATCCTCTTTGCTGACAATAATGTAATTGCTCTTCACTAATCTTGGATGTGGTTGCCTCATGAGCAATATTAGACTCAGAATTTTTATTTTTAATATAAGGAACAGTGTGGGCGCCACATTTGTTACCCATTAATAAAGAGTCACACTGAGTATAATTAGTTGAATTTTTGGCTTTTGAAGAAATATCAACTAAACCTCTATAAGTCATATCTGAACTTCCAGCCGATATTCCTTTCGAAATTATTTTACTTTTAGTATTTTTACCTAGATGTATCATTTTAGTACCTGTATCAGCTTTCTGATGGTTGTTAGTAATTGCTATTGAATAGAACTCGCCAATAGAATTATCTCCTTTAAGAATACAACTAGGATATTTCCAGGTAATTGCGGAACCTGTTTCAACCTGTGTCCACGAAATTTTTGAATTTTTTCCTTTGCACAAACCTCTTTTTGTTACAAAATTATAAATTCCGCCTTTACCATCTTTATCACCTGGATACCAATTTTGAACTGTTGAATATTTTATTTCCGCGTCATCAAGTGCAATTAATTCCACATTAGCAGCATGTAATTGATTTTCATCTCTCATTGGAGCCGTACATCCTTCTAGGTAACTTACATAACTTCTTTTATCTGCAATAATTAAAGTTCTTTCAAATTGACCTGTGTTTGATGCATTAATTCTAAAATAAGTTGATAGTTCCATTGGACATCTAACACCCTCTGGAATGTATACAAAAGATCCATCTGTAAAAACTGCTGAATTTAATGTAGCAAAAAAATGATCACTTGTTGGGATTACAGAACCTAAATATTTTTTAACCAACTCAGGGTGATTTTGAATTGCCTCTGATATAGGGCAAAATATAATTCCTTGTTTAGTTAATTCATCTTTGAAAGTAGTAGCTACAGAAACTGAATCGAATACAGCATCAACTGCTATTCCATTTAATCTTGCTTGCTCTTGCAAAGGAATTCCAAGTTTTTTATAAGTTTCTAAAAGTTTAGGATCCAGTTCATCTAGGCTTTTTGGTTTATCTTTCATACTTTTAGGAGCAGAGTAGTAATATAAATCTTGATAATCTATTTTTGGAAATTTAGGTTTCTGCCAATCTGGTTCTTTTAATACCTTAAATCTTTCAAAAGCTTTTAGTCTAAACTCAAGCATCCATTCAGGTTCTTTTTTTATATTTGAAATAAATTTAATAACATCTTCATTCAAACCTTTTGGAGCTTGAATATTTTCTATATTCGTAGAAAAACCATATTTGTAGTCTTTTAAATTATTTATTTCTTTTTGTCTGTTATCCATTCTAAACTCTTGTTTCTTTGTTGTTGTTTAATAAATCTTTCAGGCTTTTATTTTCAAAGAATGTGTTTATGTGTATCTCTAATTCGTCCCATAAATTATGAGTAATGCACTTTGTGGCTTTACCGTTACATCCTTTTTTAGACTCTTTTTTACATTGAACAGTTTTTACTTTTTCATCAACTGCATGAAAGATATTTGTTAATTTAATATCGTTCGGGTTTTTATTAAGAACATATCCTCCTTGAGTTCCTCTAATGCTTTTAACAATTTCATTTTTTTTTAATTTAGAAAAAATTTGTTCTAAATAATCTAAAGATATGCCTTGCCTTAAAGATATGTCTCTTAGTGATACTGGATTGATGTTATCAAACCTGGCTAAATCAACTAAAGCCATTACAGCATATCTTCCTTTTGATGTAAGTTTCATTTTTTACCCTTAAATTGTGGGTTTTTATATATACTTGACCAAAATGGTCAAGTTTAGAGTATAAAAAAAAACTAACATATTGTCGCTGACTTATGATAAACGTACATTTTTTTTGAGAATAATAATCAATATCGCTTATGGATAACAAAATTTTAGAAATATTTATACCTGGTCCTGCAGGAAGACTTGAGGCTAAATATTATAAAAGTAAAAAAAATACATCCCCAATTGCTTTAGTATTGCAGCCTCATCCTCAATATGGAGGAACTATGAATAATAAAGTGGTAGTAGATACTTTTCATACATTTATGGATAACGATTTTTCTGTTTGCAGAGTAAATTTTAGAGGTGTTGGAAAAAGTGACGGAGAATTTGATAATGGTCAAGGTGAACTTGCTGATGCTGCAGCGGCTTTAGATTGGTTAGAAAGAGAAAATTTCGACAATTCACAATGTTGGGTTTCAGGTTTTTCATTTGGATCTTTAATTGCAATGCAATTATTAATGAGAAGACCAGAAATAAACAGATTTGTAGCTATTTCACCTCAACCAAATGTTTATGATTTTTCCTTTTTATCTCCATGTCCAACTTCAGGCTTAGTTGTTTATGGTAAAAAAGATGAATTGGTACCAGTAGAATACCTTGCAGAGTTAGATAAAAGATTAAGTGCTCAAAAAGGAATTAAAGTAGAATTTAATGCAATATCAGAAGCTAATCATTTCTTTTCAAAAACAAGTGATGCTTTAGTTAAGAATCTTGATAAATATATTAAAAAAGAAACAGCACTTTATTAATTAAAAATTTTCTACTAATTTTCCACCAACCGTAAAATCTTTGCATCCAGTTGTTTTGCTAAAAGAGATTGGTAAATTTAAATATGATCTTATAGCTAAAAATGCAAATGCTTGAGACTCAATATAATCACCTTTTAAATTGTAATTATCTATAATTTCTAAAGTAATATTATGTTCATTAAACAGATATTTTTTAATACAATCAATTAAATAAATATTTTTTCTACCACCGCCACATAGTAAAAATGTAATACTATTTTTTTTACTGATATGTTTTAATCCTTCCGCAATCAAATATGCTGTAAAATTTGTTATAGTAGCACAACCATCTTCTAAAGATAAACCTCTAACAAAGGATACATCAAAATTTTTAACATCCAATGACTGGGAGTAAGAGTCTGTTTTAAAATTATCTATTGCCTGATTTAGAATTAATTGATCAACTTTCCCTACTTTAGATAGTTCACCATTTTCATCAAATTTTTTATTGGAATTGTTTCTTACCCATTCGTCAATTAAACAATTACCTGGACCTATATCAAAAGCAGAGAGGTTATTTTGAAAATTATCTGAACCATTACTAATTTTTGTGACATTTGCGATACCACCAATATTCAAGAAACCTATTGGAAATTTAATATTAAAATTTTTATTAATTTTTTTCGATAAAATATGATGAAAAATTGGTGTTAAAGGCGCACCTTGACCATTATTTTGAATATCTGCTTGTCTAAAATCATATATGACTTTTTTTTTGACTATTTGCGATAACAATTGCCCATCACCTAATTGATTGGTAATTTTCTCATTTGGGTTATGAAAAATTGTTTGTCCATGAAAACCTATCAAATCAATGGGATCTCTATACTTTTTTAATGATTGATTGACTGCATCTGCATGAAAAAGAGTTAAATTACGCTCTAATTCTCTTAATTTTTCTGAATTTTGTAAAAGATCTTTCTTTGTTAAAACTAAATCTCTTAATCGAACTAACTGATCCTGAAGATTTTTATCATACTCATAATAATCATCTAAAACGTTTGAAAATTCATTGTATCCATCTGAACTAATTATAGATAAATCAATACCATCCATAGATGTTCCGCTCATTAGTCCAATTGCAGTATATAATTTTTTTTTCATTGATATGTTTTTTAAAAAAAATTTGTATATTGTAACTATAAACTTATGAATAAATTTTTAAAAGAATTTAAAGATAGAGGTTTTTTCTATCAATGCACAAGTGAAGATGAACTATCTAAACAATTAGATGAAGAAAAGATAAAAGGTTACATAGGTTTTGATTGTACAGCTGAAAGCTTACATGTGGGTAGCTTACTGCAAATAATGTGTTTACGACTACTTCAAAAAAATGGACATCGACCAATAGTTTTACTTGGTGGAGGAACTACAAGAATTGGGGATCCGTCTGGTAAAGACAAAACTAGAAAAATATTAAGCGAGGATGAGATTGAAAAAAATATTAAAAATATCAAAAATATTTTAAAAAAATTTTTAGATAATGATGATCCGAATACTAAGCCAATTTTTGTAAATAATTATACTTGGCTTAAAGATTTAAATTATATTTCGTTTTTAAGAGATATCGGAAAACATTTCACGATAAATAGAATGCTAACATTTGATAGTGTGAAACTCAGATTAGATAGAGAACAATCTCTAAGCTATATGGAGTTTAATTATATGATTTTACAAGCGTATGATTTTCTTGAATTAAATAAGAAAGAAAATTGTGTCTTACAAATTGGAGGCTCAGATCAATGGGGAAACATTGTTAATGGTGTTGAGCTTATTAAAAGATATTCTAATAATCAAACCTTTGGTTTAACAACTCCATTAATTACGCTAGCAACTGGTGCTAAGATGGGAAAAACTGAAAGTGGAGCTATTTGGTTAGATGAAAAATACTTATCAGCTTATGATTATTGGCAATTTTGGAGAAACGTAGATGATAGAGATGTAATCAAATTTTTAAAAATGTTTACTGAAATTGAAATTAAGGAAATAGAAACAATTAAAGATAAAGACATAAATGAATTAAAAATACTACTTGCGAATAAAACCACAGAAATGTTGCATGGAAAGGAAGCAGCTAAAAATTCTGAGCAAGCAGCAAAAGAAGCTTTCTCCGGAAACACTCTAGGTTCGAACTTACCTAAAGTTTATATTCAATCAAATAAAATAGAAGAAAAAATAAATATAGTAGACCTTGTTTTTTTGTCTCAACTAGAAAACTCGAAAAGCGAAATCAGAAGACTTGTAAAAGGGAATGCGGTAAAAATTAATGACGAAGTTATTTCAGATGAAAAATTTGAAATCAATAAAAATTTATTTAAAGATAATTATCTTAAACTTTCCCTTGGAAAAAAAAGACATATTAAAATAGAATTAAATTAATTTTTTATTTTCTCTAAAGTTCTAGTAATAAACCTGGGTGTTAGAGTTTTTATAGGATTTACAGTAGTTTCTAAATCTTTAGGTGGGCCTTTAATTTTAAAACTTACTCCAAAAACACCATCTCCCACTTTCTTTCCAATCAATAGATCTCCAAGTAAAGGTATTGAAGCAATAGATCTATTAATTGTTGTCGCTGGAACCAAGGTTCCTCTTAAACTGATTAATTTATCCTTCTCAATGTATCCCTCCAATAAAATAGATATTGCTGGACCAATTGCATATAACTCTTGAATTTTCATAAGTTTATCTTGATTGGTAAAATTCATTTCGAAATCTGTAAATCTAATTCCCTCTCCTGTAAGTAAGTCTGCTATTCCTTGAAGAGATGCAAGAGCCAATAACTTGGCTAGTGCTGGAATTTCTTTAACTTTAAAATTATCAATTACTAATTTAGAAGTTGATACTCCATTTTTTTTTAAAGAGTAAAAATCCAGATATCCTTCCCTATCATCTTTAAATCCTTTAATAAATTTATATCTATCTACTAGTGGTTTTGCCTTAGATGAGAAAAGAGTAGTAATTTTCTCACCTTGCTCATTTGTTTTAATCGTAAATTTTATATTTTGTGAATTGTTATAAAAGGCCAAAATATCTGCCTCTTCTATTTTATTATTAATAATATTTATCTTACCATTTAAATCCTTAACAAAGTGTATTTTATCTAAGTAAACTTCTTCAAAATTTAATTCCATACGTACGTTATTTTCAAAAAGATTGTTTTCTTTTTTATCACTGGCATCTAGTAAATTCGAAATTAAAGAATTTGCATTAAATGAGGTACCATTAATTAAATAATTTTGGCCTTCTACTTTTTTTATGTTGTAATTATTTTTTTTGTTTTCTGTATCTAGATAATTAAAATTTGCCTGATCAATTTTTATTATTTGATTAGAATCGTTAAGAAATAAATTCTTAATTTTAATGTTATTATTTTCTTCATTAATAATAAAGCTATTTATATTAAGATTTTTTTTATTTTTTATTTCTCCATTAATTTGAAGATTCATTTTACTTTTATCTCTTTTTTTATAATTAATATTATCAATTTTAAATTTGGTATTTTTTAAATTTAAATTAGTATTAAAGCTTATTTTATTTTCATTTTTCTCAACAAAATAATCAATTTCTTCAAAAACTTTATCTATTTTAAATTTTCCAGAACCTGAAAAAGTTAGATTATTATTTTTAAAATTAATTTTTAATTTTTGATTATTTAAATTTATATTTTCATTAGTTTGAGGGAAGAAAATTTTTAAAAAATCTTGCTGCTCTAAAACTATATTTTTTAAAAATAATTCTGTATCTATACTTAAATTCTTATCTTTTTTATTTATAAAATATTTAATTTCATCTACTTCTCCGGTATCTAACTGAATTTGTCCCTCACCGTTAATTGATAAATTTTTGTCCTTATAATTTAAATTTAATTTATGATTATCTAGTAAAATTAGATCATTAACTTCTGGTAAATATTTATTAATTATTTTTAAATTTTTATATTTTAACTGAGTAATATTTATATCAGAATTTAAAATAATATTTTTAACTTTGAATTTTTCATCTATTTCAAAAGAAAATTCATTATTTGTTTTAAATTTAGCATCATCAACTATTATATTTTCAAAACTTAAATTAAATAATTTTAATATATTTGAATTTAAACTTGATTGATCGTTTTCAATAATAGCATCAATTAAAAAGCTATTTTTTTTCTTTTTAACATTAAGTTTTTTTGAAATAAAATTTACTTCTTCTGCTTTAAAATTTATTTCATCAAACTGATAATTATCTTTTTGAAAATTGAAATTAAAATTTATATTTTTAAAGTTACCCCTGTTTAAAAAATTAATACTTGCATCCTTTATCAAGCCTTCAATTATATAATCATTTTTAAGTTTGCCATTTTCATCAATGTTCAAACTCAGATTTATAATTACATGACCTCTTTTTACAATTTTTTCTAATATAAATAATTCAGGTTTATTATTTGTGGTCCGTATAAATTTAATTAAATCATTTAATAATATAGACTTAGTTGTTACCTCTATATTTGACGATGAAATCTTATTTTTAATTAAAGAACTTAAAGAAACTTGAGTTTTTATACTTTCTAACGCTAAAGGTGTTTTTGAAAAATATACTGTAGTGCCAACCGTTTTTGCATAAATTTTTAGTTTTAAAGGATCTAGAATTAATTTAATTTTTTTTAAATCTATATCGATATTTTTATTTATTAGTGAAATTCTTTTTTTAATTTGATTGTTAAATTTATCTGTCTCTATACCAACAATACTAAGGTAAACTGTCAAAATAACTAACACTGACAGAGGTAGTATAAAATATTTTAAAATATTATTTTTCATTTAGTTTATAAAGCGATTGTTCTAAAAATTCGTCGATATCACCATCTAATACTTTATCAGGACTAGTACTTTCAAAATTAGTTCTATTGTCTTTTACAAGTCTGTAAGGTTGAAGAACATAAGATCTAATTTGATGCCCCCACCCTATTTCAGATTTAGAACTTTCAACATTTTGATTTTCTTCCTCTCTTTTTTTAATTTCATAATCATATAATCTTGCTTTCAACATATTCATGCATGTTTCTTTGTTTTTATGTTGAGATCTCTCATTTTGACATTGGACAACAATTTTTGATGGAATGTGTGTTATTCTAACTGCGCTATCAGTAGTGTTAACGTGCTGACCGCCTGCTCCACTGGAACGATAAGTATCTATTCTTAAATCTTTTTCTAAAATCTCTATATTTATATTTTCATCTACAACTGGATAAATCCAAACACTTGCAAAACTTGTATGTCTTCTTGCCCCGGAATCAAATGGAGAGATTCTAACTAACCTGTGTATTCCCGACTCTTTTTTCAACCATCCAAAAACATAGTCACCATCTATTTTAATTGTTGCAGACTTTATACCAGCCTCGTCACCTCTATGTTCACTAATCAAATTTGACTTAAAATTTTTTTTATCAGACCATTTTAAATACATTCTTCTTAACATATCTGCCCAATCTTGACTTTCTGTACCTCCGGCACCAGCATGTATTTCTATGTAACAATTTAAAGGGTCTGCTTCATTAGATAAAAAACATTTAATTTCATTTTTTTTAACTTCATTTCTTAAATCTTTAATATTTTGAAGAACTTCTTTTTGAACCTGTAAATTTTCTTCTTCAAACGCCAGTTGATTTAAATCATCTAGATCTTTAAGTTTTTCAACATTATTATTTAAAGAGTTAGTTAAATCTTCATAAAATTTCTTTTCTTTAATTACTTTTTGAGAGTTATTTTTATCTTGCCAAAAATCGGCACTCAGCATTTGTGAATTTAAAGATTGCAGTTTTGAATGGATATTGTTTTTTTCAAAGATACTCCTGTATTTTTTGATTTATCTTTTCAACTTCTTCTTTAATATTTTGATAATTATTATCCATTAGTAAAACTTTAATATATTATTTGAATCTAATCTATCTGAATTTGTATAAAGTACTTTTCCATCAATCACATTTTCTTTTTTAAAAACCTCAATAATAGTATTCTTTGAGTTAAATTTTGCTTTTTGACCTGTTAAAGGGTCAACAACCATCATCAAAGTACCTTTAGCAGCCTTAAATGGTCTTGCATCATTTTTTTTAATAGAATCACTTATAAAACTTTTGAATATTGGCAAAGCCGTTTTAGATCCTGTTTCATATTTTCCTAATGGAGTTGGGTTATCTGAACCAACATAAACACCAACTAGTAAATTTGAGGTAAAACCTATAAACCAAGTATCTGTATTTTTATTTGTTGTTCCAGTTTTACCTGCAATATTTAAATTTAAATCTTTTAGTTTTTTAGCTGTACCTCTTTGAACAACTCCTTCTAAAATTGATGTTATTTGAAAAGCTGTTTCTGGAGAAAAAATTTGAGTATAGTTATTTTTAATCTCTGGATAATCGTTTGTTAAATAAGAAATTTGATCACAATTAATACATTTTCTTTTATCATTATTAAAAATAGTATTTCCTTCACTGTCCTGAATTCTATCAATCAGTATTGGTTCAACAAGTTTTCCTCCATTAACAAAAACTGAATAAGCAGATGTAAGTTTTAATAAAGTTGTTTCAGCAGATCCCAAAGATATGGATAAAAGTTCTTCTGGATTATCATAAATTTTTAATGCTTTTGAAAAATCAACTATTTTTTCTACACCAAGATTTTGGGCTATTCTTACTGTCATTAAATTTCTAGATTTCTCCAAGCCAACTCTTAAAGTCGAAGGTCCGTAAAATTTTTTTCCATAATTTTCTGGTTTCCACATTTTTAAATCATCCCCCTGATCTAAAACCAGTGGTGCGTCTAGAACTAATGATGTTGGTGTAAATTTATTCTCTAAAGCTAATGCATAAACAAATGGTTTAAAAGCTGATCCAGGCTGTCTTTCAGCTTGAGTTGCTCTGTTAAATTCACTTTGTTTAAAACTAAAACCACCACTTAGTGCTAAAACTCTTCCAGTAAATGGATCCATCACAACAATTCCACCATTTACCTTTGGTAATTGTTGTAAGTTAAAAATATTTTCTTTAAGTTTTTTAACATAAATAATATCACCAGGTTTTAATAATTTATTAAATTCTTTTTTTGTCCAAGAAATACTCTGATATTCAATAACACCTTCGATATTATCTTCTGTTTCTATTTCTGCTGAAAATTTATTTATCTTTTTGACTATTGCTAATTTCCAATTAATTGAATTTTCTAATTTATACTTTCCTAAACCTTTTTTCCATTCTGAATTATAAATCTTGTTAGTAAGTGGTCCTCTCCATCCCTTTCTTTTGTCATATGCTATTAATCCATTTCTAAGTGATTTTGTTGCGATTGTTTGTAAACTTAAATCTATTGGAGTATTGATATTAAAACCTTGTTTGTAAACTTTATCATAGCTCAAAGTTTCAATTACACTTTTTCTCACATCTTCAATAAAATATTGAGCATCTTCTAAATAAATTTTTTTATTTTTTTTTAAAATTATTTCCTCTTTTGTAAGTTTCTCATACCATTCTGAAGTTAAATAATTATTATCTAACAAATTTTTTAAAACTAAATTTCTTCTAAATTTTGCTATATCTGGATCTCTATAGGGATTATATCTGCTGGGTGCTTTTGGCAAAGCTGCTAATAAAGCAGCTTCTGAATAATTTAAATCTTTAATAGATTTATCAAAATACTCTAGGCTTGCAGCAGCTACTCCATATGCTCCACTTCCAAGATAAATTTGATTTAGATAAAGTTCTAGAATTCTTTCTTTAGATAAAGCTCTCTCTATTCTAAAAGCTAGAATTGCTTCCTTAATTTTCCTATTTAAACTTACTTCATTTGTTAGTAAAAAGTTTTTTGCTACCTGTTGAGTAATTGTGGATGCTCCCTCTAACCTTTTAGATGATAAAATATTTGAAATATTATTTATTACAGCTCTAATAACACCTTTAGCATCAACACCTGGATGTTTGAAAAAATTTTTATCTTCAGCAGATAAAAATGCGTTAATTACATTTTTTGGAATTGAATTAAATGGAACAAATACTCTTTTTTCCTTTGAAAAATCTGCCACCAAATCACCATTACCAGAGTAAACTTTGCTGGAAACAGGAGGTTTGTAACTTTTAAGAAATTTATAATCTGGTAAATCATTAGAATAAGTCCATAAAACACTTATTATCGAAATTGCTGATAATAGAATAAAAGAAGTAATTAAAACAAAGATATTTCTTAAAAATTTATTCATTTTAATTTCATTATATCTTGGAATTTGTTAAAGATATGGCAAGAAAATTAAACAAAATTTTAATATTAAATTACTAATGAAATCAACATTCACAAAATTATGGAAAAAAATTTATATATCGATGCTTCGCATCCTAACGAAACTAGAGTTGTTCTTAAATCAGGCGAAAATATTGAAGATTACGAGTACGAAGGTTTAAAAAATAACTTAATTAAAAATAATATTTATTTAGGTAAAGTAAGTAGAATTGAACCCTCTTTGCAAGCAGCCTTTGTTGATTTTGGAAGAGAGAGGCATGGGTTTTTGTCTTTTAATGATATTCAATCAGATTATTATCAGATACCAAAAGCAGATTTAGAAAGAATTAAAGAGGAGGAGGAAAAAGCAAGAGAAGAACTTTCAAGAGAAGTTGAGGCTAAAGAAGAGGAAAACATTGCTGAAGGAAAACTAGAAATTGATGATCCTATAGAGAAGATATCAGAGGAACAAATAGAAGAAGAT
Organism: Candidatus Pelagibacter communis; assembly: GCF_001180205.1. GTDB lineage: Bacteria > Pseudomonadota > Alphaproteobacteria > Pelagibacterales > Pelagibacteraceae > Pelagibacter > Pelagibacter ubique_O. The sequence goes on along the minus strand of NZ_CVSU01000092.1, from coordinate 34,678 downwards.
TCAAGTAATAAAGAAAATATTACTGAAAAAGAAAATTTAGATGATGGAAAAGAAAAAAAGAAAGAGCACAGATTTAAATTTAAAAGATATAAAATTCAAGAAGTAATAAAACCTAACCAGGTAATTCTTGTACAAGTTTTAAAAGATGAAAGAGGTCAAAAAGGTGCTGCATTAAGTACATTTATTTCAATTGCTGGTAAATATATAGTATTAATGCCAAACACTCCTAAAGGAGGAGGTATATCAAGAAAAATATTTAATCCTGCTGATAGAAAAAAAATAAGAACAATTTTAAATGAAATTGAAATACCTAAGGAGATGGGATTAATTGTAAGAACTGCTGGAAGCAATAAAACAAAAAATGAAATAAATAGTGATTTAACAACTTTGATCAATTCTTGGAGTCAAATAAAGGAAAATGCAATCAACTCTATCGCTCCCTCTTTAATTCATCAAGAAAGTGAAATAATTAAAAGAACTTTAAGAGATATGTTTGATGAAAATACCCAAAATATAATTGTAGAGGGTAACGACGGTTATAAAAAAGCTCAATCGTTCATGAAAACTATGATGCCATCAAATGTGAAGAAAGTAAAAAAATATAGAGGAAAAATTCCACTATTTATTCAAGAAAATATTGAACAAAAATTAAATCAAATATTTGAATCTGAAATTAAACTTAAATCAGGAGGATATTTGGTTATTAACCCAACAGAGGCTTTAGTTTCTATTGATATAAATTCTGGAAGTTCAATAAAAGGAAAAAATGTTGAAAGCACTGCTTTAGATACGAATATCGAGGCTGCTGAAGAAATTGCAAGACAAATTAAAATAAGAGATTTGTCTGGTTTAATCATTATAGATTTTATTGATATGCTTGGTTACGGAAATAGGAGATTAGTAGAAAGAAAACTAAAAGAAAAATGCAGATCAGATAGAGCAAGAATTCAAATTGGAAGAATAAGTAATTTTGGTCTTTTGGAAATGTCAAGACAAAGGCTAAGAGAAAGTGCAATTAAATGGAAAGTTACATTAACTGATGAATCTTTTGCTCAAAAACTACTAAAAATTGTTGAATTAAAAGCAGTTATTAATAAAGCTAAATTTGTTGAATTAAAAGTATGTGAAAAAGTTTCAGATTTCCTTAAAGAAAATTTTGTTGAAGATTTAACTTATTTTGAGAAAAAAAATAAAATGAAAATAGATATTATTAGTGACAATTCTTTGATTATACCCGAGTACATCATAGATATTAAAAATAAATCAAAAAAAACAATTGAATTAATAGAATATTATGAAAAATTAAAAAATTTGGAAATACAAAATAAAGAAAGTAAGTTAGCAGTAAATAAAGTAAAGAAAAAAATTAATAAAAAAACTTTTAAGAAAAAAAGATATTTTAAAAAAACTAAATAATTCCTTTGGATGGAGAAGATGGATTGCCCATTAAAATTTTATCTATTCTTCCAGATTTAAAAGATTGTCTTCCAGCAATGACTGCATTTTTAAATGCAAGTGCCATCTCGAAAGGCTTTTTAGCTTTAGCAATTGCAGTATTAACCAGAACTCCGTCACATCCTAATTCCATTGCAATTGTAGCATCTGAAGCTTGACCTAAACCAGCATCAATGATTAATGGAAGTTTTGTTTGTTTTCTAATTATTTGAATATTAATTTTGTTTTGAATGCCTAGTCCTGATCCAATTGGCGCAGCTAAAGGCATAATAGCATCAGCACCTGAATTCTCTAAACGCTTAGCCATTAAAGGATCATCATTGCAATAAACCATAACCTTAAAACCCTCCTTAGCTAAAACTTCTGTTGATTTTAAAGTTTCTATCATGTCAGGAAATAAATTTTTTTTATCTCCTAAAACTTCTAATTTAACTAACTTCCAACCACCTATTTCCCTAGCTAATCTCAAAGTTCTCAAAGCTTCTTTTGAATTAAAGCAGCCTGCTGTATTTGGTAAATATGTAATTTTTTTTGGATCAATATAATCCATCAATAAAGGCTTTTTTTTATCTGAAATATTTACCCTTCTTACAGCAACTGTTACGATTTCTGCTCCAGAAAGTTTAATTGCTTTTGCGCACTCAGTCATGCTTTTATATTTTCCTGTTCCAACAATTAATCTGGAATTAAATTTTTTATTCGCAATAATCAGACTATCTTTTTTCAAATTAACCACCTCCAATAAAATGAACTATTTCAATTTTATCATTTTTATTCAAATTAATTTTGTTAATTTTTTTTTTATCTATTATTTCTTCATTAAGCTCAATAGCTACTTTATTTAAAGGAATTTTTAGATTTTTTAACACTTCAGAAAGGTTGGAATCTTGCTTTATAGATTTGATTTTGCCATTTATTTTAATTTTTATTTTTTTTATTTTTTTCATCGTATATAAGTGCTGAATGAATAATAAAATAATTATTATTAATGGTCCAAATCTTAATCTATTAGGAGAAAGAGAACAATCACAATATGGATCAATTACTTTTGATCAACTTAAAAAAAAATGTTCAAAAAAAGCAGGAGAAATCGGTATTGATGTTGAATTTGCTCAATCTAATGTTGAAGGAGAGCTTGTTAATATAATTCAAGATGCTAGGAAAAAATTTGATGGCATGATAATAAATGCCGCTGCATTTACTCATACCTCTGTGGCTATAAGAGATGCTTTAGATTTATTCAAAAAACCAATAATCGAGTTACATTTATCTAATATTTATAAAAGAGAGGAATTTAGACATAAATCACTTATAAGTGGTGTCGTTACTGGGGGAATTTTTGGATTGGGTGCTGAAGGATATATTTTGGCCATAATTTCATTACAAAAGACTTTGCAAAATGAAAATAGATAAAAAAATAATTAAAGAATTAAGTGATTATTTAAAAGAATTTAATCTTACTGAAATAGAGATAACTGAAAAAGATACAAAAATTAAAGTATCAAAAAATAATGTTTCAATTAGTAACCAGCCACAAGTTATTTCGCCCTCAACATCCACAACAGGTTCGCCACCTAATCAAACTCAAAATATTAAATCAGGAATTGAAATTACCTCACCTATAATTGGAACAGCCTATCATGCACCAGAACCTGGTGCTAAAAAGTTTGTTGAGATTGGAAAAAAGATTAAAAAAGGTGATACAATAATGATTGTTGAGGCAATGAAAACAATGAACCATGTCCCTTCAACAGCAGATGGCGTAGTAAAAGAAATTTGTGTTGAAGATGGTCAACCCGTAGAATTTGGTCAAACTATTATTATCCTTGAATAAATAATGTTTAAAAAAATTTTAATTGCAAACCGTGGGGAAATTGCGGTTAGAATTATTAGAGCCTGTAAAGAATGGGGAATATCTACAGTAGCTGTTCATTCAGATGTAGATAAAGAAAGTATGCATGTCAGAATGGCTGATGAAAGTGTGTGTATTGGTTCTCATCAACCTGCAAATAGTTATTTAAATATTCCAGCATTAATGTCAGCAATAGAACTTACAAATGCTGATGCTGTTCATCCTGGCTATGGTTTTCTTTCGGAAAATGCGAATTTTGCAAGAATTTTAGAAGAGAATAAAATTAATTTTATAGGAGCTTCATCAAAACATATTGAAATGATGGGTGATAAAATTCAAGCAAAAAGAATAGCTAAAGAAAATGGATTGCCTGTTATTGAGGGCTCTGAGGGAGGAGTAAAAAATGTTTCTGAAGCAAAAGAACTATGTAAAAAAATTGGTTTTCCTTTGTTAATCAAAGCCTCAGGTGGAGGTGGAGGTAAAGGTATGAAAATAGTTTATAAAGAAGAAGAATTTGAAACGTTGTTTTCAACTGCAAAATCAGAAGCACAAAAATACTTTGGTAATGATGAAGTTTATATTGAAAAATTTTTTCAAAATCCAAGGCATATTGAGGTTCAAATATTAGCTGGAAAAAATAGAGCAGTTCACCTACATGAGAGAGACTGTTCGGTTCAAAGAAGACATCAAAAATTAATAGAAGAAACACCAAGTCCAGTTTTAAATGATGAAATAAGAAAAGATTTATTTGAAAGAACAGTCAAAATGGTAGCAAAAATAGGTTATATGGGAGCTGGGACTGTTGAATTTATATATGAAGATGGGAAATTTTATTTCCTTGAAATGAATACAAGAGTTCAAGTTGAACATCCTGTAACCGAGATGGTCACTGGTATTGATATAATTAAAGAGCAAATTTGGATTGCTTTTTCAGGAGAAACAGCTTTAAAACAAAGTGATGTAAATCCTAGAGGACATGCAATTGAATGTAGAATAAATGCTGAAGATGCTAGTAAAAACTTTCAGCCTTCCCCTGGAGTTATTAGTATGTGTCATCAACCATCTGGTTTTAGAACTAGAGTTGATGGTTCAATATTCCAAGGATATAAGGTAACACCTTATTACGATAGTATGGTTTGTAAGTTAATTTGTCATGGTAGAAACAGAACAGAAGCAATTCAAAGAATGAATAGATCTTTAGATGAGTTTGTAATAGAAGGCATTACCACGACTATTCCACTTCATAAAAAATTGCTAAATCATAAAAAATTTATTAATTCAAATTTTAATGTAAGTTGGTTAGATAAAGACCCGATAGTTTAATAACAACTAACAAGCCAAACATCATAAACAGGATGATCGAAAGGTGTTATTGAAGGGCTGGATGAAAACATCCAACCATTAAAAACAAAAACCTCATCATTACTTTTATTTGTTAAATCCCTAACCTGAATATATGCAGTTATTTCTGGATTATCATCAAATTCTGAATTTTTACACTTGAGGCTTTTAATAGATAAATCTTTAAATTTTTTTAATTCTCCATTTTTTAGTTTAAGCAAGGTATTTTTAGAACTTATTTTGTCTAAAATTTTTATATCAGTAAAATTTCCCTCTAAATTAATTTTTGAATTTGAACTAAAAACTAAACAAAAATAAAATAAAAAAACTAAATAAATTAATTTAAAATTATTCTTTCCAACTTGAGTATTTCTTTTTAACACCATCTTTATTTTTATTTGGATAATATGCTGCGTCAGTTCCAGTTAAATTTTCTTGATGCGGTTTTTGCCAGTTATATTTTTCTAATGTGTGTTTTTTCTCAATTTTATTAGGCGTAAAATGTATCCAAGAATACCATTCTACTGGAATTTTTGATGCATCAATTGTGTTTGAATAGATAACCCATCTTTTACCGTTTTTACTCTCATAGTATTTATTACCTAACTCATCAGTACCTACTAGTTTTCCAAAAAAAATAGTTTTTAGTCTTGTTCCAAAGGTATCTTGATTCCACCATGTGAAAATTTTTTTTAAGAGTGTCAACATAATATTTTTTTATTTATTCAATTAAAAATTGTAAAATTTAAATTAGACTAAAATATGAATATGTATATAAATTAATTGATTCATTATTCAAATTAAAATTATAATTGAGGTCAAATGGCAAAGTATTTAGTTGAAACTTATTATACCTGTACATTTAAAGTAAATCATTATTTAGATGATATTAATGAGGTAGAGTTAAAAAATTTAGAAAAAAGAGATGATGGCAAATTTGAAGTTTTAGACGTAAAACTTGATAACAGAAAAACAAAAAGTTTAGACCCTAAAAACAATAATGTCCTTAAAAATAATAAAGTAGATGCAGTTTCTGAAATAGACAAAAAAAGCCCAATAAATAAAGAAAATATAATAACAAGTATTAACACTGCTAACGAGAAGTCCGGCAAAAGGTTTAGCATGCCTGACAGAAGAAAAGGATATATTCAAAAAGCTACTATTGGTGATCACAAAGTTTACCTTCATACGGGAGAATATGAAGACGGAAAAATTGGAGAAATATTTATTGATACTAGTAAAGAAGGTGAGCTTGTAAAAGCTTTAATGAATAATTTTGCAATTGCTGTTTCTCTTGGACTTCAATATGGTGTTCCGTTAGATGAGTTTATAAGTGCATTTGTAGGTACAAAATTTGAACCATCTGGAAAAGTCCATGGAAATGATAGAATTTTAAGCGCTACATCAATTTTGGATTATATTTTTAGAGAATTAGCTATTTCATATCAGAATAGAGAAGATCTGGCCCATACTCCAGCTATTGGAGGAAATGATGCCATCAATGCAGAAGATCAAAGCTCTGAAGATCAAAATCAATTATTGAAAATTGTAAAAGACATTACCAGTAAAGGTTTCGTTAGAAATAATTATAAAAAAAATCTAGTTGATCTTTCAGATGTAAAAATAAGTTTAAAAGGTAAAAAATAAGTTATTTTTTTGTTTTTAAAGCTAAGTTTAATTCTTTCAATTGATCTGGATTTACCTCAGATGGTGAATTCATCATCAAATCTTGTGCATTTTGGTTCATTGGAAACATAGTTACTTCCCTAATATTTTTCTCATTAGCTATTAACATTACGATTCTGTCAATACCAGGTGCTATTCCTCCATGTGGTGGTGCGCCATAACTAAGTGCATTAATCATACCACTAAATTTTTCATCTACTTGCTTTTTATCATATCCCGCAATCGAGAAAAGTTTATACATGAGTTCTGGTTTATGATTTCTAATTGCTCCTGAAGATAATTCTATACCATTACAAACTATATCGTATTGATAAGCAAGTATATCTAATGGGTTTTCAAAATCTATTTCCCTTAAATCACCTTGAGGCATTGAAAATGGATTGTGACTAAATTCAATCTTGTTTGTTGATTCATCTTTTTCAAACATTGGATAATCTACAATCCAGCAAAATGCGAAAACATTTTCATCTATTAAATTTAAATCCCTTCCGATTTTATCTCTTGCTAGTGCAGTAATTTTTTCTAATTCATCTTGTTTTCCACAAGCCATGAAAATACTATCCCCTATTTCACAGTTTGTTTTTTTCATGATTTCAACCAATGCATCTTGAGAAAAGAATTTTCCTATAGGTCCTTTTGCTGAAATATCTTCATCTTTTTCAAAAGTAAAATAAGCTAAACCAGAAGCTCCTTCTTCTTTTGCCCATTTATCAATATTATCAAAAAAACTTCTTGGCTTATCTTTCGTATTTTTTGTAATAATACATCTTACTTTAGATCCAGATTTTACTAATTTTTTAAATATTTCAAATGAAACATCTTTTCTTGTAAAAATTTCAGTTATATCATTTACAATGAGTGGGTTTCTTAAATCTGGTTTATCAGTACCATATTTAAGCATTGCTTCCTTGTATGAAATCTTTGGAAATTTATCAAACATCAGTTTTTTAGTTGAAAAATTTTTAAACGTATTAACCATTAATTTCTCAACTACATTAAATACATCTTCCTGCTCAACAAATGACATTTCTAAATCTAATTGATAAAATTCTCCAGGACTTCTGTCCGCTCTAGCATCTTCATCTCTAAAACAAGGTGCAATTTGAAAATATCTGTCAAAACCTGAGACCATTATTAGTTGTTTAAATTGTTGAGGAGCTTGAGGTAATGCATAAAATTTTCCAGGATTTAAACGACTTGGCACTAAAAAATCTCTAGCACCCTCTGGGCTAGATGAGGTTAAAATTGGTGTTTGAAATTCTAAAAAACCCAATTTAGTCATTTCATTTCTGATGTATGAAATAACTTTAGATCTTAAAATAATATTTTCATGAATTTTTTTTCTTCTTAAATCTAAAAATCTATATTTTAATCTTATTTCTTCAGCATATTCTTGATCACTAAAGATTGGCATAGGTAGTTCTTTACAAGTCCCTAAAACTTCATACTTCTCAATAACAATCTCTATTTCACCTGTGTCTATTTCTGAATTAATTGTTTCTTTAGATCTATTAACTACTTTTCCCTCAACTTTAATTACAGTCTCTAATTGCATTTTTTCTAAATCAGAAAAATATTTATTATCTTTATCAATTATACATTGGGTAACTCCATAATTGTCTCTCAAATCAATAAATAATATATTCCCATGGTCTCTTTTTTTATTTATCCAGCCTGAAAGAGAAATTTTTTTATCTACATCCTCTTTTCTTAATTCATTACACTTGTGTGTTCTGTATTTATTCAATTAAACCTCTAACGCTTCTTTTATAATTTTAAAATCGATTGGTTTCTTTCTTTTTAAACTAATTTCGTCGATTTTATATATGAAATCAGAAATTTTGCCATAAGTTCTATCAATTCTCTTAATTATAAATTCAATAAGTTTTTGGTCTATAGATATTTGACGATCAGAAAGATTTTTTAATATTAATGCATAAATCAAATCGTCACCAGGTTTTTCAATTTGAGATAAAATAAAATTGGCAGATCTTGAATTAAGATCATTTAATTTAAATTTAAAGTCAACTATTGGTATTTTTGAAGTTACTATTAAATACTTATTATCCTGATCTATTATATTTATAAGTGTAAATAATAAGTTTTCATTTATTTTTTTAGTTAAATCCTCAACAATAATATTTTCATATATTTTAATTTGTTGAAGAAAGTCATTATTAATATCTTCTGCATTAATTTTAATTCCTCTATGCTTTTCTAAAAATATATTTATTAAATGACTTTTTCCTGAAAACTTTTCACCTATTAAGTTTATAAAATTTTTATCCCATTTTGGCCAACTATTTAAAAGATTAAAAGAGTGTTCGTTGCTGTTTGAAACATAAAAATCCTGATCTTTAAAATTTTGATCATAATCAAATTTAAGTATTTGCTGATTAAGATTTGTCATTTAAAACCCAAATTTTATTTTTAATTTCAAAATCATAATTTTGATCACGCATAACTTCCAAAAACTTATCAGGTGTTCCGTTGAAAATAACTTTATAAAAATTATTTCGATTATCGAACTTATAAATTGAAAAATTATATATCAAATCCATCTTAGATAAAATTTTTTCAAATTTATTAATTTTTATATTATTAGAATTATCAATAGAAATATTTAAAGATAACTTTACTGAAGTATTGATTTGATTTTGTGATTTCCAAAAATCTTCGTAGACTAATTTTAAATTATCAATAAATTTAAATAACTCTTTTTCATCATCAAAATTAACCTCATTATAATTTAAATTTTTTAAGTTATTATTTTGATTAAAAAAAATTTTGTTAAATACTCTTATTTTATTATTATTCTTAAACACAATCATTATAATCTGATCATTTATATTGTATTTATTTATAATTTCTTTGAAGTCATAATTTTCTAAATTATTAACATTTTGTTTTATCAATCTAAAATCATCTAAATCTTCAGTAGGTAAAATATAATTTAAAAGACTGTATTTTTTATTATTTAAATTCCAAGCAGAAAATAACTTATTCTCAGAGAACATTAAAACTTGGTTTTTATTTTGATCAACAAGTACGGGGATGAATAAAAAATCTTTTTTCACAGGTAAAGATGGAAAAATATTTTTTGTTTCTAATAAATCAAATATATTTTTTTTATTAAATGAAACATTTAGGGCAAGATAATAAATTTCATCAATAAACTTTTCTTCCTTAATTGAGAAAGTTTCTATCATTCCTTTTATTTGATTAATTGATGTATTTTTTAATTTTTCATGATCTTTACTTTGGACAATTGACAAAATAAGTTCATTAAATGCCTTTACAAACCCTTCATCGATAATTTCATTTTTATTAAAATTTATTTCAAAAGGTGTTGATATTTCAATATCATTTATAGAAAACGTCTTTGCATAACCTTTTTCTGTGGAAAAGAAAATATTTATTAAAGCAAGAAATAAAAAAAAATTATATAAAAGCTTTAAATTACTAAGTAGAGAAATAAATTTCATAAAACATATTAATGAATAAAAAAAAATTTACCTATAAAAAAAGTGGAGTTAATATTAAAGCGGCAGATAAGTTTATTGATTTCATTTCTACATTTTCAGCAAAAAAAAGAGGCAAAAAAAAGTTCTCTAATATAGGAGGGTTTGGTTCAATAACAAATATACCAGGTAATATTAAACAACCTAGAATCGTTGCTTGTACTGATGGTGTTGGAACTAAAGTTGAAATTGCTAATACATTAAATAAATTTGATACTATTGGTATTGATCTAGTTGCTATGAGTGTAAATGATTTAATTGTTCAAGGAGCTAAACCTTTACTTTTTTTAGATTATATCTCAATAAATAAAATTGATCTTAAAAAACTTAAAGCAATTATAAAAGGGATTAATAAAGGCTGCAATCAATCAGAGTGTGAACTTGTTGGTGGAGAAACTGCTGAAATGCCAGGTACTTATGAAAAAGGTAAATTTGATATCGCAGGTTTTGCTGTAGGAGTTGTAGGAAAGGATAGAATTTTAAATAAAAATAAAATAAAAAAAAATAATCTTATAGTTGCAATTCCTTCTAGCGGTTTACATTCTAATGGGTATTCTCTTGTAAGATATTTACTAAAACAAAAAAAAATAAATATTAAAAAAAATAAATTTTTAAAATCTGAGCTTCTCAGACCAACTAAAATATATGTTAAAGAAATAATGAATTTAATAAATAACAACTTAATCAATGGCTGTGCAAATATAACTGGGGGAGGTTTATCTGATAATATTAAAAGAATTATACCAGATAAACTCTCTGCATATATAAATTTAGATAAAATTAAAACTGCTAAAATATTTAATTGGCTTAAAAATAATGGAATTTCCGATAAAGAAATGCTTAAAACATTTAATTGTGGAGTTGGTTTTTGTCTTATTGTTGAAAGTAAAAATTTAAAAAAAATAAGTAAATTTTTTTCAAAAGAATACAAACCATATGTTATTGGAAAAATTTTAAATGGTAAAAACAAAGTTAGGTTAAATGGTTGTATCAACTGGTATTAATAGAGTTAGAACAGCTGTATTTATTTCAGGAACAGGTACTAATTTAAAATCTTTAGTTAAATTTTCTAAAACTAAATTATCTCCTATATCAATTAACTTTATTTTTTCAAATAACTCTAAGGCAAAGGGTTTAAATTATGCTAAAAAAATTAAAATTAAAAAAAAGGTTTTAAATTTTAAAAATAAAAAATTAAGTGAAAATAAGCTACTTGCTATCTTAAAAAAAAATAATATTGAAATGATTTGTCTGGCTGGATTTATGAAAATTTTGTCAAAAAATTTTATTAAAAAATTTAAAGGAAAAATTCTAAATATACACCCATCTTTACTGCCTAAATATAAAGGATTAAATACTCACCAAAGAGTATTAAATAATAAGGAAAAATACTCAGGATGCACTGTTCATTTTGTAAATTCTAAATTAGATTCTGGAAAAATTATTCTACAAAAAAAAGTCAAAATCTCAAAAAAAGAAACTGTAGTTTCTCTTGCTAAAAAAATTTTAGTTCAAGAACATAAATTGTACCCAAAGGCTATATTGAAAATTTTTAATTATTAAAGAAAAAATCTATTTCAATTTTAGCATTTTCAATACTATCTGATCCATGCACAGAATTTTTATCTATTGAAATTCCATATTTTTTTCTAATAGTGCCTTCTTCTGCATTTTTTGGATTAGTGGCACCCATTAATTCTCTATTTCCTAAAACTGCATTATCTTTTTCAAGAACCATCACAACAATTGGGCCCGATGATAGATAATTACATAAATCATTATAAAATGGCTTGGTTTCATGTACTCTATAAAATTTTTCAGCTTCTGATTTTTCAATTTGGATTTTTTTTTCTTTTAAAATTTTAAAACCATTAGTTTTAAACATCTCTTTGATTTCATTTTCTAGATTTCTCTCAACTGCATCTGGTTTTATAATTGATAAGGTTTTTTCTAAATTACTCATAATGGTCCTCTATTAGTTTGTTTAATAATCTCACTCCATAACCTGTTGCACCACCAGAATTTAATGCTCCACCATATTTTGAAAAAGCCATTCCAGCTATATCCAAATGTGCCCAAGGAGTTTTGTTTAAAATAAATCTTTGTAAAAATTGAGCAGCGGTTGTTGATCCTGCTCCTCCAACATAATTGATATTTTGCATATCTGCATTTTTAGAGTCAATTAATTTATCAAAATTTTTATTTAATGGCATTCTCCAAACTTTTTCTTCTACACGCTCTCCTGCATCAATTAATTGTTTACTTAATTTGTCATCATTTGAAAATAAACCTGCATATTCAGAACCAAGAGAAACAATGATTGCACCAGTTAAAGTTGCAAGATCTACTATAAATTTTGGTTTAAATTTTTCTTCTGTGTAAGTTAATGCGTCTGCTAACACCAATCTTCCTTCTGCATCCGTATTTAATATCTCAACAGTTTTTCCACTATAAGACTTCACAATATCTCCTGGTCTTTGTGCGTTTCCTCCTGGCATATTTTCAACTAAACCAACAACACCTACTGCATTTACTTTTGCTTTTCTTAAGGCTAAACTTTTCATTAAACCAACAACAACAGCAGATCCAGCCATATCATATGTCATGTCCTCCATGAACTTAGCAGGTTTTAAAGAAATACCTCCTGTATCAAAACAAACTCCTTTTCCAACAAAAGCCAGAGGTTTAGATCTGTCTTTTAAACCATTCCATTCCATAGTTACTAAATAGGATCCTCTAATACTTCCTTGACCTACACCTAACAATGTATTCATTCCTAGTTTTTTTAATTTTTTTTCATCATAAATGACTATCTTTAGTCCATATTTTTTTAGAGATTTTAATCTTCGCGCATATTCATCGGGATGTAAAACATTTCCAGGCTCAGACACCAAGTCTCTAGTGAAAAAAGTACCTTCCTCTATAGAATTGAATTTAACTTGATCCCTAGTAGAAGTTTTATTTTTACCAATAACATTTACTAAAAAATTTTTCTTATTTTTTTTAGATTTATATTTTTCAAATTTATAAGATTTCAATCTCATTCCATGCAAAAAGTATCCAACAGAATTTTTTAATCTGTTAGGTATTGTGTCTGAATTTAAAACAAATTCATTTTGACTATTTTCTTTGAACAAGTCATAAAATTTTGCACCTAAATTTTCTAAATCCGAACTTGTAATATGTTTTTTTAATGAAATTAAAATTATTTTTCTTTTTGAGTTAATATCAAAAATTAATATTTTTTTCTTAAGATCTTTAGTTTTTATAAGATCCTTAATATAAGAAAATTCTGGTTTTGAAAGATACTTTTTTGAAGTTAAAATATTAAATTTTTCATCAATAAATAATAATAAATTAGAGGAGTTTCTTTTTAATGAACTGTTTTTATAGTTAATTACGATTGGCATAAATTTTAAATACACTCTATAAGAGTAGAGTGGTATATATTGTCAAAATTAAGATTTTTCAATGAAAAAGATATTGTATAGAAAATTGCTATTAGACTATATGAGCTTTTTTTTAATAGCCCTAATAAGCTCAAGTACAATTATATGGGTTTTTCAGGCGGTGAATTTTCTAGATATAATGATTGAAGACGGTAGAGACTATATGGTTTATATAAATTACTCACTGTTAAATTTTCCAAAAATATTAAGTAAATTATATCCTTTTGTACTATTTTTTAGTTTATTTTATGTATTATCTAAATATGAACTTAATAATGAATTAATTATTTTTTGGAATTTTGGGGTTGATAAATTTCAGTTTGTAAATTTCATTCTTAAAGTATCGCTCTTTTTATTTTTTATTCAAATTATATTTACAAGTTTTGTAGTACCTAAATCTCAAAATGTTGCTAGATCTTTTTTGAGAGATTCAAATGTTAATTTTTTAGGAAATTTTATTAAACCAAAAAAATTTAACGATACTATAAAGGGTGTAACAATATATAGTGAAAAAAAGGATGAAAATGGTTACCTTTATAATCTCTTTATCAAAAAAGACATTAGTAGAGAAAACTTTGAAATTACTTATGCAAAAAAAGGTATTTTTACACAAGCAAACTCTAATCCATTATTGATTCTCTTTGATGGCGAAACAATATCAAACAAGAATAGAAAAATAACAAATTTTAGTTTTTCAAAGTCAGATTTTTTATTAGGTAATTTAAAATCAAATACAATCACAGTTAAAAAAACACAAGAATTATCCACGTTAGATATTCTGCAATGTATAGTGCACTTATATAAAATAGATTTTGATTTATTAAAAAATAAAAATCTACAAATTAATAATTGTAGAGAAAAAAATTTAATTAATATTTTAAAAGAATTTTACAAAAGATTAATTATACCAATTTATATACCAATTTTAATGTTAATTCCTTATTTTTTAATATTGTCCTCAAAAGAGAATAGTAATTATTCTAAATTAAAACTTCTTACTTTTTTAACTGGGGTGATGACAATTATTTTTTCAGAAACAACTATAAGATTTATATCCTTTGAATTAATAAAGAATTCATTATTATTGGTTTCTCCATTTTTAATATTTGTTTTTTTATATTTGTTATTTTTTTTCAAGCTTACATTTAAATTTAAAAAGATATGAGTACATATATAAAGTTTTTTATTACTCTTTTTTTTAAGTCACTTTTATATGTTCTTTCAGTTATGATTTGTTTAGTTTTTATTTTAAACCTATTGGGTGAGTTAGAATTTTTTAGAAATACTAATGCTGATATTTATTTTACATTATTTTTAGCATTCATAAATTCTCCTTCAATGATATTTGAGATGTTTCCGTTTATTTTTTTAATAACATCACAGTTATTCTTTATAAAGTTGTTGAATAACAACGAGCTAGACACATTAAAATATTCAGGTTTAACAAATTCAAAAATTTTGGGCATATTAACTACTGTATCATTTTTTTCAGGTATATTAATTGTGTTGGTATTTTATAATTTTTCATCAAATCTCAAAAATATTTACCTAGAACTAAAGTCTCCATTTACAAATGATGGAAAATATCTTGCGGTGGTTACAAAAAATGGTTTGTGGATTAGAGATAAAGTTGGAGAAAATACCATTGTTATAAATTCATCAAAAATAGATAATAATTATTTAATAGATAATTTTATAACTATTTTTGATGACAAATATAATGTTTTAAAAAATATAAACAGTAACAAGATAGATATTACAAATTATGAATGGTTGGTTTATGACCCGAAAATTTATAAAAAAAATAATTATGAAAATAAAGAATTTATAATTTTAAATACAAATTTTAATTATAAAAGAATTCAATCTTTATTCTCTAATCTCACTTCTTTAAGCGTTTTTGAGCTTTATGAGCTTAGAGAAAATTATAAGAAATTAAATTACTCTATAACAGATTTAGATCTACAATTATTAAAATTAGTTACTAATCCATTTTATTTAGTTTTGATGAGCTTGTTTTCAGGAGTATTAATGATTAAAATTAAGAAGGTAAGCAGTACAGCAATGAAAATTTCTTTTGGATTGTTTTTTTCTGTAGTTATTTATTATATAAACAATTTTTTCTTTGTTTTGGGTAGCACAGAAAAACTATCAATAATATTTTCAATTTTTACTCCTCTAATAATGCTTACTTTTATAAATATTTTTATGCTAAATAGAATCAATGAAAAATAATTTTTTTTCAAAAATTTTTTGGATTTTTATCTTGTTTGCACTTTTACCTTTTAAAAGTAATGCAGAACAATTTAATTTCAAAGTAAGTGAGATTGAAATTTTAAATAATGGAAATCTATTTAAAGGTCTAAATAGAGGAATAATAGAGACAGATAATGGGTTAATTATTGAAGCTAATAAATTTGTTTATGACAAATTACAAAATATACTTAATGCAAGTGGAGAAGTGAATGTAAACGATACAATAAATAAATATAATATATTTTCTGACAAAATTACTTATAAAAAGAATGAAGAAGTTATATTTTCTACTGGCAACTCAAAAGCAATAGATAATAATCAAAAAATTATTAAAGCAGATAATTTTACTTATGATAAAAAATTAGACATTCTAAATGCTAAAAAAAATGTGTTTGTTCAGGATGGCATAAATAATTATGAATTAACTTCCGAAGAAATTACATATAACAAAAAAAAAGAAGAATTATTTTCTACTGGAAAAACTGAAGCAATAATAGAATCTAAATATAATTTTGAGGGTGAAAATATTCTATTTCTTTTAAAGTCAAAACAACTAAGTTCAGAGAGTAAAATAAAAATTAAAGATTCTAACTCGCAAATTTACTTACTAGATGAATTTCTTTATTTAATAGATGAAGAAATTTTAAAAGGCAAAAATATCCTCACAATATCCAACTATGGGCTGCCTAAGAGTGATAAAGCTTTTTTTTCTGAAGGTATAATTAATTTAAAAAAAAATAGTTTTGCTGTAAAAAATCCAAAAATTGAAATTCATAATGGTGTATTTGGTAATGAAGAAAATAATCCAAGAATATATGGAGTTTCTTCGACTGGTAATAATAATAAAACTACAATTAATAAAGCTATATTTACAAGCTGCAAAAAAGATGACGGCTGTCCTCCTTGGTCAATTAAAGCTGATCAGATAGAGCATGATAAAAACAAAAGACAAATAAATTATAAAAATGCCTTTCTGAATGTTTATGATATCCCAATATTATATTTTCCAAAATTTTTTCATCCAGATCCATCTGTTGAAAGACAATCTGGATTATTAAAACCAGCCTTAAATAATTCAAATCTTCTTGGAAGTTCATTAACAATACCTTATTTTAAAGTAATTTCTAAGAATAAAGATTTTACTTTTGCCCCAACATGGTTTGATAATAAAATATTAATGGCACAAAATGAGTATAGACAATCAAATGAAAAATCTAAGTTTATTGCGGATTTTGGTTTTGTTAATGGATACAAATCTTCATTAAGTAAAAAAAAAAATAATTTATCTCATTTGTTTGCAAATTTTGATTTAAATCTTGATCTAAAGGAGTTTGATTCAAGTAAACTTACAATGTCAATTGAACAAGTCTCTAATGATACTTATTTAAAAATATTTGATGCACATATAACAAAATCAATTTTGAGACCTGATAATTTTGATATTCTAAATAATAAACTTAAATTATCTTTGGATCATGAAAGATATAATTTTGAGGCTGGTATAGAGTCATATGAGGACTTACAACTGGAAAATAATGACAGATATCAATATGTTTTACCATACTATAATTATAGTACAATATTAGATAATCAATTTTTCAACAGCACTATTGGTTTTAAATCTTCAGGAAGCAATAATTTAAATAATACAAATGATTTAAAGACTAATATAATTAATGACATTAGTTTAAATTGGCAAAGTTATATTTCTAATTTAGGTTTTTTGAATAGCTATAGTGTTGATGTAAAAAATTTAAATTCATTAGGAAAAAAAAATTCAGAATATAAATCCTCTCCTCAAGTAGAATTCGTAAGCATATTTACAGCCAATACAAGTATACCTTTAATAAAAGAAGAGAAAAATTATACAAACTTTTTAACTCCAAAAGCATCGTTTAAAATAAATCCTAGCGATATGAAAAATTATTCTACATCTGACAAAAAAATCAATGTTGGAAATATATTTTCGAACAACAGACTCGGTTTTGAGGATACATTAGAATCAGGAAAATCTCTTACTTTAGGAGTCGACTATAAAAGAGAAAATAATGATTTAGACAAAATAAATAATTATTTTGAAGTTAAGCTTGCAACGGTCTTGAGAGATAAAATAGAGGATCATATCCCTAAAACAAGTACTTTAAATAAAAAAAATTCAAATTTATTTGGCTCAATTTCAAATAATTTTTCAGATCAATTGAAATTAAATTATAACTTTGCGATAGATAACGACCTGAATAAATTTGAATACAATGACTTTAATGCAACATTGTCAATTAATAATCTTGTTACTACGTTTAATTTCATAGAAGAAAATGGTGAAATAGGTGATACGAATGCTTTTGAAAATTCAATTAGCTATACATTTGATGAAAATAATTATTTATCATTTAAGACGAGAAGAAATCGAAAATTAAACTTAACTGAATATTATGATTTAGTTTACGAATATAAAAATGATTGTTTAACTGCTGGAATAAAATATAAAAAATCTTATTATCAAGATAGGGATTTAAAACCAACAGAAAATTTATTGTTTACTTTAACTTTATTTCCTTTAACAACATATGAATATGTTGCCGATGAGCTTCTAGAAAATTAAGTTTTTACATGAAAGTTAAACTGTTAATTATATTTATATTTTTAAATTTATTTAATATGTCCTATGGTAAAGAAAATAGGATACTTTTTAAAATAAATAACGAAATCATTACTTCAGTCGATATCCTTCAAGAAGTAAAATATTTATCAATTATTAATAAAGATTTTAATAAAACTGAAAAAAATCAAGCCATAGAAATAGCTAAGAATTCTTTAATAAGAGAAAAAGTTAAGCGTATAGAATTATTAAAATATCATGAAGTAATATCAATAGAGGAAAAAATTATAGAAGAAATAATTGTAAATTACTTTTCTCGTTTAAACATTAATTCTTTAGATCAATTTGAGGTTTACTTTAATCAAAAAAATATTGACACAGTATTGATTAAAGAAAAAATTGCTATTGAGATACTTTGGAATCAATTAATCTATAGAAAGTTTTTTGAGAAAGTTAAAATAGATGAAAATCGAATTAAAGTTAATTTAAGTAAAAAAGAAAATCAAAAAGAATTTTTGCTTTCAGAAATTGTGTTTGCTGTTGATAAAAATGAAAAACTTGAAGATAAATTAAATAAGATAAAAAAAACAATAAACGAAAAAAATTTTTCTCAAGCTGCGTTAATTCATAGTATATCTGACTCATCTAAAGAGGGGGGTAAGTTAGGTTGGATTAAAGAAACGGTTCTAAATAAAAAAATAAAGAAAGAGTTAAATAATATTGAAACTGGAATGTTCACAAATCCGATATTAGTTCCAGGTGGTTTTTTGTTATTATATATTGAAGATACTAAGATAAGCAAAGTACCTATAAATAAAGATAATGAAATAAAAAAAATTATAAACCAGCAAACAAATGAACAACTAAATAGATATTCAAATATTTATTTCAAAAAAGTTAAGAAAAATATTTTAATAAATGAATTCTAAATATATTTTAATTGTAAGTGGAGAACCAAATAGTATTTTCTCAGAAATACTTTTTAAAGCTTTAAAGAAAAAAAAATTTAAAAATCCAATTATACTTATTTCATCTAAGAAAATAATAGAACTTCAAATGAGGTACTTAAATTTTAAAAAGAAAATAAGAGTATTAGATTTTAGAAAATTAAATAAATATAAACTTGATAATAAATCAATTAATTTAATCAACGTTAATTATAATCAAAAGCGACCATTTGAAAAAATTACAACAAAGTCAAATAATTTTATTAGTGAATCATTTAAATTAGCAATTAAAATTGTAAAAAAATATAAAATTGTTAAATTTATAAATGGTCCAATTGTAAAAAAAACTTTTTTACAAAAAAAATATCTTGGCATTACAGAATATATTTCAAAAAAGTTTGATATTGTGAATAATGCAATGTTGATTTACAATAAAAATCTATCAGTTTGTCCTTTGACAACTCATCTTCCCTTGAAATCTGTAGCACGTAAAGTTACTAAAAAAAATATTCTTGATAAAACAGAGCTAATAAATAATTTTTATAAAAAGAGACTTAATAAAAAACCAAAAATTGCCATTCTAGGTCTTAACCCACATTGTGAGAGTATTAGTAAATTTAATGAGGACGAAAAAATCATTAAACCAGCTATCAAACAACTAAATAAAAAAGGGTTTAATGTTTCGGGACCTTTTTCAGCTGATACTTTTTTTATTAAAAAAAATAGAAAAAAATTTGATGTAGTTTTAGGAATGTATCATGATCAAGTATTAACACCAATAAAAACATTATATGAATATGATGCTATTAATATTACTTTGGGTCTACCTTTTATACGTATCTCACCTGACCATGGACCTAATGAAAAAATGCTAGGAAAAAATTTATCTAATCCCACAAGCCTAATTCAAGCAATTAAATTTTTGGATAAAAGTTGATAAAAGCTAAAAAAAGTTTAGGTCAAAATTTTTTAATTGATAAAAAAATTTTAAAAAAAATTACAGATACTACTGATATTGAAAATAAAATTATTCTTGAAATCGGTCCTGGTACTGGAAATCTGACTTCCTATATTCTTAAAAAAAATCCAAAAAAATTATTTGTTATCGAAAAAGATAATAAGCTTGCAAAAGATCTTGAAAATAAATTTAATAATCAGATAACAATTATTAATGATGATGTTTTAAAAATAAACGAAACCGATCTTTTCAAAGAGAAGGTAATAGTCTTTGGGAATTTGCCTTATAATATTTCAACTGAAATTCTAAGTAAATGGATAATAAATTTAAAGGAGAATTTTTGGTTTGAAAGTTTGATTTTAATGTTTCAAAAAGAAGTTGCTGATAGAATTATTGCTGAGTTTAATACCCCAAATTATGGAAGATTATCAATTATCTCTAATTGGAAATTAAATATAAAAAAAATATGTGATATCAAGCCTGAAGCATTTTATCCAAAACCAAAAATTGATAGTACTTTATTATACTTATTACCTAAGAAAAATTTTATTAAAATAAATGATCCTACTTATTTGGAAAAACTTACAAGAATTTTTTTTAATCAAAGAAGAAAAATGTTAAAAAAACCCTTTAATCAACTTTTTAATGGAGATCAAAAAGTTTTAGATAAGTTGAAAATTGATTTAAATTTAAGACCACAAAACCTTAATTTAGATACTTATTACAAATTAGCCTGTGAATATGAGAAATTAAGAGGTTAGTTTCTCAACATGACTTCTTATATAATCAGGATCATAATCTTTAGATCCATTGGTGATTACTGCATCTATTAAATTAATTATTTTTAAATAGCATTCATTTAAATCATTATTAATAACAACATAATCATAATTTATCCAATGCAAGACATCCCTTTCGAACTGTTTCATTCTTTCTTCAGCTATAAATTTGTCATTTGCGTGTCTTTTAGACAATCTTTCAAATAAAACTTCTTTACTTGGGGGAAGTATAAAAAAGGTAATTAGTTTATAATCTAGTTTTTTATTTTTAATTTGGTCGGCTCCCTGCCAATCAATGTCAAATAAAACATTCTTACGTTTATTTAATTTATCAATAACTGGTGTTCTCGTTGTACCGTAAAAATTATTGAAAACTTTTGCGTATTCAAGAAACTCTTCATTTTTAATAAGTCTTTTAAATTCTAACTCATCAACAAAGAAGTAATCCTCATTCTTCTTTTCATTAGGTCTTGGTTGTCTGGTAGTATGTGATATTGAAATTTCAAAATTATCTTCTTCAGACAATTTTTTAACTAAAGTGGTTTTACCTGCTCCAGAAGGAGAAGATAAGATTATCATTACTCCATCTTTTTCTGATGGCATTAAAATTTCTAGTTAGCTTTTCCTTCGATAAACTTAACTGCATCACCCACAGTTAAAATCTTCTCAGCTTCACTGTCTGAAATTTCAGATCCAAATTCTTCCTCAAAAGCCATCACTAATTCTACAGTATCCAAACTGTCAGCACCCAAATCATCAATAAAACTTGACTCCTCAGTTACTTTGGCTTCATCAATACCTAAGTGGTCTGCTACAATTTTTTTAACTTTACTTGAAACATCTTCTGACATATTGATCCTTTTTGTTATAGATTCTTAATAGTTTAAAAACCTATTTTGTCAAGCCATATACATGCCCCCATTAACATGCAAGGTCTCTCCATTTATATAGCTTGATTGACTTGAACATAAAAAAAGTACAGCATTTGCAATATCATCCGGTTCTCCAAGTCGTGCGGATGGTATTTTTGATATTATAGCCTCTTTATATTTATCATCTAATTTATCCGTCATTGCTGTTTTGATAAAACCAGGTGAAATACAATTTATATTTATATTTTTCTTAGCATATTCTATTGCCAAACTCTTAGACATTGCAATTATACCTGCTTTGGAAGCCGTGTAATTGGACTGTCCTAAATTACCTGTATGTCCAACAACTGAGGTAATATTAACAATCTTTCCTGATTTATTTTTAAGCATTTTTTTAATTGCTGATTTGCTCATTAAAAAAGTTGATGTTAAATTTACATCAATCACTTTTTTCCATTCATCCAGGCTCATCCTTATTGCTAAATTATCTTGAGTGATCCCTGCATTATTAACTATACAATCTAGACTGCCGCCAAGTTCTTTGGTTGCGTGTTCAACAAACTCCTCAATTTTATCACTTTGAGAAATATCAAACTTTAATATTTTAATATTTTCATATTTACTTTTTAGTTCCTCAAGTTTTTCTATTCTTGTGCCTGAAGCTAAAATATTTGCTCCAGCTTGATTTAATTTTTCAATTATTGAATTCCCTATTCCACCTGAAGCACCTGTAACGATAATATTTTTATCTTTTAAATCTGTCATATTTTAAGACCTTCAATATCACTTTGAGAATTAAGTGTGTCAATTTTAACATTTCTATTAATTCTTTTTACCAAACCTGACAAAACTTTCCCAGGTCCAATTTCTATAAAATGATCTACATCATTTTCTATCATATTTATTACACTTTCTCTCCATCTAACTCTATTCTCTATTTGCTTAATTAATAGATTTTTTAGTTCATCTGGGTCTTTGATTTCATTGGCAGTTACATTTGAAATCAATTTATTTTGACCATTTTTAAAATTAAGTTTATTTAACTCTTCTGTCATAATTTTTGTAGCATTATTCATTAGTTCACAGTGAAAGGGTGCACTTACAGGAAGTTTAATATTTTTAATTGAATTATCCTTTAAAATTTGAATCAATTTTTCTAAATCTTCAGTTTTTCCACTCAAAACAATTTGACCATCAGAATTGTCATTTGCAATTTGTGCTTTTAAATTTTCTTTATTTTCTGTCAAAATTTTTTCAATCACGTCAACTGTTGAGCCTAATGCCGCAACCATCCCTCCCTGTCCTTTAGGCACAGCGTTTTGCATTGCACCTCCTCTAATTCTTAGTATTTTTAAAGTATCTGAAAAATCTAAATATCCTGCGCATGACAAAGCTGAATATTCACCTAAAGAATGTCCAGCAAAGTACTTCGCTTTATTTAAATCTAAGTTAAATTCATTTTTTGCTAATTTAAATATTGAATAGCTTATTAGATATATTGCTGGCTGTGTATTGGCTGTTAAATCTAGCTCTTCTTTTGGTCCTTCTAGAATAAGCTTAGAAATAGAAAAATTTAGCGTGTCATCTGCCTGTTTAAAAAGGTCTTTTACTATATTAAATTTATCATAAATCTCTTTTCCCATTCCCACTATTTGAGATCCCTGACCTGGAAAAATTACTGAAAACATATAAAAAAAACTAATATTTTTGCCTTTTTAACTATTGTAATTGAACTTTTATAATAGTATATCCTCACTTTTTATTAAAGAACTTAAATGAATTTATACGAACATACTATTATAGCTAGACAAGATACTTCTCCGAGTGAATTAAAGCAACTTACTGAAAAATATTCTAAAATTGTTGAAAAAAATGACGGCGAAGTTGTTAAAACTGAAAATTGGGGATTACTAAATTTATCTTATCTAATTAAAAAGAATAAAAAGGGTAGCTACATACACTTTAAAATAAAAGGCAAAGGTAATGTTATCCATGAATTAGAAAAAAATGAAGCTATAGATAAAAAATTACTGAGATATCTGACAGTCAGAGTTAAAAAATTTGATTTAGAAACAAGCTATTTTGGAAAAAAAGATGATAGCGAAAAAAAAGAAAGTACTAAAAACTAATGCCAAAAAGACAAAGCGGAAATAAAAAAGGTAAACAAAGTAACTTTGCAAAATTGAGTATTTTTCAACCTAACAAATATAAATTTAAAAAAACTTGCCCATTATCAGTCAAAGGTGCTCCAGAGGTAGATTATAAAAATATTAAACTTTTAAAAAAATATGTATCAGAAAATGGTAAAATTCTACCTTCACGAATAACAAATGTTTCTCAAAAGAAACAAAGAGAACTTTCTCTTTCAATCAAAAGAGCAAGAAACTTAGCATTAATATAAATGAAAGTAATACTATTAGAAAACGTAAAGAGAATAGGGTCTATTGGTGAGGTAATAGATGTAAAAAGAGGATTTGCTAGAAACTTTCTAATTGCTAATAAAAAAGCTCTTTATGCATCAAAAGAAAATATAAAAGAAGTTGAAAAAATTAAAGCTGAATTATCTAAAAAAGATAACGAGAAGAAAAAAGAAGCCTCTCAAATTGCTGAACAAATTAATGGTAAAGAGTATTCTGTAAAAAAACTAAGTACAGAAAATAATGAATTATATGGTTCAGTTAAACCAACTGAAATTTCAAAACTTATTCAAGAAGAAAACAAAATTGATATAAAGCCTTCAACAATACAACCAGTTGAAGAAATAAAAGCTTTAGGAAAATTTAAAGTTAAAATTTCTTTACACTCAGAAGTTGATGCTGAAATTATAATCAATGTTTCTTCAGCCGATACTATTCAATAATTATACATTCTTTTCCCCAGTAGAAATATACAATTTGATTTAATTATTTTTCATGTAAATTTATTTTCATGGAAAACAATTTAAGTATAGTTAAAGATCAATTTAAAGAGTTGCCAAATAACATTGAGGCAGAGCAAGCAGTTATAGGATCTATTCTTGTAAGTAATGATATTTTTGATGAAATAAATACAATAATTTCAAGTATTAACTTTTATGATCCTATGCATCAAAAAATATTTGAGGCAATTGAAAGTCTTATCTACAAAGGAATGTTAGCTAACCCAATAACTTTAAAAAATTATTTTGAAGATGAAAAAGATGATATAAATGTTCCAGAATATTTAGTTAAAATTACAAAATTTTCTACATCAGTTAGACAAGCAATAGAATACTCAAAAATAATTTACGATATGTTTGTAAGAAGAGAATTAATAAAGATTTCTGAACAAACTATTGATAGTGCGAAATTGAATGATCTAGATACTAACGGACAATCTATAATCGAAAGTTCTGAGAAATTGTTATTTGATTTAGCTGAAAAAGGTTCTTTCAATTCCTCTTTAGTAAAATTTGATGAAGCAATGAAACAAACAATTGAAATGGCTTCAGCTGCCTATAAGAATGAAGAGGGAATCGTTGGTGTTCCAACTGGTTTAAGAGATTTAGATGATAAGCTTGGTGGTTTACATCAATCAGATTTAATTATTATCGCTGGTCGACCATCAATGGGTAAAACCTCACTTGCAACAAATATTGCATTTAATGCTGCTCAAAAACTACAAGAGACTGGTAGGAAATCATCCATAGCCTTCTTTTCACTTGAAATGTCTTCAGAACAATTATCTACAAGAATTATATCTGAACAAGCTAGAATTAGCTCTAATGATATTAGAAGAGGAAGAATATCTGACGATCAGTTTGATAAGTTTTTAGAAACATCAAAAAATATTTCTGAGTTACCTCTTTATATTGATGAAACTCCAGCAATAAGTATTGCTGCTCTGAGTAATAGAGCAAGACGAATTAAAAGGCTTTTTGGCCTTGATATGATTGTAGTCGATTATATCCAATTAATGAAAGGAACTACATTCAATAAAGATGGAAGAGTTCAAGAAATTTCACAAATCACTCAAGGACTTAAGGCAATAGCCAAGGAACTCTCTGTTCCTGTGGTTGCTCTTTCGCAGCTCTCTAGACAAGTAGAACAAAGAGATGATCATAAACCGCAATTAGCAGACTTAAGAGAATCTGGATCTATTGAACAAGATGCCGATGTTGTAATGTTTGTTTATAGAGAAGGATATTATTTGCAAAGAAAAGAGCCAAGAGAAGCAACAGTTGAACACGCTGAATGGCAAGCAAAAATGAATGAAGTTGCACATTTAGCTCAAATTATAATTGGAAAACAAAGACATGGTCCTATTGGTAATGTAACTCTCGAATTTGAGGAAAGATTTACAAAATTTAAGGATACTCAATTAAGTTAAATTCCAATATAAAGAGCTTGAATGATAGCTCATTTTTATCAAAACGTTATCCTCAAAAATCCAAGAGCAATATTTGTATTGTTAATTATTGCTATTTTAAGTTTTGGATACTCTTCAAAAAATTTTAGGCTAGATGCTTCATCAGAAACCCTATTAATAGAAGGTGATCCAGATTTAGCTTACTTGAAAGAAATCTCTGAAAGATATGGATCTAAAGAATTTTTAATTCTTACCTATACACCTAATGAGGGAATGATAACTGACTCATCGATTAACAACTTATTAAGTTTAAAATATAAAATTCAGAGCCTCAATTGGGTCCATAGTGTAATTACATTATTAGACATTCCACTTTTAAATAATTCAGAAGCTCCCCTTCAAGAAAGACTAGAAAGTTTCAAAACATTAAAAGATGAAGATGTTGATAGAGATCGAGGTTTTAAAGAAATTTTAAATAGTCCCGTTTTTCG
Source organism: Candidatus Pelagibacter communis (assembly GCF_001180205.1). Lineage (GTDB taxonomy): Bacteria > Pseudomonadota > Alphaproteobacteria > Pelagibacterales > Pelagibacteraceae > Pelagibacter > Pelagibacter ubique_O. The sequence goes on along the minus strand of NZ_CVSU01000092.1, from coordinate 8,146 downwards.
AAATTTTGTCATTAGCAAGGATGGTAAAACCAGTGGAATTATTGTTAACATTAAACAATCTCAAAAATTAGAAGATATAGAAAATAAATCAAAAGAGGAAATTGAACTAATTAAAGATGAAATCAAAAAACAAAACCACCTGAATATTTTAGAAATTAGACAAGTTATTCAAAGTTATGGTGATGTTGGAAAGATTTATCTAGGAGGAATACCAATGATTGCTGATGATATGATGACCTTTATCAAAAGCGATATAATTGTTTTTGGTTTAGGAGTTCTATTATTTATAATTGCTACTTTATGGTTTGTTTTTAGAAACCTTCTTTGGATTGTGGTTCCTATAAGTAGTTGTCTTTTTTCTGTAACAATTATGATTGGATTACTTGGATTACTAGGATGGAAGGTTACAGTTATCTCATCAAATTTTATTGCACTGATGTTAATTTTAACAATGGCAATGAATATTCATATGAGCACAAGGTTTCTTCAACTTAAAAAAGATTTTCCATCAAAAAATAATTTTGAAATTATTTCCTTAACCACTTCAAAAATGTTTTGGCCAATTCTTTATACTGTCCTAACGACAATTTTCGCCTTCTTATCTTTAATTTTTAGTGAAATAAAACCTGTTATTGATTTTGGCTGGATGATGACCTTTGGATTGATTACATCATTTATCATTACATTTACTTTGCTACCTACCCTTTTAAACTTTGCACCTACAAAAAATATTTCAGTTAAAAAAGAACAGAAATCTAAAATTACAAATTTACTTAGTTTAATTTCTATAAATAATAAAAACTCTATTTTTTTAATAACTGGAGTAGTTGTAATTTTTAGCATTTTTGGAATAAGTAAGCTTGAAGTTGAAAATAGTTTTATAAATTACTTTGATAAGAATACTGAAATTTACAAGGGTATGAAGCTTATAGATGAGGAGCTGGGTGGAACCACTCCTTTAGAGGTTATTATAAAATTTCCTGAGAAAGAAAAGGTTAAAAAATCTGAAGAAGATGATGAATTTGAGGATTGGGGCGATGAGGAAGATAATGATGATGAAAAATACTGGTTTACCAAAGATAAAATTGATCTAATTACATCTGTTCATAATTACTTAGATAGCTTACCTGAAATTGGCAAAGTTCTATCTTTTTCATCTATTATTGAGGTTGCTACTCAATTAAATAATAATAAACCTCTAGGCACTTTAGAAATGGGAGTTCTTTACTCTAAAATTCCTCAGAGTATTAAAACTGAAATCATTGACCCTTATCTTTCTATCAAAGATAATGAGGCTCGAATTAGTTTAAGAATTATAGACTCGCAGGAAGATTTAAGAAGAAATGATTTAATAAATAAAATTAATTTTGATCTTGAAGATAAATTTGGTTTAGAAGAAAAAGATTATAAACTGGCAGGTGTATTAATATTATTTAATAATTTATTACAAAGCTTATTTAAATCTCAAATTTTAACATTAGGATTGGTTATGATTGGGATATTTTCAATGTTCATAATCTTATTTAGAAATATTAAGCTTTCATTGATTGGGGTTGTTCCAAATTTTATTGCTGCATTTTTTATACTAGGAATAATTGGATCGTTAGGAATACCTTTGGATATGATGACTATAACTATTGCAGCAATTACAATAGGAATTGCTGTAGATAACAGTATTCACTATATTTACAGATTTAAAGAAGAGTTTAATAAAATCAAAGATTATAACAAGACTTTAAAAACTTGTCATTCAACTGTTGGGGTTGCTATACTAAACACTTCAATTACTATTGTTTTTGGATTTTCTATTTTGGTGTTATCAAAGTTTATCCCAACAATTTATTTTGGTGTGTTTACAGGATTAGCTATGTTGTTAGCTATGATATCAGTATTGACTCTCTTGCCTTCATTAATTTTAATTATTAAACCTTTTGGCAAATCATCTTAATGTTAAAAATCATAAAAGATTTTTATATTGCAATATCAATAATTGATTTAATTTATTTAATTTTAACAATCCTTTCATTGATAAGTTGTTACAAAAAGGGTTTCATTTTAAGTATTCTCTCAATGGCTAAATGGTTGCTGGCTTACATAATTACATTAATTCTATTTCCAAAAATTAAACCCTATGTAAAAGACATAATTGATAATGAGTATGTGCTCGATGTTGGTTTAGGAATAGTAATATTTGTAATTGTTATCTTTTTGGTTTTATTGATTAATAAAGGAATCAGTAAAGCAGTCAGATATACGGGAATCGGTGGCTTAGATACGACGTTTGGATTCTTTTTTGGTTTCATAAGAGCTTACATTATTTCTGTATGTATCTTTTCAGGTGTTCATATTGTTTATAATTACGATAAATGGCCAATAAATTTTGGCAAATCATACGTCTTTCCATATTTAGAAAAAGGTAGTAGTTATCTGATAAAAGAATTTCCTAATGAAAAAACATATCAAGATTCTAAAGAAAAAATTACAGATCTATAATCCAAGACTAAAGGAAGAATGTGGGGTTTTTGGTATTAGCAATGCAAAAGATGCTTCAGCTCTAACAGCACTTGGGCTACATGCTCTACAACACAGAGGTCAAGAAGGTTGTGGAATAGTTACCTTTGATGGAGAAAAATATTATTCTGAAAAAAGATTTGGTTTAGTAGGTGATAATTTCAACAAAGAAAAAGTGCTTAACAATCTTAAGGGAAATTATGCGATTGGCCATAACAGATACAGTACAACTGGAAACAATATATTAAGAAACATTCAGCCTTTTTTTGCTGACACCAATGCAGGTGGTATTGGAGTTGCGCATAATGGAAATCTTACGAATTCAATTGCTTTAAGAAATAAACTAGTTGAAGATGGAGCTATATTTTACACTACTTCAGATACTGAAACGATTGTTCAATTAATTGCTAAATCAAAAAGGGCAAAAACAATTGACAAAGTAATTGATGCAATTTTTCAAATTCAAGGTGGCTATGCATTAGTGATGTTAACCCAAAACTCATTAATTGGGGTTAGAGATCCTTATGGCATTAGACCTCTGGTAATCGGTAAGCTTGGTAATAGTTATGTCTTGGCATCTGAAACTTGTGCATTTGATATAATTGGTGCAAAATATGTAAGAGAAGTTGAAAACGGTGAAATAGTTTTAATTGAAAATAATGAACTAAAAAGTATTAAACCCTTCCCTGCTAAAAAAGTTAGACCTTGTGTATTTGAATATATTTATTTTTCAAGACCAGACAGTTTGATTGGAGGAAAAACGGCTTATGAACATCGAAAAAATATTGGTATAGAACTTGCAAAAGAAAATGATACTGATGCCGATATAGTGGTTCCAGTCCCAGATTCTGGAAATGCTGCTGCTATGGGTTTTGCTCAAGAACTAAAAATTAATTTTGAACATGGGTTAATTAGAAATCATTATGTTGGAAGAACTTTTATTGAACCTAGTCAGAAAATTAGAAGCTTAGGAGTTAAATTAAAATTAAATGCAAATCAAACAACAATTAAAAATAAAAAAATAATTCTAATTGATGACTCTCTTGTTCGAGGAACAACGTCCTATAAAATTGTTAAAATGCTTTACGAAGCTGGTGCAAAAGAAGTTCATGTAAAAATTGCGTGCCCTGAAATAAGATACCCAGATTTCTATGGTGTAGATACACCAACAAAAAAAGAATTGTTAGCAGCAAATAAAACAAATGAAGAAATTTGTGAATATATTGGAGCTAAATCTTTAAGATTTTTATCAATTGAAGGATTGTATAAAGCTATTGGTTTTGAAAATAGAAATGAAACTTATCCTCAATTAACAGATCATTATTTCACAGGTGAATATCCTGTTAAATTAGTAGACGAATTAGGAGATAATAAAATAACCCAGTTATCTTTACTAAGCACTGGATCAAATAATTAAGTTATGAAAACAGTTAATTTTACTGAAATGAAAAATGGAACTAAGGAAGATTATGAGCTTCTTGAAAAATTTGAGAAAAACTTTGAAAGACAAACAGCTGAGAGAGTTTTAAATTATTTATCTAAACAAACTACTACTTTAGAAGGATACAAAATCACAAGACTAGAACACTCCTTACAAGCTGCAACAAGAGCTTTTAAAAATAAAGAAAGTGATGAAATGGTTGTTGCAACTTTACTACATGATATTGGGGATGATCTAGCGCCAATGAATCATTCTCAATATGCTGCATCAATTCTGAGACCTTATGTTTCAGAAAGAACTTATTGGATTATTCTTCACCATGGTCTTTTTCAAACTTATTACAGTGCGCATCATTTGGGTGGTGACAGAAATGCAAGAGATAAATTTAAAGACCACAAGTATTATCAAGACACGATAGATTTTTGTGAAAAATATGATCAGTGTTCTTTTGACCCTGATTACAAAAGTATGACTTTGGATGATTTTAAGCCATTAGTTAAAAAAATATTTGCAAAAGAGCCTTATTATTATCTTTAAATTTAGATATAAATCACTATTTACAGCGCATGATAGATACAAAAGAAAAAATTATTAATTATTTTAAATCAGGTATTAAAGAACCCAAAAATTTTAAAATCGGGATCGAGCATGAAAAGTTTTTATTTAACAATTCGGACAATAAAAGGATTGATTATTCAAAAATAAAAGAAATGTTTACAGCCCTGCTTGAATTTGGCTGGAATCCAGTTTTTGAAAAAGAAAATATCATTGCTCTTAATAAAGGTGGAAAAAATATAACTCTTGAACCAGGTAATCAGATAGAATTATCAGGAGATAAATTAAATCATATGCACGAAGCTTGTGCAGAGTCACAAGATTATTTATTTGAACTTAAACAGGTGACAAAAAAATTAGATATAAAAATTGTTAGCGCAGGATTTGATCCTATTTCTAAATTAAATGAAATCCCAGGCAACCCTAAGCAAAGATATGAATTAATGACTAAGGATATGCCTCTAGGTGGTGAACTTAGTTTAGATATGATGTATCGAACATGCGGTACACAGTTAAATATAGATTATAGTTCAGAAGATGATTTTATTAAAAAGTTTAGAGTAGCAAACTCAATTGTACCTATTGCAATTGCTTTGTTTGCTAATTCCTCAATTGTGGAAAAAAAAAATAGTAACTATTTATCTTATAGATCTAAAGTATGGCAAAGTACTTCTAGAGGTGGATTGCCTAAATTATTTTTTGAAAATATGAATTTTGAAAAATATGCTGATTTTGTAATTAACTTTCCTATATTATTTATACAAAATAAAGATCAGTATATTTCGGGTAGGAAATATATTTTAAAGGATTTTATGGAAGGAAAAATCCAAGAAATTGGGAATAGACTTCCAACTGAAGCAGACTTAACAACTCACTTAAGCACAATATTTACTGAGAATAGAGTTAAAAAATATATTGAATTAAGATCTATGGATACCTGTGGTTGGGATTGTTTGTGTGCGGGACCAGCTTTCAATATTGGAATGCTTTATGGAAATTTAGATGAAGTTCATGAACTAATTTCTAAATGGGATAAAGATAAAATAATCAATGCCTATTTAGAAGCACCAAAAAAAGGGTTTAATACTCAATTAATGGGTAAAGATCTTCTTTATTGGTCATCTATACTTTTAGAACTTTCAAGAAAAGGTTTAGAGAATAGAGATGTTTTAAGTAAAAAAGGTAATAACGAGACTATATTCCTTAATCATCTACAAAAAGTAATTGATAACAAGACAACAAACGCAGATCATATGATTAATAAATTTTCAAAAAACGAAAATTTAGACGAATTGTATGATAAATAAAATTGTTGCTGTTCAAGGAAACCATCCTTCTAGACTAAATCCTTTAACGGATACAAGTGTTTTTTTAGCAAACGAAATTCAAAACAAAAAATATAAAATTTTCTATTACGACCCAAAAGACTTATCAGTTGTTAATTCGGGAGTTACAGCTAAAGGTTTTTTTATTAAATTTAACTACAGCCAAAAGAAATTCTATAAAATCACGAAAAAACAAAATCTAGAATTAAGTAAATGTAAATTTATTCTAATTCGCCAAGATCCACCTTTTAATCTTGAGTATATTTCAACAACATACATTTTGGATACAATTAATACTAAAGTTAAAATAATTAACAACCCTACGTCTGTAAGGAATATTTCTGAAAAATTGTATTCATCTAAATATCAAAAATACATGCCAGCTACTATTTTTACTCAAAATATGGATGAAATTAAAAAATTTTTCAAAAAAAACAAAAAAGTCATTTTAAAACCCATCCATAGTTTCAGTGGAAATGATATTCATTTACTAACTAAGTTTAATTCAAAATTAGTAAATAAATTTATAAAAAAGCATGGTCATATCATGTGCCAAAAGTTTCTTCCTAAAATAAGTAAGGGAGACAAAAGAGTTTTTATTATTAATGGAAAAGTATGTGGTGCAATTTCAAGGGTTCCAAAGAAAAATTCAATTTTAAGCAATATGAGTAAAGGAGCAAAACCAACCAATATAAGATTAACAAGTAAAGAAATTAAAATTTCAAAGCTAATTGCAAAAGATTTAAAAAAAGAAAATATTTTTTTTGCAGGAATCGACTTTATAGATCAAAAACTCAATGGAGATATAAATGTTACATCTCCAACTGGACTTAAAACACTTTATGATCTATCGGGAAAAAATTTAGCTAAAACTTTTTGGAGAGAGCTAAAAGCGTGAAAAATCTAACTAATCAACAAAAAGGCTCTTTAATGGCATTTGTTGCTATTATGTTTATAACTCCTGACTCATTACTAATTAGATTATCAAATATTGATACTTGGGGGATGCTTTTTTATAGAGGAGCAATACCATTTTTTGTAGTTTTAGTAGGTCTTCTTTTATTTTATAAAAATAATTTCTTAAAAGCTTTATTTAAAATTGGTTATCCAGGTATTTTTTATGTAATTAGTTTTTCCATATGTAATATTACTTTTATTATCTCAATACAAAACACCAATGTAGCAAATACTTTATTAATGGTAGCTCTTGCGCCTATGCTATCAGCAATATTGGGAGCTATTTTCCTAAAAGAAAAACCTGATAATAAGACTTGGATCGCTATAATAATTACCTTTATTGCTTGTGTTTATATTTTTTACGACTCATTAAGTCTTGGTAATTTTTATGGTGATTTATTTGGCTTAATAACATCCTTTGGATTAGCCTGTAACGCAAACATAGCAAGATATGCAAAATCAACCGACTTAGTGCCTGCTGCTGTAATAGGAAAATCATGTGTTGCAATATTTGCCTTTTTCTTTGTAAAAGACTTTGCTTTAGTGGGAAATGATCTTTTTTATATACCTTTAATGTGTGTAATGTGCGTAGCTATACCATTTGTTTTGGTAACTATAGCACCAAGATTTATAACTGCTGCTGAAGTTAATCTTTTTTTTCTTTTAGAGACAATTCTTGGACCTTTGTGGGTTTGGATGGTAATAAAAGAACAGCCTTCTCCTGAAACGATCTATGGAGGCATTGTTATCATTATCACGATAGCAATTCATTCTTTACTAGCCATAAAAAAAACACAAACCAAAACTACCTAGCGAAGAATTATTAAATTTTAAAAACAAAAACATGCAAAAAGAAGTAAAAAAGTCTTGGGCTCTATTTATTGGGATAGGAGTAATGATGATTGCTCATGGATTGCAAATGCAAATAATGGGTATTCGGTCAGTATTTGAAGATTTTAGTGTTTTTACAACTGGTATCTTTATGTCAGGATATTATGTTGGCTACTTTATAGGCTCAAAAACTACTCCTAATTTTGTTTCAAAAGTTGGTCATATAAGAGTATTTGCTGCATTCGCTTCGCTTGCATCTTTGAGTGCTTTAGTAGCAGTTGTTTATGTAAATCCACTTATGTGGACAATTAGTAGATTTATAACAGGTATAAGTTTAGTTAGTTGTTATGTGGTTACTGAGAGCTGGTTAAACGATAGAGCAACTAATAAAAATAGAGGGCAACTTTTATCTGCATACATGATGGTAATTTATTTTGGTTTAGCTCTAGGTATGCTTCTACTTAATATAAGTAAATGCTGACCTAGAGCTAAACCAAAATAAATTACCATCATGTATGCAGATAAA
>NZ_CVSU01000091.1 GCF_001180205.1 Candidatus Pelagibacter communis | reverse complement strand
GAATGCAATGTCTAAAGCGTCTGAAATGAAAGTTGCAGATATGAAAGATACTTTAAGTGGATTTAAATTCTTAACTCCAGAAGAAACTAAAACATCTATGGAAAGTGGAAATTTACACAAGTTCCTTGAAGGAATGGGAACTCCAGGTGGAAACGTAGATACTAGTTTCTTACCTTTATAATTTTAAAGGTTTAAATTTTTTAAAATAGGCACCAATTACTAAAATTGGTGCCTATTTTTTTTTAAAATTTCTAATATAAGACAATTATGAGTGATCTGATTTCTCAAAATCTAAACATGATTTTTAAAACTCCCAAAGGAGAAACTGTTCATGCACTAAAAGATGTAAGTTTTACTTTAAAAAAAGGTGAATTACTTACAGTGCTTGGTCCTTCAGGTTGTGGAAAAACAACTTTACTAAATATTACCGCTGGATTTTTAAGACCTACATCAGGAAAAATAACGCTTAACAATAACGAAATTGATGGACCAGGTGTTGAAAGAGGAATGGTTTTTCAACAAGGTGCTTTATTTGAATGGTTAACAGTTGCTGAAAATGTAAACTTTGGTCTTAGGATGAAAAAAGAAGATCCTGAAGTTACAACTAAGAAAGTTGATGAATGGTTAGACATAGTTGGTCTTAAAGGTTTTGGTAACACACCTACATATCAATTATCGGGGGGTATGCAGCAAAGAGTTGCGCTTGCAAGATGTTTAATAAACGATCCTGATTTAATTTTAATGGA
>NZ_CVSU01000090.1 GCF_001180205.1 Candidatus Pelagibacter communis | reverse complement strand
ATCATCTTCGGTATCATCAAAAGTTAATACGTTGTTCCAAAAATATCTTGCTTGAATTTTTCGCTTATTCCTGTTATAGCCTCCATTGCTGAACTACCCATTAAAACGATAATCTTTGGGTTTATAATTGATATATGCTCTTTCAAAAATACTGAGTATCTTTTAATTTCAATTGAGGTTGGTTTTCTATCATCAGGTGGTCTAAAATTGATTGCATAACTAGTGTAAATATTTTGCCTCTTAATATTGATGGCTATAAGCATTTTGTTAAGAAGTTCCCCAACTTCACCTCTAAATGGGACACCCAACTTTTCTTCTTCAGCCCCAGGAGCCTCTCCAATTAACATTAAAGGGCTATTTATATTTCCCTCACCTAAAATAATTTTGTTTGAATTTTCTTTCAATTTACAATTTTCAATTGAATTTATTTGATCTTTTAAATTTTTAAGTAATTCTTCTTTATTAATTTGCAGGGTGCCATTGTTCGTTTCTAAAATATTAAATCTATTTATTGGTTTATCTGCGAATATAAATTTTGGCTCAATAGTATTAATTAGCTCTTGGTTTAATTTGCTATTTTGATTTATCACTTTTTTAGTCATAGTATGGTTGCATGTTCCTAAAATATCTAAAATTAGTACTATTAATATTCATATCTTATCAGACACCTTTATATTCTAAAAGTGCTACTTTTAATGATTTCAACTCAAGAGATTTATCAAATTATTTTTCTGGAATTGTTGCATTTGAAAATCGAGATAATTCTGAAGCTTTAAAATTTTTTAACTTAACCAGAGTATTAATTAACAAACATGACAGTTATTTAAAAAGATATGTTAACTCTTTAGTTTTAGATAACAAAGTACCTCAAGCAATTAATGTATTAAATAATAATGCAAACAAATCTAATTCAGATTTTTATGATGCGTATATAATTTTAATAATTGACAGTTTAAAAAAAAATAACTTTAAAAAGGCTGACGAATATTTAACACAAAGTTTAAAATTTCAAGATGAAAATAGAATAAACCTAGTTATATTTGAAACTCTAAAACAGTACATTTATACATTTAAAAATAAAAAAATATTAGATAACAAAAAAAATTTTGGAAACCTGTCTCTTATAGCCGAGACATTCCAAAGATGTTATATTGAAGATAAAAGAACTTCGTCATTTTTTCTCAATTTAATAAATAATCAACAAGGTGATTATTCAAGATACATTTTCTTTTATCTTAATCATTTAATTGATAACAATAAATTAAATGAAGCAAGATTAGTTGTTGAACAAATTGATTATATAAATTCAACACTTTTACTTTCACAAAGCAAAAGTTGGGTAGACAAAGAAAAATTCGGTGATTTTGGAAAAATTTTTTCATGCAAAGATCATAATGATCTTGTAAGTGAGTTTTTATTTTTAATTTCTAATCTTTATTCTTCTCAGGATAATTTTGAGAAATCAAATTTTTACTTAAATTTGTCAAATTATTTAAACCCCAAGTTTGAATTTAATTTGTCATTGGTTGCAGAAAATTTTTATCTCAATGATGAATTTGATAAAGTACAAAGGATCTTAAAAAACTTTAAAAAAGAAGATGAATTTTATTATTGGTTTAGATTAAAAAAAGAAGCTCAAATAATAATTCAAGAACAGGATTATGAAAATGGAATTAAATACATAGATTCAAAATTTAATAAAATTGAAAATCCAAATATAAAAATGATTTTTGATTTAGCCAATTTTTATAAGAATTCTAAAAATTATCAAAAGGCAATAGATCGTTATACAGAAATTATTTTAACACTGGATGACAATTCACTAATTAAATCAGATGTATTATATCGTAGAGGCGGTAGTTATGAAAGAATGGGCAATTATGAAAAGTCAGATGAAGATTTGTTGCATGCGCTTAAAATTGATCCTAGTGATGCATATATTTTAAATTACCTTGCTTACTCTTGGTTAGAGCGTGATTATAAAATTAATGAAGCAATGGATATGTTGAAAACAGCATATGATTTAAAAAGCAATGATCCATATATTATTGATTCAATTGGATGGGCTTATTTTTTAATAGAGGACTATGTAGAAGCAGAAAAGTATTTAAAAAGAGCTGTAGAATTAATGCCAGATGACCCAATCGTGAATGATCATTATGGAGACATTTTATGGAAATTAAATCGAAAAATTCAAGCAAGATATTTTTGGAACAACGTATTAACTTTTGATGATACCGAAGATGATATGAGGGAAAAAATCAATATTAAAGTAATTGAGGGTCTTAAAAATTCCTAAATGAAAATTAATAAAATTAAATCTAATGCAAAGTTAAATTTAGCATTAAATATCACTGGAAAAAAAAAGGTTTTACATAAAATTGAAAGTATAATTGGTTTCATAGATTTACATGATGTTATTTCGATAAATCAACATAATGGAAAAAAACACCACATTTCTTTTTATGGAAAGTTTTCTAAAAATATTGGAAAAAAAAATACTGTTCAAAGATTATTTCAGGTACTAGATAAAGAAAATTTATTAAAAAATAAAAAATTCAAAGTTAAAATTAAAAAATTAATCCCTCAAGAAGCTGGGTTAGGTGGGGGATCGATGAACGCAGCTAGTGTGTTTAATTATCTGGTTAAAAAAAAAATTATTAATCCTAATCATCAAAAAACTCGAAGTATCTGTGACTGGGTTGGTTCTGATGTTATTCTGGGAACCATTTCATCCAGCTGTGTGTTGTCATCAAGTGGTAGAATAAAAAAGATTTATAATACTCCAAAATATTACTCTAATTTAGTAAAGCCTGATTTTGGGTGCTCAACTAAAAAAATATACTCAGCTGTTCGAAAGTATACAAAATCAAAATATAACAAACCTAAAAAAAACATGTTTGGGGTAAAATATTTGATTGATCAACAAAATGCCCTTGAAACAATAGCACTCAAAAAATATCCAAAACTTAAAAAAATAAAGTTGTTCTTAGAAAGTATAAATAATCCATTATTTGTAAGAATGACTGGTTCAGGATCAACAATTGTTGCCTATTATAATTCATTAAAAAGTTGTAAATTGGCAAAAGCTAAATTTAAAAGAAAATATAAAAATTATTGGTGTGTTACAGCAAAAACTATATGAATTTTATATTTTTATGTTATAGGAAGCTAGTATTGGGGCGTAGCCAAGCGGTAAGGCACGGGTTTTTGGTACCTGCATCCTAGGTTCGAATCCTAGCGCCCCAGCCATTTATGAAAAATTTCTTAGATAAATTTTTTTCCCGATCAAAAAATCTTGATTATATCAGTCAAAATTTAAAACAAATTACTTTAACAACACCCACAAATAAAATTTTTGAAGCAATTAATAATTTTTCAGAGAAAAGTGAAATCAGATATGTGGGTGGGTGTGTAAGAAAAGTGATAAAAAAAGAAAATGTTGATGATATTGACCTAGCAACAAATTTAACTCCCTCGGAAGTTTGTGAGGCTCTTAAAAACAAACAAATAAGTTATTACGAAACAGGAATTGAACACGGAACTATAACTGCAACAATTGACGAATATAAATACGAAATTACTTCTTTAAGGAAAGATGTCTCAACTGATGGAAGGCATGCTGAAGTAGAATTCTCTTTAGATTGGAAGGAAGATGCCTCTAGAAGGGATTTTACTATCAATTCAATTTATGCAGATGGCGATGGTAATTTATTTGATCCATTTAACGGTAAAAAAGATTTGGAGGATGGGTATATTAATTTTATTGGCAATGCGGAAAAAAGAATTCAAGAGGATTATTTACGTATTTTGAGGTATTTAAGATTTTATTTAAATTACTCAAATCATAAGCACCAGCCAGAAATAATAAAAAATATAAAAAAAAATATTGATGGAATTTCAAATATATCATCTGAAAGGTTAATCGATGAACTAAAAAAAATAACTAGTTCAAATGGATTTTTAAAACTCTTTAAAGATAAAGAAAGTTTAGAACTCGTAGAAATAATTTTCCCTCAATTAAAGAATATTAAAAATTTTAAAAAACAAAATTCTTATGCTGTAGAGAATTTTTTAAAAATTGACTTTATATTCTTGATTGCGCTTTTAGTGATTGATGGGACTGATAATGCTGATTATTTTCTTTATAAATTTAAAATATCTAACAAAGATAAGAAAAGATTAAAATTGATAGATCTTTTTTATAGAGAAAAAGTAACTCTAAACAGCTTTACAGAGAAAAATTTGAATAAACTTTTTTATTTTAATGGGCGGCAGGCTGTAATAGATATAATTAATTTTAAAATTTTTAACTCAAACAAAGTAGAGAAAAAACTAATTAAACTATTAGATAATTATAAAAAGAAAACCATTCCAACTTTGCCAATAGGGGCTGATCTACTAATGTCTAAATTTCAAATTCCTGAGGGTAAAACTTTAGGTAATAAATTAAAAAAAATAGAAGAAACTTGGGTTCAAAATGGATTTCAAATTTCAGATAAGCAAGTACAGCAAATAGTTAAAAGTTAAATATATTTAACGTCTTTAATTTCAAAATTTTTTACACCAGAGGGTGTATTTATTTCAACTAAATCACTTTTATTTTTTCCAATCAAACCTTTACCAATTGGTGATTGAAAGAAAATCAGTTTTTGTTTTAAATCTGCCTCATCTCTTCCAACAATTTTATAATTAATTTTTTCACCAGTATCTAAATCTTCTAAATAAACTGTAGATCCAAAAATTACTTTTCCTTCATTGTTTAGTTTTGTAACATCAATAACATTTGCTCTTGCAATAATATCGTTAATTTCTGTAATTCTTCCTTCGTTATGAGATTGTTCTTCTTTAGCTGCATGATATTCAGCATTTTCTTTAAGGTCTCCATGGGATCTCGCTTCAGCAATTGCAGCTACTATCTCAGGTCTTTTTTTTTCTTTTAAAAAAACTAATTCTTCTTTTAGTTTATTTAATCCGTTTAATGTTATTGGCTCTTTATCCATTTTTTTATTTCCATTTTGCAACCGGAGGTAATGACATCAAAATTCCTTCAACATTACCACCAGTTTGTAGCCCAAATTTTGTTCCTCTATCGTAGAGCAAATTAAACTCTGCGTATCGACCTCTTTTAATATACTGAAACTCTTTATCTTTTAAAGTCCATTTTCTTTTTAATTTTTTTTTAATTATTTCATTAAATAGTATTTGAAATGTAACACCAACATCTCTGACAAATTTAAAGTCATTTTCAAAATTATCATTTTTATAGTCAAAAAATATTCCACCTATGCCTCTAGCTTCTTTTCTGTGAGGTAGATAAAAATATTCATCACACCACTTTTTATATTTTTTATAATAATTTTTATTATGTCTATCGCACATTGCCTTTAATATTTTATGAAAGTTTTTCTTCTCTTTTTCATCTTTTATTGCTGGGGTTACATCCATACCTCCGCCAAACCAATTCTTTGTTGTACAAATAAATCTGGTATTAAAATGCATTGCAGGAATATGGGGATTTTGCATGTGCATAACTATTGATATTCCTGATGCCCAAAATCTAGGATCTTTACTAGCGCCTGGTATATTCTTTTGAAATTGCTTAGGAAATTTTCCATAAACTTTTGAAAAATTTACTCCTACTTTTTCAAAAATTTTTCCATTTTTTAGTATTCTGTATTCACCACCACCTTCATCTTTTTTACTGCTTCTATTCCAAGAAGTTGATTGAAAATTTACTTTGTTTTTTTCAATTTTTAAAATGTCGTCACATATTGCATTTTGTAATAGCTTAAACCAATTACTCGCTAAGTCTTTTTTGATTGAAATATCCATTTTATTTTAATTCTATTTGACGCAAACTTTCTGCCAAAACAATGGCAACAGACGATGCAATATTAAGAGATCTTACTTGGTTATTCATTGGTATTTTTAAACGATTTTTAATAATTTTATGAATCTTTTCAGGTACACCAGCACTTTCCCTTCCAAACAAAATAGTATCATCAGGCTTAAATTTAAATTTAGTATAATTTATTGAACCCTTAGTTGTCATCAATATGATTCTCTGTTTTTTCTTTGCCTCAAAAAATTTATCTGAACTTTGATAAAACTCTATTTGACTATAGTCCATATAGTCCATAACCACTCTTTTAAAACGTTTGTCTGATAATAGAAAGCCACATGGTTCAATTATTTCTAGTTTAGCACCCAAACAAGCACAGGTTCTAATGATTGCAGCAGTATTCTGAGGTATATCAGGCTCATACAAAGCTATTTTGGGTCCTAAAATTGTTGAATTCTGTGTCATTCTTTCAGTAGTAAAATAATTATTTTATATTATATGAATTCGTATATTAACTATTTTAAATCAAAAAGAGATAATAATAAAAGCTACTAAAAGTGTCTGAAAAAAAAACAAAAAGAAGAGATTTTTTATTTACAGCTACCACAGCTGTAGGAGCTGTTGGTGCTGCTGCAGTAGTGTGGCCAATGATAGATCAAATGAATCCAGATGCTTCTGTTAAAGCATTAGCTAGTACAGAGGTTGATGTAAGTTCATTAACACCTGGAAACACATTGACTGTTTTATGGAGGGGAAAACCAGTATTTATAAGAAGAAGAACTCAAGAAGAAATTGATGAAGCAAGATCTGTGAAGATGGAGGATTTAATCCATCCTGAAAAAGATGAAGATAGAGCAAAAAACCCCGAGTGGCTTGTTATGTTAGGTGTATGCACCCACCTTGGATGTGTGCCTTTAAATGATAAAGGTGATTATAATGGTTGGTTCTGTCCATGTCATGGATCTCATTATGATACATCTGGAAGAATTAGAAAAGGACCAGCACCTTGGAATATGGAAGTACCTAAATACGAATTCGTTAATGCAAATACAATTAAAATTGGATAAAAAAAATGAGTGACCATGATTACAGACCAAAATCGAAAGTAGGACAATGGTTTAATGATCGATTGCCATTATTAACTCTTGCAAATCATTTAACAGATTATCCAACTCCTAAAAATTTGAATTATTGGTGGACATTTGGTGGAATTTTAACTTTTTGTTTAATTACTCAAATTGTAACAGGATTAACTCTTGCAATGCATTACATTGCTCATGCTGATATGGCTTTTGAAAGTGTAGAGCATATCATGCGTGATGTTAACTATGGATGGTTAATCAGATATATTCATGCAAACGGCGCTTCAATGTTTTTCCTAGCGGTCTATATTCATATATTTAGATCATTATTCTATGGTTCTTATAAATCTCCAAGAGAAATAATATGGATTTTAGGAATAATAATTTATTTATTAATGATGGCTGCGGCTTTTATGGGTTATGTCTTGCCATGGGGTCAAATGAGTTTTTGGGGTGCAACTGTTATTACAAACTTATTTAGCGCTATTCCTCTGGTAGGAGAGGGAATAGTTACTTGGTTATGGGGCGGTTATTCAGTTGACAACCCTACATTAACTAGATTTTTCACTTTACATTATTTAATTCCATTTTTAATTTTAGGATTAGTAGTTTTACATATATGGGCTTTACATGTTCCTGGTAATAACAATCCAGTTGGAATAGATATAAAAAAACCATCTAAAGACACAGTGCCTTTCCATCCATATATTGTAATTAAAGATGGTTTTGCTCTACTAATGTTCATGATTGTGTTTGCTTTCTTTGTATTTTACGCACCAAATATTTTAGGACATGCAGATAATTATATAGAGGCCAACCCAATGGTAACACCTGCTCATATTGTACCTGAATGGTATCTATTACCTTTCTATGCAATATTAAGATCAGTTCCTGATAAATTGCTAGGAGTTGTGGCTATGTTATCTGCAATATTAATTTTAGCAGTTTTGCCTTGGTTAGATACTTCAAAAATAAGATCAGCAGTATTTAGACCTTTATATAAACAATTTTACTGGATATTAGTTGCAGATGTTTTGATACTTGGCTATGTGGGCGCGATGCCAGCTGAAGGACTTTACTTGTTGATAGCACGAGTTGCGACGGCGTATTACTTTTTACATTTTTTAGTTATTCTTCCTGTTTTAGGGTTTAAAGAAAAAACTTTACCAGTGCCTTTAAGTATTACTGAGCCTGTTCTCGGTGGTTCGCCAAATTTAGCTGCCGCCAGAAATAAAGAAAGTAAAATAGAATAAGGTGAAAAATTTATTTAAATTATTTTCTATAATAATCTTTATTATTACTTCAAATTCATATTCTTTTGCTGCTGAAAAAGCAGAATATCTAAAAACTGATTGGAGTTTTAAAGGTCTATTTGGAAAATTTGATAGAGCTTCTCTTCAAAGAGGCTATCAAGTTTATACTGAAGTATGTGCTTCATGTCATTCGATGAAGTATTTAAGTTATAGAAATTTAGCAGAGCCAGGTGGGCCAGAATTCTCTGAAGTTCAAGCAAAAGCCATAGCAGCTTCATTTGAAGTAACTGATGGTCCAAATTCTGATGGTGAAATGTTTACAAGACCAGGAAAATTATCTGATAAATTTGTAATGCCATATGACAATGTAAAAGCTGCCCAAGCGGCAAATGGTGGTGCATACCCTCCAGACATGTCTGTTTTGGTTAAAGCTCGAGGTGGTGGAGTTGATTACATATATTCTTTATTACAAGGATATGAAGAAGCTCCTAGCAACGTATCTTTAGATGACGGAGTTTATTACAACAAATATATGTATGGTAATAAAATTAGAATGGCTGCTCCATTATCAGATGGATTAGTAGAGTATGGTGACGGAACAAATGCAACAGTAGAACAGATGTCAAAAGATGTAACGACCTTCTTAATGTGGTCTGCTGAACCTCATTTAGAAGCTAGACATCAGATGGGCTTTAAAGCGATTGTTTATTTAATTATTCTAACAATACTAGTTTACTTCAGCATGAAAAAGATATGGTCACGTGTTGAATCTGAAGTTTAGCACGTCTCCATCTTTTACAATATAATCTTTACCTTCTAATCTCATTTTTCCATTAGCTTTAGAATTTACCCATCCATCATTAGTTACAAAATCCTCATAAGATATAGTTTCAGCTCTAATGAAACCTTTCTCAAAATCTGTATGAATTTCTCCTGCAGCTTTGGGAGCAGTACAATTTTTTTGTATTGTCCACGCTCTAGTTTCTTCAGGTCCAGAGGTAAAATATGTATCAAGTTCTAATATTTTATACCCCTTTTGAATTAACATACTTAAACCTGTATCTTTTAAACCAATCATATCCATGTAATTTTTTTTTTCATTTTCTGCTAATTCATTTATTTGGTTTTCTATATCTGCGGAAACAACCAGGGTGTTGTCTTTTCCAAATTTTTCGATGAAGTTTTTAGTGTATTTATTTCCATCCTGTATGCTTTGCTCATCTACATTACAAACAAAGATCTTTGGTTTTATTGATAAAAGACCACTTTGATTTAGTTGTTTTGTGTTAAATTGAGAATTTAATATTGATAAATCTTTATCATTATTAATACAGTCCAATGCAATCTCTAAAATCTTAAGCTGATCTTCGTCTGCATTTTTCTTATTATTTTTTTCAAGTCTTTTTTGAATAGATTCTAAGTCAGCTAACATCATCTCAGTTTCAATGATTTCAAGATCTCTTATTGGGTCAACATTAGGATTAACATTTTGAATATCGTCCGAGTCAAAACATCTAATCATATGAATAACTGCATCAACTTCTCTTATATGGGACAGAAATTTATTACCTAATCCCTCACCTTTAGATGCACCCTTCACAAGACCAGCTATATCCACAAATGAAATAGTTGTATTTATTGTTTTTTTTGATTTTGAGACTTCTGATAATTTACTCAATCTTACATCTGGAACAGGGACTACTCCCACATTGGGATCTATCGTACAAAAAGGAAAATTTGCAGCTTGGGCTTTGCTTGAGTTTGTTAGAGCATTGAAGAGTGTAGATTTACCCACATTAGGCAAACCAACAATTCCACATTTAAAACTCATTAATTTTTATTATTTACAGTGCTAGAGAATAAATCTAATTTTTTGTCGATAAGTATTGAAATAGAATCTGTGATGTTATTGGTAATCTTTTCCAATCCAAGCATCTCATCTTCATCAAAATTTTGAAGAACAAAATCACTAACTTCCATTTTATCTTTTGGTTTACCAATTCCTATTCGCACCCTTGAATAATCTTTGCCAATAAACTTATCTATTGATGCAATTCCGTTATGTCCCGCATCAGAGCCACCAAATTTTGCTTTTATTTTTCCAAAATCTACATCTAGATCGTCATGAAAAACGATAACATCCTCAGCATCTATTTTGAAATATTCAATTAATTCTCTAATACAAATTCCAGAATTATTCATAAATGTTAAAGGTTTAATAGCGTAAACTTTTTGATCTACTACATTACCAGTTGTAAGAAGTCCTTTAAATTTTGGTTTTTGTTTTGAAAGTCCAAATTTTTTATTTATTGCATCTATGATTTTGAAACCAATATTGTGTCTATTGTTTTCACTGTCTGGGGTTGGATTGCCTAATCCTACAAGTAGAAGCATAAAATATTAGTATTGGAGGATAAAATTCAATTTTAATTAACTTATTTTTTTTCTTCAGCAGGTTTTTTATCTTCACCTTCTTTTTTATCACCTTCAGCCGCTGGTTTCTCTCCACCCTCAGCTGCTACCGCTTCTGTTCCTTCAGCACCTTCTCCTTCAGCCGCCTCAGCTTCTGCAGGTTTTTCAGGTTCTTTCATAACAGTTGGAGCTGCTAGAGTTGCAATTACGAAATCTCTTCCTTGAATAGTAGGAGTGACATCACTGTCAAGATTTATAGAAGAAATCTTAAAACTCTCTCCAATATCAACTCCATCAAGATCTATTACAAGATTTTCAGGAATTTTTTCACTTGGACATTTTAGCTCAACTTTTCTTCTTACAATGTTTAAAACCCCACCTCTTTTCAAACCAGGAGATTTTTCATGATTCAAAAATTTTACTGGAACTTCAATTCTAACTTTTATTCCTGCGACTATTCTTAGAAAGTCTACATGAACTGGTTCATCTGAAATAATGTCATATTTTATTTCTCTTGGAAGAGCTTTTTGAGGTTTGCCATCAACATTTAAAGTTATGATACTTGATAAAAAATTTTCATTTTCAATTAGTGATTTAAGTACCTTTTTAGATATTGAAATCTTTTCGTTTTGAGCTTCACCACCATAAATTATCGCGGGCACATTACCGTTATCCCTCAGCGAATTAAGCTCACCTTTAGTTTTTGTAGTTCTGATGTTAGCGTCTAATGAATTCATAAAAACAAGGTTTTTATCTCAAGTTCCTTAATAACTCAAGGTATTTATTTGAATAAATCTGATACTGAAGTTGAATTAGATATTCTTTTAATTGCTTCACCCATAAGACCTGAAATTGACAGAACTTCAATGTTTTTAGCACCTTTAACTCTGTTCATGTTATCAATTGTATCAGTTATTACTAAATTTTTAATTACTGATTTTTTAATTTTATTTACAGCTTCTCCACTGAGTACACCGTGAGTAATGTAAACATAAACTTCTTTGGCACCTCTATCTTTAAGAGCCTTAGCTGCGTTTACAATTGTACCGCCTGAATCGATTATATCGTCAACAAGAATACAAGTTTTTCCTTTAACGTCTCCAATAATATTCATTACTTGAGATTGACCTGGCTTTGGTCTTCTTTTATCTACAATTGCTAGTCCAACATTTAAAATCTTTCCTAGTGCTCTAGCTCTCTCAGTACCACCAACATCTGGTGCAACACAAATTAGATTTTTGCTTTTTATCTTTTTTTTTACATGTCTTGCAAAAATAGGTGTTGCGAACAAGTTATCTACTGGAATATCAAAAAATCCTTGAATTTGTCCTGCATGTAAATCAACAGTAACAACTCTATCTGCTCCTGCTTTAGTAATTAGATTTGAGACAAGTTTTGCTGAAATTGAGGTTCTTGGTGCAACTTTTCTATCTTGTCTAGCATAACCAAAGTACGGAATAACAGCAGTAATATTTTTTGCTGACGATCTCTTAAGTGCATCAATACATAGCAGTAATTCCATAAGGTTATCATTTGCAGGAGATGAAACAGATTGAATTAAAAAAATACTATTACCTCTAATATTTTCATTTATTTCCACATAAATTTCTCCATCAGAAAAATTTCTAATACTAGAGTTTACTAATTTAGATTTTAGATATTTGGCAATATTCTTGCTTAATGGTTTGTTGCTATTTCCGGATAATAATTTCATTAAAAAAACCTAATAAAGCATAATTATTGAAATATTTCTACCATAATCATCATGATTTAGTTTTAAAGCTCTTCTCGCACTAAAAAAATTATTATTAATATCAAATGTATCAATATTCATAGACTCAATATTTTTTATTTTATTCTTTAAAAGACATGATTTTACATATTTAGGTAAATCAAAATAAAGCTTTTTGTACTTAACTTTAAAAAATTTACTATTTTTTTTATCCTTTTTTATAAATTTTCTTTTAAAATCTGCTTTTACTTCATAATTTTTAGCCGAGATAGCAGGTCCGATAGCTGCAGTAATATTTTTAGGATTAGATCCTTTTTTGATCATAAATTGGATTACTTTGCTAATTATATCTTTGTATGCACCTTTCCACCCCGCATGAATTGCTGCAACTAATTTTGTTCTTTCATCACAGATTAAAATTGGAACACAATCAGCAGTTAAAACACCAATTGGCATGTTTTTTTGATTTGTAATTACTGCGTCTGCTTTTGGTTTTGATTTAAATGTGTTTTTTTCATCAATATAAACAAATTTATTACTATGTATTTGATGAAGTAAAAAAATACTTTTAGCGGTGCTTTTTATTTTTTTTATAACTATTTTTAAATTTTTTTTAACATTTGACGGATTGTCTTTAGAACCAGGACCACAGTTTAAACTTTTATAAATTTTTTTAGATTTACCGCCAGTTTTATTAAAAAAACCATGTTTAATAGTTTTAATTTTTGAGAGTTTTTTTGATTTTATCAATTTTGAAAACCTGTTCTAAAATTATTTTTCTTATTTTTTATAAGCATGACTTTGAATAATTCACCCATCTGCTTGTCATCTATCAAACGTCTTACCCTATAAAATAAATCTGCTTTTTTAGAAAATGCTATGTTTTTGCTGATTATTTCTGCTCTTTGAAGAATACCCATACTTGTTAAAAATTTTTTTTGATTTGTAAAAATTGAATTAATTTCTTTAAACTGACTTATAAATTTCTCAAAAGAATGAAAGTTTATATTGTAAGTAATATCAGAGTCTCCAATATTTTCTAAAATGTTAGAATATTTATGGTTATTTACCGCCTGAAGGGTTTCATGCATTTTGCTGTCTGCATAACCATAATCAATTATTAACATTCCTCCATCATTTTTTTGCACTAGGTCGCAAATTGTTCTTAAATATTTAAAAGTGTCTGGTGAATATTCTATTATGTTCTGATTTTTTGATATTTCAAAATTTAGATATTTTTCAATTTTTTCTATATCTATTTTTTCTTCTTTAAATTCAGCTTTTTTTGGATCACTCAAATTCACAAATCTTTCAAACCAACCATCTTTTTTTTTAAAAAATTGTTTGATTGGTACGGCATCAAAGAATTCATTAGCTAAAAAAATTGTTGGGTTAGAGTTTATTTTTTCAATATCTTTTAACCATAAAAATTTTTTAGAATTTAAATTTTTTTTTTGTTCATTTATTAAAAAATCACTTTTTTCATGAATTACAAAATTGCAGGCATTGTAACATTCGGGAAAATTTATAAGTGTTTCATCAATGACTTTCATCATTTCGCCATTTCCAGCTCCCAGTTCTAGCAAATTAAATTTTTTTGGAGATCCTAAACTTTTCCAAAAAGTAATTGTCCAAATTGCAATAATCTCTGAAAATAATCTTGTGATATTGGGAGCAGTAATAAAATCTCCATCTTCACCAAAAGGATTCTTTTTCATATAAAAACCTTTATCCTTATCGTAAAGAGCAAAATTTATAAATTGATCTAATGGTAAATTATTTGTTTTAGCGAGTTTCATATTTTAAATAAAATAAGATTACCCCTGATAATATAAATATTAAACTTACTACTTGCCCCATCGTTATGTTTAAAAATATATAACCTAGCTGTTCGTCTGGTACTCTATAAAATTCTACAATAAATCTGAAGATTGAGTAAATTATTAAAAATAATCCTGAAATTACACCAGGTTTATTTGAAAATTTGTTTTTAAAATAAATTAATAATAAAAATAAAAATAAACCCTCTAATAGTGCTTCATATAATTGCGAGGGATGCCTAGGAAGATTATCTATCTGAACAAATATTACTGCCCAAGGTACATTAGTTATAGTTCCATATAACTCTGAATTTATAAAGTTTGCTATTCGTCCAAAAAATAATCCAACTGGGGCTACTAAAGCGACAATATCTAAATATAAAAATGGGCTTTGATTATTTTTTTTAGCGAAAAATATAGATGCGAAAATAACTCCAATTAAACCACCATGGAAGGACATTCCTCCCTGCCAAATTTTAAATATATCTAATGGATTATTTATATAAAAACTTAAATTATAAATAATAATATAACCAAGTCTTCCTCCTAAAATTATACCTATAATTAAATAAGTTAAATAATCATCAAATTTATTTTTAACTTCAGTGTCTTGGATAAATAATTTTTTTGCGAGAATCCAGCCTAATATAATTCCAAATATATAAGCTAAAGAATACCATCTGATTTCTAAAGAAAATATTTCTAATGCTACTGGGTCAAAATTATTAATGAACATTTTTAATAATACTTATAATGTATATCTTAAATATGAAAAATTCTAAATTTATAATTGATAAGTTTGCTAAATTAATAGAGCAGGGACTAGTATCTTCAAAAGACTTGACTACTGAATTATTTAATATCTTAAAATCCAAAAGAGATGAGTTTGTTTTTAAAATGAAACTTACAAGTAAAGATGAGTTTGAAGTACTCTCAAAACGTGTTGAGAATCTTGAAAATAAAATAAATAAACTAGAGAAAAAAAAAAATAAAAAAGTTAAACAGGCAAGAAAACCTTAACTCTTAAACCATCCATTTTTGATTTTTCCAACATTATATTTCCTCCATGAGATTTGATGATATCTGATGAAATTGATAAACCCAGACCAACACTTGACTTCGAGTCTGCTCGACCTTTATCTATTTTATAGAAAGGTTTAAATACATTTTCATACTCATTTTTTGGTATTCCAGGACCGTCATCATCAATAATAATGAATAAGTTTGTATTTTTTTTACTTAGGTTAATTTCAACTTTGTTCGCATATTTCAATGAATTATCAATTAGATTATTTAGACATCTATTAATTAAGTTTTTCCTACCATTAAAGTAAATTCTTGGTGTTAAGTTTTGTGAAATATTTTCATTATTATATTTTTCAATTACTTCTGAAATTAATTCAGATAGGTTAAACATTTCATCTTTTTCAACATATGATGAGCTAGTGAATTGCAAATATTCATTTAACATTTTCTCCATTTCATTGATGTCTTCTGTTAATTTATTAACAGTTTCTTTATCTTTTATAAAAGCCAATTGCAGTTTCATCCTTGTTAAGGGTGTCCTTAAATCATGACTTATTCCAGATAACATTTCTGTTCTTTGATTTATGTGTCTTTCAATTCTCTTTCTCATTTTATCAAATTCATGTCCTGCTTGTCTTATTTCAAGAGCTCCAGAGGGTTTGAACTCTTCAATATTTTCTCCTTTACCAAACCTTTCGGCCGCACGTGCTAGATTTGTGATTGGTCTAGTTTGATTTTTTAAAAATATTAGAGAAATAATCACCATTATAATTGCAGGTACTGTAATCCAAAGAGCAAATATTCTTGCTGAAGAACTTGCAACTCTATCTTTAGGTACTAAAAATTTAAAATAACCATCTTGATATTTAATTCTTAAATCAATTAATTCTTTATAACTTGTTGTATCAAACCAGTATTCATCTAATCCAAATTTAGATTTTAGCTCTCTTCTTAAAGTTCTATCTATTGGACTAAACCATCTTTCGGTATCTGTACTTTGTAATTTTTCGTTATTGATGAGTTCAATGTTTAAGTCTAAAAATATGGAGAAAAGATCTAATAACTCTTGTTTATTTTCTTGCTCACTTCCATGGGCTTCAATAAATGTACTAATTTCATTTACCAGGGTTCTTGTCATACCTTTGTTTGTTTTGATCCAAAGGCTATCAAAAAAAACAATTGTAATTACTAGTTGCAAAACTAAAACTGGAATAGCAACTATAAGAAGGGCTCTGTAAAATAATCTTTTTGGTAATATTTTTTTTAAGTAATTACTCAATCCAGAGAACATATCCTGCACCTCTTATTGTCTGTAAAAATTTTGGATTTTTTGGATCAATTTCTATTTTTTTTCTAAGCCGAGTAATAATAACATCTATTGATCTCTCTTTATCTAAATTGATTAATTGACCAATATCTTCCCTAGAAAATGTTTTGCCTGGGTTATTAATCATTTTTTCTAAAATTGTTTTTTCAGTTGCATTAATCTTAAATTCTTTATCACTTTTAAATATTAAAAGTTTATTCAAATCAATTTTCACATTTGCAAATTCTATAACCCTTTTCTGATCAGTTTTGATAGTTTTACTTAATATGTTTTGTATTCTTAGAATTAATTCTTTTGGTTCAAATGGTTTTGGTAAGTAATCATCAGCACCAATCTCTAACCCTTCAACCCTTTCACTTGCTTCTCCTTTAGCAGTCAGAAGTATAACTGGTGTTTCTAATTTTTTTTTATTTTCTTTTAAAAATTCAAGTCCGCTTTTACCCGGCATCATGATATCCAAAACTATTAAATCAAACTTAATTATTTTAATTTGCTCTAGTGCATTTTCTGCATTTTCAGCAGTAGTGACTAAAAAATTATTTTCATTTAAATACTTTTTTACAAGAGATCTAATTCCATCATCATCATCAATCACTAGTATATGTGCAATAAACTTATCCATTAATTATTTTACTTAGTACATTATCAAAATTTATAACTTCTTCAGAACTTGAATTTAGCAAAGCATTATAAATTCTCTTTTTTTGTAAATTGAAAATTTCATTAAAAATTTTTTTACCTTTATCATTTAGAAAAACATGCTTTACTCTAGTATCTTGGTCATCTTTTTTAAAAATGACGATTTCAAGTTTAATTAAATCGTTAAGAACACGATTTAAGCTTTGTTTTGTCACTTTTAATCTTTTTAGCAGCTCAGAGATGGAGATACCCTCATACATTGACAATAAATGAATTACTTTATGATGTGCTAAACCAATTGAATATCTATCTAATATTTTTTTTGAGTCAGAAAAGGTTTCTCTGTAGCTTACAAATAGTTTTTCAATAAGATCTTTGAGCTGGTCATCTTTTAAATACAAAAGTTCTTTCATAATAGGTAAGTTATATTGACATATTAAAGATACAAAGATATTTTTCAGTTATAAATTAAAAAATATTTTCACACATGATACCTTACGACAAGAGATCTGGAAAAATATGGTACAACAACGAATTAGTTGATTGGGCTGACGTTAAACTGCATGTTTTAAGCCATGGTATGCACTATGCTAGTTGTGTATTTGAAGGTGAGAGAGTTTATGATGGTTCAATTTTCAAATTAGAAGAACACACAGCTAGATTTTTTCATTCTGCTAGAAGAATGGGTTTTGAAATTCCATATACAGAAGAAGAAATCAATAATGCATCAAATAAAATTATCGCAACCCAAAAAGTAGAAAATGGTTATGTAAGACCTGTTGCTTGGAGGGGTAGTGAGATGATGGCTATTTCTGCTCAACAAACAAAAATACATGTTGCGATTGCAACATGGGAATGGGGATCATATTTTGATCCCAAACTTAAAGTAGAAGGAATTAGATTAAATATTTCAAATTGGAGAAGACCAGCGCCTAATACAATCCCATGGGACACGAAGGCATCAGGTCTTTACATGATTTGTACTCTCTCAAAACATGAGGCAGAAAAGCAAGGATATACAGATTCTTTAATGCTTGATCACGAAGGTAATATTGCTGAAGCAACTGGAGCAAATATTTTTTTCAAAGATAAAAATGGGGAAATTCACACTCCAATACCAGATTCTTTTTTAGACGGTATTACAAGAAGAACTGTAATTGGAATTGCAAAATCAAAAAATATAAAAGTGCATGAAAGAAAAATTAGTCCAACTGAATTACCTAATTTTGTTGGATGTTTTTTAACTGGAACAGCAGCAGAAGTAACACCAGTATCTTGTATTGCTGAAAATCAATTTAAAGTTTGTGATACTATTATTGATTTAAATGAAAGTTATCAGGTATTGGTTAGGAAGAAAAAAGCAGCCTAGTCTTTGCTATCTTCAGACATAGCGTGATCAATACCTTTTCGCATATAATCATATGCAGTAAAAAGTGTTAAAGCAGCCGATAACCACAAAAGAATTATACCTATTGTTTGAGCGTTATAATCTTGGAAATTAATTATTTTATTTCCTGTATCTCCAGATAATAAAAGAGCTATCGATACCATTTGTAATACTGTTTTAAGTTTAGCAAGGTTTGAAACGGGAAGTTTTATTTTTCCTTTTGCTAAAAATTCTCTTAAACCTGAAATTAAAATTTCTCTTGTAAGAATTATTATTGCTGCAATTACTTCATAATTTCTGATCGTTCCATCCATCACCAGAAGTATTAATGCTGTAGCAACAATAATTTTATCTGCTATGGGATCTAATAATTCACCTAGTTTTGACTCCACTCCAAACATTCTGGCTAACATACCATCTAAAAAGTCTGTAAATGATGCCACAATAAATAATATTAAAGCCGTAAGATCACCATAAAATCCTGGAAGGTAAAAAGCCAAAACAAAAAAGGGAACAATTATTATTCGCCCTATCGTTAATATGTTTGGAATTTTTTTTAGCATAATTATTCGTGAAAAAAGTTATATATCTTTTTTGCCACTTTTTCTTCAACACCTTCTACAGATTTGATTTCATCTAAGCTGGCAGACTCAACCGATCTTGCTGATCCAAAATGGTTTAATAAAGCTCTTTTTCTTATAGCTCCAATGCCCTCTATTTGGTCTAATAAAGATTTACTAATACCTTTTTTTCTTTTTGCTCTGTGAGCGCTTATGGCAAATCTATGTGATTCATCTCTTATTCGTTGAAGAAAAAATAGGGTAGGGTCGTTTCTCTTAAATTTGTATTCTTTGCCATTGTGAAAAAAAGTTTCATTTCCACTATTTCTAAATTTACCTTTTGCTATCGCAATAATTGGAATGTCGTGAAGTCCTAGTTCATTAAGGCTTTCTCTAGCAACAGAATATTGACCTTTTCCTCCATCTACTACAACCAAATCTGGAAAAGCAAGGTAATTTTCTTTTTCTTGAACTGCTCTTTTAAACCTCCTATTCAACACTTCTCTCATCATTCCATAGTCATCTTGCTCATTTTTTTTGTGTTTAATATTAAATTTTCTATATCTTTTTTTAATAAATCCTTCATCACCGTATGCTATTAAAGCTCCAACACTATTAGTACCTTGAATATGACTATTATCGTAAACCTCAATTAAATTTATATTGTTTTCCAAATTAAATTTTTGAGCTACTGCATCGAACAATTCTTTATTATTCTGACTTTCATAAAGTTTTCTATTAAGACTATCTTTTGCATTTTTTATTGCTTGATTAATAACCTTGAGTTTTGATCCTTTTTTTGCAACTGAAATATTTATTTGTTTACCTTCTTTTTGTGTCAGCGTTTTTTCAATTAATGCTTTTTCTTTTATTTCTTCTGAAAGAATAACTGATGAAGGAACACTTTTATTTTCATAAAATTGAGAGACAAATGAGTTTAGGATTTCACTAAATTTTTCATCTGGATCATGTTTTGGAAAAAAAGCTTGATTACCCCAATTTTGTTTTGATCTATAAAAAAACACTTGAATACAAGTTTTTCCAGATTCTTTATACCCAGCAATAACATCTGCCTCAATTAAATTTGCTTCGTTAATTCTCTGTGAAGATTGAATTATGTTTAACGCTTTAATTCTATCTCTTAAAATTACAGCTTTTTCAAAATCAAGATCATCACTTGCCTTTTCCATTTGATTAGAAAGATTTTTTTGAATTTTCCTAGATTTGCCTGAAACAAATTCAATAGCATCCTCTACTGTTTGATTATAATCCTCTTTTTTAACATACCCTACACAAGGCCCAGAACATCTCTTTATTTGATATAAGATACACGGTCTTTCTCTGTTCTTGAAGACGGTATCATCACAAACTCTTAAATGAAAAATCTTTTGGATCATTTTGATTGTCCAGTTAGCAGAACCAGCAGAAGCAAAAGGTCCAAAGTAAAAACCTTCTTTTGTTTTTTTTCCTCTATGTCTTTTTATTTGAGGCCACTTATCTTTATTACCAATAAATATAAATGGAAATGACTTATCATCACGTAATAGAATATTAAATTTTGGTTTATACTTTTTAATTAAATTTGCTTCTAGAAGTAATGCTTCACTTTCATTAGATGTTGTTGTTATCTCTAATTTTCTTGTTTGAGATAACATTCGTTCAGTTCTAATTATATGATTTTTTTCTGCAACATAACTCTTTAATCTATTAGGTAAGTTTTTGGCTTTACCTACATAAAGAATTTCATTCTTTTCATTAAGCATCCTATATACGCCTGGAAGTTTTGGTACTAGAGTTAGCTCTTTTTTAATTACTTCTTTTCCTATTTCAGAGCTTATCATGGCTTCTCTTTTTGGTAATTTGAATACCAACAGATGAACACTGTTTTAAGATTTCTAATTTTTCAATTTTTAACATTATTTTAGCAATCCTTTTGTCTTTAAATAATTCGTCAAAAACAGCTTCTGCTAAAGTTTCTAGGAAATTATAATGTTTCTTTTTTACAAGTTTTGTTATTAATTTCACGATAGTTCCATAATTAACGATGGATTTTATATCTTTATCGCTTGAAGGTTTTTTGTCCTCATAGTCTATTTCAAGACTAAATTTAACTTTCTGTTGTTTTTCTTTTTCAAAATCGTAATAACCAAGTTTTAAATCTAAGATTAATTCATTAATTAGGATTTTTTTCTCATAATTAAATAAGCTTTTATTTTTATCTATTTTGACAATTTTCAAATTATTTTTTTTCATTCTTTGCCCATTACATCTGGTGTTTGCCAGTTAAGATTTTGACCACTATCAATAGCCAAAACTTGACCAGTAATAGATATATTTTTAATAAAAAAGTCAACAGCATTACATATTTGCTCCACGTCAACTTGTCTTTTCAGTGGTGTTGCTAAATATTGCTTTTTAAAATGTTTTTCAGATTGTCTTTGATTTTTTATAGTGGGTCCAGGTGCAATAGCGTTTACTCTTATATTAGGAGCTAAACTCATAGCACTAGTTTTAGTTAAAGTATACAAACCTGTTTTGCTAAGAGTGTATGAAAAAAAGTAAGGAGTTAATTTGAAGACTCTTTGATCAATAATATTTATAATATTATTATTTTTGCCTTTAACATTTTTAGAAAATTCTTTTGTTAATAGTGCAGGTGCTCTTAAATTAGTTCTTAAATGCTTACTCCAACTATCCAATGAAAAATTTTCTAATTTATCATTTTCAAATAAAGAGGCATTATTAACAAGACAATCAAAAAATTTTAGTTTTGATTTTGCAAATTTAATTATTTTTTTTATATCACTTTCTTTACTTAAATCACCTTTGACTAGGTAAACTTTTGTACTTATGCTAGATAATTCTTTTTTTAATTTTTCTGCTTTTAATTTTGACTTGTTATAATGGATTAAGATTTCTTTATTTGGACCGGATAATTTTCTGGCAATTGCTGCCCCCATTCGAGTAGCTCCACCAGTAATTATTATTTTCCGTGCTTCCATTTCTTATCTCTTTTTTTTGTAACTTTAGTTCCTGGCATACCCATAGTTGATCTACCTTTTGGATAAAGCTTATTTTTTACATCATACTGTCTTATTTTCGGATTTAATGTAATTTCTAATTCAGTGCTCTCTAATTTTCTTATTTCATCTCGTATTTTAGCAGCCTCTTCAAACTCTAAATTAGATGCAGCTTCTTTCATTTTTTTATCCAAGCCTTTGAGATGTTTTTTAAGATTGCCGCCAATATTTGAACCTTCACTTATTTTAACGTAGTCTTTCTCATAAACGCTCTCTAAAATATCACTAATTTCTTTTTTAACAGATTTTGCATCTATCTTATGTTTCTTATTATAATCTAATTGAATTTTTCTTCTTCTATCAGTTTCTGCAATTGCTTTTTTAATACTTTTTGTTTCTTTGTCAGCATACAAAATTACTTTACCATCAACATTTCTTGCAGCCCTACCAATCGTTTGAATTAAAGAGGTTTCAGATCTCAAGAATCCCTCTTTGTCGGCATCTAAAATTCCTACTAATGCACATTCAGGAATATCCAATCCTTCTCTTAACAAATTAATTCCAACCAAAACATCAAATACACCCATTCTTAAATCTCGCATGATTTCAATTCTTTCAAGTGTATCAATATCTGAGTGAAGATATCTTACCTTGATTCCATTCTCATGAAGATATTCAGTTAGATCCTCAGCCATTTTTTTAGTTAGTGTTGTTACTAATACTCTATGATTATTTTCTATAACTCGTTTACATTCATGCATTAAATCATCGACCTGATTTTTTGCTGGACGTATTTCTACAGGTGGATCTATTAAACCTGTTGGTCTTATAACTTGATCAATAAATTTACCTTTTGTTTGCTCTAGCTCCCATGGTCCAGGTGTTGCTGAAACAAATACAGTTTGTGTTCTCATTAAATCCCATTCTTCAAATTTTAATGGTCTATTATCCATACATGAAGGAAGTCTAAATCCATATTCTGCTAAAGTACTTTTTCTTGATCTATCACCTTTATACATTCCATTGAGCTGTGGAACTGTAACGTGACATTCATCCACAAATATTAAAGTATTATCAGGAAAGTATTCGAAAAGAGTAGGAGGGGGCTCTCCAGGTTTTCGTCCCGACAAAAATCTCGAATAGTTTTCAATACCAGCACAAGAGCCAGTTGCTTCAATCATTTCAAGATCAAATTTAGTTCTTTCTTCTAATCTTTGTGCTTCTAATAATTTATTTTCAGCACGGTGTTTTTTTAAAGTTAGTTCTAATTCTTTTTTTATATTAATTACTGCTTGTTCAATTGTGGGTTTTGGTGTGATGTAGTGGCTATTGGCATAAACTTTTACTAAACTTAATTCTCTTACTTTGTCACCAGTTAAAGGATCAAACTCTTCTATCTGTTCAAGTTTATCTCCAAACAAACATAATCTCCAAGCTCTGTCCTCTAGATGTGATGGAAAAATTTCCAAGTATTCTCCTCTTGCTCTAAATGTTCCTCTATAAAAATTTTGATCATTACGTTTGTATTGAAGAGCAACTAAAGACTTAATTATTTCTTCTCTGTTATAATCATAATTTTTTTGGAGTGTTAAAGTCATTTTGCTATAAGCTTCAACAGATCCGAGACCATAAATACAAGAAACACTTGCAACAATTAATACATCATCTCGTTCCAAAAGAGACCTGGTTGCTGAATGTCTCATTCGATCAATCTGCTCGTTAATAGAGGCCTCTTTCTCGATGTATGTGTCTGATCTCGGCACATAAGCTTCAGGAGTGTAATAGTCATAGTATGAAACGAAATATTCAACAGCATTGTCAGGAAAAAAAGTTTTCATTTCCCCATAAAGTTGAGCAGCTAGAGTTTTATTTGGAGCTAAAATTAACGCAGGTCTGTTGGTAGCTTCAATTACTTTAGCCATTGTAAAAGTTTTTCCAGATCCTGTTACACCAAGTAAAACTTGGTTAAATTGATCTTTGTTGGCACCATTTACTAATTTTTTTATCGCTTCCGGCTGGTCACCTGCAGGTTTAAAATCAGATTTAATTTTGAATTTTTTTCCACCCTCTAGTTTTCCACCTATTTTAGGATTTTTACTCTGAATATCTGTAATTAAATCTTGATAAGTATTTTCCATATATTAAACAACGTAGTAGAATTTATTTATATTTCAATGAGCATAATATCAGACAGTTTAAAGAAGATTAAACCATCACCTACTATTGCTGTTACTCAAAAAGCAAGAGAATTAAAAGCTGCTGGAAAAGATGTTATTGGACTTGGTGCAGGAGAACCAGATTTTGATACTCCAGTTAATATTAAGCAAGCAGCTATAAAAGCTATTAATGATGGTGATACCAAATACACTGCAGTAGATGGAACTCCAGCATTGAAAAAAGCAATAGTAGAAAAATTTAAAAAAGAAAATAATTTAGATTATACAACTGATCAAATTACAGTTGGTGCTGGTGGAAAGCATGTAATTTATAATGCAATGATGGCCACATTAAACGAAGGTGATGAAGTTATAGTTCCTGCTCCTTATTGGGTTTCCTATCCCGATATGGTTTTATTAGCTGGAGGAAAACCAGTGATAATGGAATGTGATGAAAAACAAGGTTTTAAAATAAATCCAATTGATCTTGAAAAATTTATAACTCCAAAAACTAAATGGATTATTCTTAATTCTCCTTCAAATCCAACCGGAGCATGTTATTCAGAGCAAGATATAAAAGCAATTGCAGCTATTTTAGAAAAACATAATCATGTTTATATTTTGAGCGATGATATTTATGAGCACGTGACTTATGAGGGTTTTAAATTTTTTACAATTGCTCAAATTAATAGTTTAAAAGATAGAGTGCTTACAATGAATGGCGTAAGTAAAGCTTACTCAATGACAGGCTGGAGAATAGGGTATGCAGCTGGTCCAAAAGAAATTGTTAAAGCTATTGCTAAAATTCAATCACAATCAACAACTAATCCTTCTTCCATTAGCCAAGCGGCTGCAGTTGAGGCGCTAAGTGGAACACAAGACTTTATTAAGGAAAGAGCAAACTCTTTTCAGGAGAGAAGAGATTTTGTTGTTAGTGCTTTAAATGCAATAGATGGAATTGAATGCCTCAATCCAGATGGAGCGTTTTATGTTTTCCCAAGTTGCAAAGGTTTAATGGGCAAAAAAGATCCTAATGGTAATGAAATTAAATCTGATACTGATTTTGTTCAATCATTATTAGAGAATAGTGGGATTGCTGTAGTCCAGGGTTCTGCATTTGGTTTAGAAGGTTTTTTCAGAATTTCTTACGCAACATCAATGGATAATCTTAAGAAAGCAATGAATAAAATATCTAATTTTTGTAAATCCTTAAATTAATGAAAACAGCCCTAGTGTTTGGTTCATCAGGTTTAGTTGGTGGGCATCTTGTTAATGAACTTATTATGAATTCAAATTATTCAAAAATAAAGATTTTTGTTCGTTCAAAAATAGAACTTATTAATCCAAAAATTGAAATTATTGACACTAATTTTAATGATTTAGAAAAGCATAGAAATGATATTACAGGTGAAGACTGTTTTTTTTGTATTGGAACAACAAGAAAAAACTCACCTAATAAAAATGAATATGAAAGAATTGAGCTCAATATTCCTAGACAAATTGCCCAAATCGCTAAATCAAATTCAATTAAATCATTTTTTTTTGTTTCATCTGGTTATGCAGATCCAAAAAGTTCAGGTGATTATTTAAAATTTAAAGGATTAGTTGAACAAGAAATTAAAAATCAAAATTTTGATAAAATTGGGATCATGAGACCATCTTTCTTATTGGGAAATAGAAAAGAAAAAAGAATAGGTGAAAAATTTGGTATAATATTATTTCAATTGTTAACTCCAATTTTAGTTGGACCTTTAAGGAAAATGAGACCCATTAGGGCAGAAATAGTCGCTAAAGCAATGGTAAAGTTGGCAAATGAAAATATTAATCAAAGTATATTTGAATCAAATGAGATTGCTGAATTAGTGAGATAGGAATTTTTCAGCTTCTAATGCTGCCATACAACCCATTCCTGCAGCTGTAACGGCTTGTCTAAAAGTTTTGTCTTTTACATCTCCAGCTGCATAAACACCAGGAACATTAGTTTCTGTTGAGTCAGGTTTGGTAATTAAATATCCTTCATTATCCATTTTTAATTGATCTTTAAAAAGTTGAGTAGCTGGATCATGACCAATAGCAATGAATACGCCATCAAGTTTCAATTCTTGTATTTTATTTGTTTTAACATTTTTAATCTTGATTCCTTTGACATTTTTAGGATCTTTGTCACCTAACACATCTTCAACTACAGAGTCCCAAATTATTTCTATTTTTTTATTTTCCATTAATTTTTTTTGAAGCATTTTTTCAGCTCTTAAACTATCTCTTCTGTGGATTAATTTTACTTTAGATGCAAACTTTGTAAGGAACATTGCTTCTTCAACCGCTGCATTACCTCCTCCAACTACAGCAACTTCTTTATTTTTAAAAAAGAAACCGTCACAAGTTGCACAAGCAGAAACTCCAAATCCTCTAAATTCCTGTTCTGATTTTATATTTAACCATCTTGCTTGAGCTCCAGTAGAAATAATAATGCTATCAGCAGTATATTTCTGGCCACTATCACCAATTGCTTCAAATGGTGAACTTTTTAAATTTACAGATCCAATATGGTCTTCAATCATTTCAGTTCCAACTGCTTTTGCTTGTTCTTTCATTTGATCCATTAACCATGGCCCCTGAATAACTTCAGAAAATCCTGGATAATTTTCAACATCAGTTGTCGTTGTTAATTGTCCTCCTGGCTCAGATCCATAAACTAAAATAGGATTTAACATTGCACGAGCAGCATAAACTGCTGCTGTGTATCCAGCTGGACCTGATCCAATTATTAACACTTTTGTGTGTTTAGTTGGATTTTGACTCATATGAAAGCTATATAGTGATTAATGACTAAATTAAAAGGTATTTTATTAACTCAAGGTATGCATGGCATGATAAGCCAGGTAGAAGGTTTAGCAAAAGCTTTAGATTTGGATTTTACACACCATAAAGTTGAACTAAATAATTTTTGGAAAATTGTTCCTCCAAAATTAACTCCAATATCACAAAATGTTTATAAAAAAATAAACGAGTATGATTTTGATGTAATTATTTCATGTGGAAGAAAAAGTGTGATTCCATCAATCCACTTAAAAAGTATTTCAAAAAAAAAAGTTTTAAATATTCATATTCAAGATCCAAAGGTAGATTTTAATCATTTTGATTTTATTGTTGCTCCCGAACATGATGGGATAAGCGGTACAAATGTAATTAAAACAAAAGGTGCAATTCACTATTTAACAGAAAATGAAATTGAAGAAAATAGAAGTTATTTAAATTCATATATCAAACAGGATAATAGAAAAGTTTGGTGTTTGATAATGGGTGGTCCTACAAAATATTATGAGTACTCAACAAAAAATATGAAGCATATTTTTTCAATTTTTTACAAACTATTGAAAAAACATGATTTTCAACTTGTGGTGATACCTTCAATGAGAACACCATTAAATACTATACATTATGCAAAAGAGTTTTTTGGAGAAAATCACACTGTAATTATGAATGTTGATAAAAAAGCTTATCTTTCAGCTTTAGCAATTTCGGAAAATATAGTTGTTACATGTGACTCTAGCTCTATGATTTCTGAAGCTGCCTTAACAGGAAAACCAATT